>CAZERE010000053.1:0-19016 GCA_964515365.1 uncultured Phenylobacterium sp. | reverse complement strand
TCCGCCGGGGCGAGCTGATCCACCGGCTGTTGCAGATCCTGCCCGACCTGGCCCTCGCCGAGCGCGACGCCGCAGCCACAGCCATCCTCGCCCGCGAGCCGGACCTGACCGAGGACCAGCGGGCCGAGATGGCGGGCGCGGCGCTCGCCGTGCTGGCCGATCCCCAGTTCGCCGAGGTCTTCGCCGCCGACGGCCGGGCCGAGGTGGCCATCGCCGGCGCAGCCGCCGCCCTGCCGCAGGGCCTGAAGATCTCCGGCCGCATCGACCGCCTGGTGGTGCGCCCCGACCGGGTGCTGGTGGCCGACTTCAAGACCAACCGCCCCTCGCCGGCCCGCATAGAGGACGCCGATCCGGCCTATCTCCGCCAGATGGCGCTCTATGCCGCGGTGCTGGCCGAGGTCTTCCCCGGCCGGGCCATCGAAGCCGCCCTGGTGTGGACCGATGGTCCGAAGCTGATGGCGGTGCCAGAATTCCTGATGGCCCAGGCCCTGGCCGATCTCCGGTCGAGGAGTTGATCGGCCGGCCTCAGGGCCTTACATCGCTGATCAAGAGGCGGCCGGCGCGCGTTGTGGCCGGACCGCAAAAGGAGCTTCCCATGAGCACCGTCACCGTCACCGACGACTCCTTCGAGAAAGACGTGCTGCAGGCGCAAGGCCCGGTCCTGGTGGACTTCTGGGCCGAGTGGTGCGGCCCCTGCAAGCAGATCGCCCCGGCGCTGGAGCAGATCTCCGACGACCTGGCCGGCCAGGTCACCATCGCCAAGCTGAACATCGAAGACAGCCCGACCACGCCGTCGCGCTACGGCGTCCGCGGCATCCCGACCATGATGCTGTTCAAGGACGGCCAGATGTCCTCCATGAAGGTCGGCGCCATGCCCAAGCAAAAGATCCTCGAATGGCTCTCCGAAGCCGGGGTTCAGCCGGCGGCGTAAGGCGGTCGGGTTAGGTCTGAGAGATTGCAGAAGGGTCGGCGAAAGCCGGCCCTTTTCGACTTGGGATTGGCCTTGGGCTCGCCAGCAGAAATTATGGGGCCCACTGGCGTTATTCGCCCTCGAGGCGCTCCCGTACTTCTGACACGAAGCGTGACGGGTTGTGCTGTCCGTGCATGAGATGAATCTCATGCCTCGCGCGCGTGAAACCGACATAGAAAAGACGTCGCGCCTCGCGGAGGTCGTTCTGCGTAGGGTTGTTGCGCGGCAACCGGCCTTCCTCCGCGCCGAACAGAATTACGACATCGAATTCGCGCCCCTTGGCGCTGTGCAGCGTCGAGAGATTAATGCGGTCGAGGCCGCTGCCGATGCCGGCGAACTCGGCCAGGGGAAAATCATCAACATCGCCGGCGGGACCAATACGCATCAGGAAATCGCCCAGCACACCGTATTCGTCAGCAAGTGACCGACCGAGATCGACCCGCGGTCGAATGATGTTATCGCGCAGAGCTGTCAGCCACTCGTAGAGGCTGAGCGCCTCATCCCGTCGATCCCATAGCGCTGCAGTGAGGTCGCGTTGGAAGACGAGCCGCTCATCCTCATCGGCTATAGCTTCATGGAACAGCCTAGAGCCTTCGCTCACCACGCGAGCCAGCCGGGGCGCCCCTGAGCGCCAGCCTCCGCAGCACCACATGGCACATTGCTCCAGCCATCGCATCAGCCTACTGCCACGCGGATACAGTGCGTTGCCATCAGTCCGTATCACCGAATAGCCGTGTTCCGCAGCCGCATTGGCGACCTCATCGCCAAGAAAAGCCGCTGGGTAGAGCACCGCGATTTCGCCGAGATTGATGTTGGGCCGACGCTCGCGGATTTCCGGGATCAAGGCCTCGATCAGATGTCTTGCCTGCCCGGCATAGCCGCCTACGCAGGGGTGGAAGAAGATCGTCCCTTCATGAGCACCATTGGGTGCCTGATAGCCACGCGCCTCCCCGAGGGCATACTCGGACGCACTGACGATCCGCGATCCGCAACGATAGTTGAGGCCAAGTCGAACCGTTTCGACATCATCGCGCTCAGACAGCCGCAGTAGATGCTCTGGCGTCGCGCCAGTGAAGCCATAGATTGACTGGTCGACATCGCCAACCGCGAACAGCCGCATGCCCGCGCTGAAGCAGAGGCCCATTACCATGCCGTGAAGCGCAAGGCCCAAGTCCTGATACTCGTCGACGGCGAGGATCGGATATTTCGCCACCATCGCCTTCCGAAGCCATTTGTTGTCCGCAAGGGCGCGCACCGCGATGAGCGGCATATCGTCAAAATCGATCAGCCCGAGTGCGCGAAGTTCGGCTTCATACGTTTCGACCAGCTCGGTTAGCTGCGGATCGATCGACTTCCACTCCGGCCGCTCGCGATTGAGGAACCTGCGCCGATGACGGCCGAGCCGCATGTCCCAGTTCTGCGGATTCTCCGGCCCACCTATGACCTTGGCATGAGCGGCGGCTAACGCCGCTCGGGCTTGCTGCCGGGTGGCCACCGTAAATTCGTCAGGTAAGCCCAGCCCCGCCACCCTGGCGTAGGGCAGCAGAATTTGTGTGAGTGAGAATGAGTGAACGGTTCCGATGAAGACTCGCCCACCGGGCGCGATGCCGAGGGCCTCCAACCGAGTCTCAAGTTCGCGCGCGCATTCGTTATTATAGGTAATACAGGCGATACCGCGCGGCTCATCGACATCCTCGCTGAGCATTCTGGCTAGCTTAACCGTCAGCGTCTTGGTCTTGCCGCTCCCAGGACCAGCCAACAACACGCAATGGCCCGTCGATTCATAAGCCAGCCACTGCTTCTCATTGGGGCTGAGATCTTCAGCCGCCTTAAGATATAGAGCCCGATCAGACGAGACTGATGACATGATCGATTGCATCCGCAATATACTCAGGCACAGGCTTTCCGGATGCGCGCGTCGCCAATCTCTGAGCGAACCTGCCCTTTCCCATCTGCTCGATCATCTTGAGTAATTCTGTAGCTTCGAAATCTTTCGGCTTTTTCTCCCACATATCAAGAATCTTGTTGCGCGCGGAGCTGAAGTTATGCTCGCGTAGAGCGTCGATCATCTCCTGAGCGTAGTCCCCCTGAAAAAGTTCGGTCTCCAGAGTGCTCCAGTTCACGAAGATGCCGAACTTCTGGACTTCGGCGAATGCCTCGATCCAGGTTTCCTTATCCATGATGGCTTTGATAACCGCGTCGGTATCGTCACCGCCAGCGGCATCGTTGATGATCCGAACCAGCTTGAGGGCCCGATTGTATGCACGGGGTTTATCGTCGATTTCGTCATAATCGGTGATGACCGAGAACGGGATTCCCAAGGCGCAGAGGAGTTTCACATAGGGCTGGAAATTTGTGCCCGCGACCGAGCAAACTGACACCCCATGCTCGTCGAGCGAGAGGCCCATTTCATCCGCAAATGTCGGGATCAGAAACCGCTCTGCGTCGCCTTCGACGAGGATAACGCCTCGCGCGAAGACTATTTCCGCCCGGCTGACATCGAGATAGCGCTGGAGATCTTCGGTGTCGGCTTTGGTGAAGTCCGCTGCGGCGGTCGAATACCCCTTCGTTCCCTCGTTCGGGTGTGACCGGAGCAGCAGGAGAGATCCCAGCGGCGCGACGCTTGCGATATGCGGCGAGTGGGTGGTCAGGACAACTGAAAGCGGCCCGGTCGCTTCCCTGTGATCGTCCCCATCGGCATCGTCTTCACAATCGACGATCGTCTCGAACAGATGCTTATAGACCAAGCGTTGAAGGTGCGGATGGAGGTGTGCTTCCGGCTCCTCGATCGCGAGCAATGACTGGTCGCGCTTGTTGGCGGCGATCAAGCGCTGCAGATCGAGCAGTTTAAGCGTCAGAAAGATGAGATTCGCCGAGCCGAGGCTGGCGTCGGCGACGCCGCGCCGCCCCTCATCTATCAGTAACCGGATCTGCCTATTGATTCGGGTGGCGTCGGTCGCGCTGAATCCAAGCGAAGGATGCACATCCTGCTTCGATCCTGCCATTGCTAAAAACAACTCCGCAATGCTGGCCTCGAGCGTCTTGACCTCGTCGAAGTCGATTGCAGCAGCGCTTGCCTCCGCGATTTTATTTCCGATTTCTTTGAGCGCGTCCTTGTCGATGCCGATGAACGCGTCCTCAACAAGGGGACGAAGCGGCGACCTGCGCCATGCAGCGAGATCACCCTCGGCATCCCGAAGCGCCGGCAGCAGGTCCATCGTGATGCGCCGCCTGAGATCATGACCGAAGCGCTTAGCTTCGTCCTCGCCGCCGAAGCAGACGAAAGAAAAATCATCATCACTAGCCGGGGCGTGGTCGAGACCGGGCCGAGCCCGCAGTTGATATGTAAGGCGGACGGTGTCCGGATCGTCGTCGAGGCGATAGTCGGTCAGCACAGCTAGGACGTCGAGGTCTTCCTCGAATTCTTTGATCTCCACGGAGACCGTTATGGTGGTTTCCGCGGCAATCTCTTCAAGTCCGTCCCAAAAGTCAGCGAGACCAAGCTGCCGGCTACTATCGGGAAGCGATGGATCGAAGATCAAGCGTAGACCGAAGAGAAGATTACTCTTCCCCACCCGGTTCTCGCCGACAACGACAATGTTGCCTCCGAGCGCGACATCTAGGCTTCGGAAATTCCGGAAGTTCTCAACTCTAACCCGCGACACATACATATGCGCTGCCTGCCCTCTAGACCCCTATATATCTGAGCCTAGCACATCTAAAGCGTGTCGAGCTGTCACCAATTCAACCTGATTCGCCCCCCCCACGCCCCCACCCTTGCACACGTCCCCCATTCCGCGCACGACTCCGACCCAACAAACACAGCCCCCTGGGAGGAGCCGACCATGAAGACCCGCATCACAGACCTGCTCGGCGTCGAGCATCCGATCGTCCAGGGGGGCATGCACTATGTGGGCTTCGCCGAGATGGCCGCGGCGGTGTCCAATGCGGGCGGGCTTGGCATCATCACCGGCCTGACCCAGGGGACGCCGGAGAAGCTCTCCGCCGAGATCGCCCGGTGCCGGGGGATGACCGACAAGCCGTTCGGGGTGAACCTGACCTTCCTGCCCTCGGTGACGCCGCCGGACTATCCGGGCTTTGTCGAGGCCATCGTCAAGTCGGGCGTCAAGGTCGTCGAGACGGCGGTCAGCGTCGATGGCTTCGAATGCGGCGGCCATCCGGGCGAGGACGACGTGCCGAACTTCATCCTGCTGCCCCGGGCGGCCGAGGAGCTGGAGATCCCCTTCCTGGCCTCCGGCGGCATGGCCGATGGCCGCTCGCTGGCGGCGGCGCTCTGCCTGGGGGCCGACGGGATCAATATGGGCACCCGCTTTATCGCCACCCAGGAGGCGCCTGTGCACCCCAATGTGAAGCAGGCCCTGGTGGACGCCAGCGAGCTCGACACCCGGCTGATCATGCGGCCCCTGCGCAACACCGAACGGGTGCTGGTGAACGCGGGCGTCGAGCGCCTGCTGGCCAAGGAGAAGGAGATGGGGGCCGCCATCACCTTCGCCGATATCGCGCCGGAGGTGGCGGGCGTCTATCCGGCCATCATGCGCGACGGGGAGATGGACGCCGGCGGCTGGTCCTGCGGCATGGTCGCAGGCTTGATCCACGACATCCCGACGGTGAAGGACCTGATCGACAAGATCATGGCCGACGCCGAGGCCATCCTGCGCAAGCGCGTGGCCCAGTTCGAACTGGCCTAAGAGGCCGCCTCTTTGCCGTCAGGCCCCCGCGGGGTCTGCCGGCGGGGCCGGCTTCTGGGCGGCCCATTCCAAGAGCGAGTCCAGGGCCGGACACATGGCCTGGCCCCATTCGGTCAGCCGGTATTCCACCTTGGGCGGCACCTGGGCGTAGATCTGGCGCTCGACGATGCCGTCGCGCTCCAGGTCCCGCAGCTGCTGGATCAGCATCTTCTGCGAGACGCCGGGGATGGCGCGCTCCAGCTCGGAGAACCGCAGCACCTGGCGGTCGAAGAGGTGGAAGATGATCACCATCTTCCAGCGGCCCTCCAGCATGCGGAACGCCGTCTCCACCCCCGTGGCCGCCAGGTCGGGGGTGACGTCGGCTAACTTACCTGTAGGTGAGTACCCTACGATTTTGTCGGTTCTTGCCATGACGTCTGTATAGCGCCAAATCCTGGGTATCGCCACCCCAGAGGCCCGACGACCATGATCAAGCTTCCCGCCCCCATCGCCCGCTATTTCGCCGCCGCCGCCGCCGATGACGCCGAGGCGCTGGCCGCCGGCTTTGCGCCCGACGCGCACGTCCGCGACGAACAGCGCGACCACCATGGCCGAGACGCCGTGCGCGCCTGGGCGGCCGAGGCCCGAGCGCTCTACAGCTTCCGCGCCGAGCCGCGCAGCTTCGAGCCCAGCCCCGACGGCGGCGTGGTGACCGCCCATGTGACGGGGACCTTCCCCGGCGGCCGCGCCGACCTGCGCTACGCCTTCCGCCTGGCCGGCGACCTGATCCAGACCCTGGAGATCACGCCCAGGCCCTCGAGCGCCGAATTCACCGGCCGCCGGGTGCTGGTGACCGGCGGCACGCAGGGCGTCGGCGGGGCGGTGGCCGACCGGCTGGCGAGCGCCGGGGCCACCGTCTTCCGCGCCGCGCGCACCCGGCCGGCGGAGCTGGCCCAGCCCGACCTATTCCACGGCGTCGACCTCGCCGATCCGAGCGGGGCGGCGGAGCTGGCGCGGGTGGTGCAGGAGCGGCTCGGCGGCGTGGACGTCATCGTCCACAATCTCGGCGGCTCCACGACGCCCGGCGGCGGCTTTGCGGCCCTGACCGAGGACCATTGGGTGGGTGAGCTGAACCTGAACCTTTTGTCCGCCGTGCGGCTGGACCGGGCGCTGGCCCCGGCCATGCAGGACCAGGGCTATGGGGTGATCGTCCACGTCACCTCCATCCAGCGCCGGCTGCCGCTCTATGAGTCCACCCTGGCCTACGCCGCGGCCAAGGCGGCGCTGGGCGCCTACAGCAAGGCCCTGTCCAATGAGCTCGGCCCCAAGGGCGTGCGCGTGCTCAGCGTCGCGCCGGGCTTCACCGAGACCGAGGCCGCCACGCGGATGATCGAACGGCTGGCGGCCAGCGAAGGCGGCGACGCAGACGCCGCCCGCCAGAACCTGATGCGCGCGCTGGGCGGCATCCCCATCGGCCGGCCCAATACGCCGGACGAGGTCGCCGACCTGATCGCCTTCCTGGCCAGCGACCGCGCCGCCACCATCCATGGGACGGAGGTGGTCATCGACGGCGGCACCGTGCCGACGGTCTGAGCCTGGCCGGCCAGCGGCATGGCGAGTCTGGATGAGACCCGGTGATTTGCGGGCCGCCCAGCTTGCGGCATGATCCGACCTCGCCGAGCCTCCGGGAGGATCCATGGCTGATACTGTCGGCGATCTGCGGGGCGAATGTCTGTGTCGGCAGGTGGGATATGCCGTCGCCGACGCCTTTGAGTACGCCTTGAACTGCCACTGTTCGAACTGCCGACGCGCCACGGGGTCCGCCTTCAAGCCGTTCGCCGGCATCGCGACCGACAGGCTGACCATCGTGCGAGGCCAGGACCAGGTCATGCGCTTTGGCGATGGCGGCGCCCATGATGTGCATTGCAACTGCTGTGGCTCACTCCTGTACTCGGTGGTTCGGGAGGCGACCTATGTGCATGTGGCCCTTGGGACGCTCATCGACCCGCCGTCCATCCGGCCATCGGCGCACATCTTCGTGGGCTCGAAGGCCCCGTGGCACGAGATCACCGACGGGCTGCCGCAGTTCGAGGCCTTCCCGCCAGCCTAGGGACGCCCGTCGGATGCTGGCGGGAACCGGCCTTCGCCGCGGTCGGTTACCCGATGGCAAGGAGCGACCATGGCTGATCCCGACACCCCGCCCCCTTCGTCTGGCCCCGCGGAGCCTCCCGAGCGCGATCGCGCTGGCGAGGAGGACGTCGGCGCCCGCGTCCGCCAGCAACGCCAACACATCGAGGGGCTGGACGGCCGCGACCCGCTGCGTCCGGGGATCGACGACTAGGTCCAGGCGCGCCAGGCGCGACCGAGGCGGCCACCCGTTGTTTTGATCTCCCCGAAACCGGGGCATGATGCGCTGACGCAGACCTGCGAGCAGCCCCATGACGGAACACCGCATCTACAAGACCAGCTTCGCCAGCGTCTATCCGCTCTATGTCGCCAAGGCCGAGCGCAAGGGGCGCACCAAGGCCGAGGTCGACCAGATCATTCTCTGGCTCACCGGCTTCAGCCCCGAGGCCTTCGCGGCCCAGCTGGCCGACCAATCGGACTTCCGGACGTTTTTCGCTGAGGCCCCGGCGCTCAACCCGGCCCGGGCCAGCATCAAGGGGGTGATCTGTGGCGTGCGTGTCGAGGAGATCGAAGATCCGCTGATGCGGGAGATCCGCTACCTGGACAAGCTCATCGACGAGCTGGCCCGGGGCAAGGCGATGGCCAAGATCCTGCGGGCCTGAGCCTCATGCTGACCGGATCATGCCATTGCGGGCGGAGCGGCTGGACCCTGGAGGGGGACCCGGGCTCCGTCACCGCCTGTAACTGCACCCTGTGCCGCCGCTATGGGACCCTGTGGGCCTATGACTATGAGGACGAGCGGATCGCGGTCAGCGGGCCGACTTCGTCCTACCGTCGCCCCGCCAAGGACGACCCGTCCCTGGAGATGCTGTTCTGCCCGACCTGCGCCTGTGTGCTCGCCTGGCGGGGCCTGCGCCCGCGGGCGGATGGCCGGCGCAGGATGGCGGTCAATCTGAGGCTGGCGCCGCCGGACGAGGTGGCGGACCTGCCCATCGATCATTTCGACGGCCTCGACACCTTCGACGAGCTGCCCTCCACCGGACGCTGCGTCCGCGACCTGTGGGCCTAGGCCCGAGGGCTCCGGTCAAATGACCAGGACCCTCGGGCGTCGAACCCCTAGACCTGGGCCAGGCCGCCGTCGACGAAGACCTCGCCGCCGGTCATGAAGCTGCTGTCGGGCGAGGCCAGGAAGGCCGCCACCGCACCAGTCTCGGCCGGATCGCCCATCCGCCCCAGCACGGTCGAGGCGCCCATGGCCGCCAGGCCCTCGTCGCCCAGCACCTCCCGCGCCAGCTCGGTGGTGGTCGGCCCCGGCGACAGCACATTGACGCGAATACCGGTCCCCTTCAGGTCCAGGGCCCAGGTGCGCGCCAGGTTGCGCACCGCCGCTTTGCTGGCGCTGTAGATGCTGAAGTCCGGCGTCCCCATCACGCCCGTGGTCGAGCCGGTGAGGATGATCGACCCGCCCGCGCCCATCAGCGGCAGGGCCTTCTGCACCGTGAAGATCACGCCCTTCACATTGACGTCGAAGGTCTGTTCGTACTGCTCGGGCGTCAGTTCGCCCAGCGGCGCGAACGAGCCCGTGCCGGCATTGGCCAGCAGGATGTCGAGCCCGCCGCGCTCGGCCTTCACGGCCTCATAAAGCCGGTCGAGGTCGGCGAAATCCGTCACCGAGCCCTGCACCGCCCGCGCCTGGTCCCCCAGCTCGGCCACTGCGGCGTCCAGCTGCCCCTGCCGTCGGCCGAAGAGGTAGACGAAGGCGCCTTCCTCGACGAACCGCCTGGCGGCGCCCAGTCCGATGCCGCTCGCTCCGCCGGTGATCACCGCGGTCTTGCCCTGAAGTCTGTTCACAATGTGCTCCTGGATTAAGGTTGCACAGAGCTGGCTAGGCGCCCACCTATCGACAAGTATGCACCTTTTGGTAAGTACCTAAAAATGTCCCAGGATTCTTCGACCCCGACCTGCACCCCGACCCTGCCCGGCTTCACCTGCGGCCTCGACGCGACGCTGCGGGTCGTCGCTGGCAAGTGGAAGCCGCTGATCCTCTACTTCCTCGCCCAAGGCGGCCCGACCCGCTATGGCGAGCTCCGGCGGGCCGTCCGCGACGCCAGCGACAAGATGCTGATCCAGCAGCTCAAGGAGCTGGAGGCCGACGATCTGATCAAGCGGACCGATTACAAGGAGGTCCCGCCGCGGGTGGACTACAGCCTCACCCCGCTCGGCCTAAGCCTGGCCCAGGCCCTGGTCCCCCTCTGTACCTGGGGCACGGAAAACATGGCCGAAGTCACCCGCGTCTTCGCCCAAAGGGCGGCCGCGCGGCGGTAGGGATAGCCGACCGTTCCGTTTTTGTTCTGGACGTCCGCCTTTGAGCTGATATCAATTCCACGCTCGCGCTTGGCGCGGCGGTCGCGGGCGCAACTCCGCAGGATCCTGGGGGCTAAAGGGGGGCGCCATGAGGGCGGCTTGGATCGGGGTGCAGGGCGCCTCGCAGGAAAAGGTTCTGGGCGCGCTTGGGCTGGAGCCCATGCCCGATGCGCCGGCCGACTACATGTTTTCTGGCGACTTCGCCTGCCGCGCCTTTCCCGGGGGCTGGTTCGTCGTGACGAGCATACAGGGCCTGGACCTGGCCGATGACCTCGTTAAGGCCGCCGCCACCACCGACCAGATGGCGGTCGGATGTGAGATGTCCACCATCGTCATGTATTCCGAGGCCCACGGATACCACGGCGGCCAGCTTCAGTGGTCGGTGACGCACGATCCGGACGACGAGGGCCATCCCCTGGCGGTGGAAGGAACGCCCCCGGCCATCCTCGCGGACCTCGAGGCCAAGGCGCTCAAGGCGCAGGCGGGCGAGGACGATGTCGACTACGTCTTCGAGGTCCCCATGCAGCTGGTCGGCCACTATACGGGCTTTGTCTATAATGATGAGGAGGCGCCGGCCGACTGGGCGCCCCTGCGGGCCGCGCGCCCCGAAAAGCACTCAGCTCGAAGGCCTCGCCGGCGTAAGCGCCCTCGTCCGCTCCTATGGTTCCTGTTGTTTATCGTGGGAGCCGCGGTGCTCATGCGTCTGTTTACCGAGGGAGCCGCGGTGCTCATCCGTGTCCTGAAGGCGATCATCTAAGCCGCAGACGCTCAGCGACCCTCGGCGTCGACGACGATGGTCACGGTCTTGCCCCGGGACAGGGGCTCCCATCCGGCGCCGATGGCCGAGGCGATGGCCCGGGCCACCAGCTCGGTGCCGATCTGCGAGGGCTGGAGCTGCGGGGCGCCGTACTTGGGCTGGCGGCCGGGGGGAAACTCCACCACCGCTTCGCGCTGGCCCTCCTGGTGGCGCACGGCGATCGCCATGCCGCGCCAGCCGGCCGTGTCGCTGGACCATTGGGGCTGGCGCTGGATGCGCCAGACATAGGCCTCCCCGTCGACCTTGATCTCGAACTCGGGGTTCTGGTTGGTTTTCGCCATGGGAGGCCCTTAGCCCGGCATGCCCGTCAAAGCCAAGCCACCGCGATGATCGCGACCCTCCGGCGAGCGCCTAATCTTCCAGGACTTTTGGCGGGCGTCGCGGCTCGGTCCTGACCCGCCGGTCAATCCATCGGTCGAAAGGCAGCCGACGAAAACCCTTTGCGTTCTGCAGATAGACCCGAGCGTCATCCGCCGATGGGGGGTCTGGCAGCTGCGGAAACAGGCGAGACAGGCGCTTGAATCTGAACCCCATGGCTAGCGACTCCGTTCAGCCTCCTAGGCTACCCCGGTAGGAGGCGAGGTCCATCATCTAACGCCTTCGCGGAGGGCTTCATCAGCCGGGCCGCCAAAAAACCATCGGTTGCCCCATCGCGCGTTATCGGTCAGGTGGCGCAAGCTCGTCCCGAAAGGACCACCGAATGAACGCCTATGACTCTGCCGAGCGCGACCGTGTGGGATGAAAGACACCTTCGGCTCGGCGTGACGGCCGCCGGCGTCGCGCTGTGGGCGTGGAATGTCGACACTGACGAACTGACCATGGACGAGATCGGCTACGACCTGTGGACCGTGCCCAGGAACGCCGCCGTGACCTTTGAAGACCTGTCGGCCCACATCCATCCGGCCGACCGGGACCGGGTCCGGGTCGCCTTCAGCGCCACCCGCGGCATCGTCGGCCCCTATGAGATCGATTTCAGGATTCTGGTCGAGGACGACGTGCGCTGGATATCGGCCCGGGGGCGCGGCGATGACGAGGACATCGAGGAACGGGTCATGTACGGCGTGTTTCTCGATGTCACCGGCCGCAAGCAGGCCGAAGAGGCCAACGAGCTTCTCGCCGGCGAGATGAGCCACCGGGTCAAGAACCTGATCACCATCGCCGGGGCGCTCACCTCCATCACCTCGCGCTCGACGGAGACCAAGGAGGACATGGCCCGCGACCTGACCCACCGCCTCGCGGCCCTGGGCCGAGCCCACGACCTCGTTCGGCCCGTTCCCGGGCAAGCGGCGGACGGCGCCCTGCTGGGCGACCTCCTGTCGGTGCTGCTCAATCCCTATGACGATCTGGGCGCCTTTAGCGGACGAATTCGGGTGGCGACGCCGCGGATGAGAATCGGCGAGACCGCTGCGACGTCTCTGGCGCTGGTGATCCACGAACTGCCCACCAACTCGGTCAAGTATGGGGCGCTCTCGGCGAGCGCCGGGTTGCTGGACGTGGCCTGCACGGTTCAGAAGGACGAGGCGGTGATTGTCTGGACAGAACGCGGCGGTCCACCGGTGGAGACCCCCACCAAGGCGTCCGGCTATGGCGGCGGCCTGCTCGATCGCATCGTGGTTCGTCAGTTGCGAGGCTCGGTCGAGTACCAGTGGCCGAAGGAGGGGATGATCGCGACCCTCCGGATCAAGCCGGATCGCCTTTCGGCCTGATCCCCTGGGGAGAGGCCAGTGGCCTCACGGCCGCAACCCCGCCATCAGCACGCTGATCAGCCGCCGGGCGCTGGCCTCCCAGTCGGGCTGCTCATAGCCGTAGCTGAAGCCGATCATGGCGCGGAACAGGTCCTGGGGGCCGATGTCGGAGCGCACCGCGCCGGCGGCGATGGCGGCCTCCAGCAGGCGGTTCATCGACTCGCTCACCGCGGCGCCGCCGCTGGCATAGGCCTCGGCGCCCTCCCCGGCCGAGGCCTGCAGGACCGGCGCGATCACCCGCTTGGTCGCCATATAGTCCACCAGCAGGTGCAGCCAGGCCTCCAGGGCCTCGCCGGCCGGGCGCTCGGCCAGCAGGCTCACGGCCGAGGCGGCCAGCTGCTCCACCTCCCGCCGATAGACCGCCGCCAGCAGGGCCTCGCGACTGGCGAAGTGGCGATAGAGGGTGCCGATGCCGACCCCGGCGCGGCGGGCGATGTCCTCCAGGGGCGTTTCGGGGCCGCTGGCGGCGAAGGCGGCCTTGGCCGCCGCCAGCAGTTGCTCACGGTTGCGCTGGCTGTCGGCGCGCAGCTTTCGCGGCTTTTCCGGCGGCTCGCTCAATGGGGTCCCCTTGTAAACGGAGGAAGCCTCCGCATATTACCGGAGGTCGCCTCCGCTTAATATGGGCGGACGACCCCTGAACACGATCCCTTCCTAACGGAGAATAGGTCCATGAGCGGACAATTTGGAGCCACATCCACCACCGACGAGGTCCTGGCCGGCCTCGACCTCTCGGGCCAGCGGGTTCTGGTCACCGGCGTTTCGGCAGGCCTTGGGGTCGAAACCGCCCGCGTCCTGGCGGCCCGCGGCGCCCATGTGGTCGGCGCCGCCCGCGACCTGGCCAAGGCCGAGCAGGCCACCGAAGAGGTCCGCGCCCAGGCGGCCAACGGCGGCCGGCTGGAGCTGGTCGAGCTCGATCTCGCCAGCCTGGCCAGCGTGCGGACCTGCGCTGAGACCCTACTGGCCAAGGGCGAGGCCTTTGACGTGATCATCGCCAACGCCGGCGTCATGGCCGCCCCCTTCGGCCATACCGCCGATGGGTTCGAAACCCAGTTCGGAACCAACCATCTGGGGCATTTCGTGCTGATCAACCGGCTCGCGCCCCTGCTGAAGCCGGGCTCGCGGGTGGTGGTCCTGTCCTCGGCCGGGCATCGCTTCTCCGACGTCGACCTGGACGATCCCAATTTCGGAACCACGGAATACACGCCCTTCGGCGCCTATGGCCGGTCGAAGACCGCCAACGCCCTGTTCGCCGTCGGCTTCGACCAGCGCCACCGCAGCCGCGGCGTGCGGGCGACCGCCGTCCACCCCGGCGGCATTCACACCGAGTTGGGCCGCCACCTGAACCAGGAAGACCTGGACGCCCTGGTCGACCGGCTAAACCTCAACGCCCCGGCCGACCAACCCGGCTTCCAGTGGAAGACGATCCCGCAGGGGGCGGCGACCACGGTCTGGGCCGGCTTCGTGGCGCCGGCCGATTCCGTCGGCGCCCGCTATTGCGAGGACTGTCACGTAGCGCCGGTGAAGGACGGCGACTTCACCGTCCGCGACGGGGTGCGCCCCTATGCCGTTGATCCGGCCCACGCCGCGGCGCTCTGGGCCAGGAGCGAAGAGATGGTCGGCGAAACCTTCTAGGGCGCGGCGGGCGGCGGCGCCGACGGGGCCGCCGCCCGGCTTCAGATGTAGGCGATGGGGATGAAGACGGCGATCATGATCAGGCTGGCCAGGACCAGGCCCCGGACCGCCAGATAGGCCGCCACGCCCCAGCCGATCGCCAGCTTCCTGCGGTACCAGGCCATCTGGGCGCCCAAGAACCAGACGAGGCCCAGGACCATCGCCGCCAGGGCCGCCGGATGGGGGCCCGGCGCCTGCTGCAGGAAGATGCCGGCCAGGGAGATAACCCCCGCAAAGGGCGTGGTCAGATAGCACTGGGCGTAGAAGGGGGCGCGGACGCTCTCGCGGCTCAGGCGCTCCCCCCGGCGCCGAATGAGGGTGACCGCGGCGGTCAGGGGGATGAGGCTGAAGATCAGGGAGCGAAAGAGCACCAGGTTCTGGGGCGAGGCGGCGATGGCGTGCAGCAGGGCGCCGTTCCCCGCCGGCGGCGGCTGATGGAGCGCCACCCCCACCATATTGGCCAGCACCAGGGTGGCCAGCAGCACCAGGGGTGGGCTGATGGCGTCGTCATAGCGCGCCTCGCCCTCCTGGCTCTGCTCGGCGTCGGAATAGTCCATGGTCCGCAAGGGGTGGCGCACGATCCGCCACAGGGTGAGCGGATAGAAGATCAGCCAGCTGATCGCCTCGAAGACGAAGTCCTCGAAGCTGCGCAGGATCTTGAGAAAGTCCACGCGCCGCGCCCCTGCCGGCCGCGGCTCAGTTCCGCGCCACGGTCAGGCGATAGGGCGCGGTCTCCCCGCGGCGCGCGGTCGCCCGCGGCTGGAACGGCGTCAGCACATAGGTCATGTCGCGCGGGGCGGTGAGGCTGGCCGCCTCGCCCTCGACCTCGCCCCGGAAGAGGGCCGCGCCGCTGTGGTCGGCGGCGTCGCTGATGTTGAAATAGATGTTGCTGCTCGACGATTCCAAGCTGGCTGTCAGGGTCTGACCAGCCGCCACCGGCACGGCGTAGATCGGCGCCACAGAACCGTCGGCGACCCCCTCGACGGTCACCTCGCCCACGGGGTCGAAGGTCAGGCTCTCAAGCCGGTCGCCCTCGTCGGTGACGAACTGCTCGGCATTGGCGATGTCCGCTGTCGGCAGGATCGGGGCGGCGGCCGTCGTCTCCGGCGCAGGGGCGGGCGCAGCCGGC
This sequence comes from uncultured Phenylobacterium sp., assembly GCA_964515365.1. Taxonomy (GTDB): domain Bacteria; phylum Pseudomonadota; class Alphaproteobacteria; order Caulobacterales; family Caulobacteraceae; genus Phenylobacterium. Next base: position 3,505 of record CAZERE010000053.1, on the reverse strand, counting down.
GCTGGGGCCGCCGGCTCAGCCTGGTCACGCTCCCGGTCCGAGCAGGCGACGAGCAGGAGCAAGGCGGCGGCGCCCGCCATCAGTGGTCGGAAGCGTGCGCAGGCGGTCATTTCGATCTCCGGCTTTCGACGGTTGAAGGGCGCCAGGGTCCGAAGGCGCCGAGACGCCAGCATAGGACGCGCCGATCTGGAGAGCACCGCAAAATGCGCCGTTTCGGGGGTCCTGACGGCGGGGCAAGCCCACCTCAGCGGGGCCAGGTCTCCGGGTCCATGGCCAGGACCTCGCCGGCGAAGTGCAGGCCGCCACAGACCAGCACGTGGGGCGCAGGCCCCTCGAGCGCCAGGGCCGCAGCCAGGGCGGCGGTGACATCGGGGGCGATCTGGGCCGCAAGGCCCACGGCGCGGGCGGCCGCAGCGATCTCCTCGGCCGGGGCGGCGTTGGGGGAGTCGAAGCTGGTGGCGACCACGCGGGGGGCGAGGCCTGCGAAGGGGGCGAAGAAGCCCTGGGCGTCCTTGCGGGCGAACATGGCGCTGACCAGCACCACCGGCCGCGGGTCCCGGGCGACCAGCCGCGCCACCGCCTGGGCCAGCGCCGCGCCCGCATGGGGATTGTGCCCCCCGTCCAGCCAGAGGTCGGCGCCCCGCGCCTGGGCCATCCTGCCCAGAGTCCCCTCCCGCAGGCGCTGAAACCGGGCGGGCCAGACCGTGGCGGCCAGGCCCCGGGCCATGGCGTCCTCGTCGATGCGGGGATCGTCCAGGGCCAGCAGGGCGGCGACCGCCAGGCCCGCATTGGCGAACTGGTGCGGCCCAAACAGGGCGGGCGGCGGCAGGTCGAGCAGCCGCGCCTCGGTCTGCACCAGCAGTCGGCCGCCGGCCTCCCAGGCGTCGAAGTCCCGGCCCATCAGGGTCAGCGGGGCGGCCAGGGCGCTCGCCTCGGCCTCGATGGCGGCCAGGGCCTCGTCCATCTGGCGGGCGACCACGACCGGCCGGCCGGCCTTGATGATCCCGGCCTTCTCCCAGGCGATCTTGGACAGCTCCGGTCCCAGCATCTCCAGGTGATCATAGTCCACCGGGGTGATCACGCTGACCGCGGGCGCCTCGAAGATATTGGTGGCGTCGAACCGGCCGCCCAGGCCCACCTCGATCAGGCAGAGATCGGCCGGCGTCTGGGCGAAGGCCTGCAGGGCGAGCACGGTGGTGATCTCGAAGAAGCTGATCGGCTCGCCCGCATTGGCGGCCTCGACCTCGGCGATCAGGGCTTCGAGCCGGTCGTCGCTGATCAACTCGCCGGCCACCCGGATGCGCTCGGCGAAGCGGACCAGATGCGGCGAGGTCAGGGCGTGCACCGCCAGGCCCGCCGCCTCGGCCATGGCGCGCATATAGGCCACCGTCGAGCCCTTGCCGTTGGTGCCGGCCACATGGATCACCGGCGGCAGGCGCCGCTCGGGATGATCCAGGGCGGCCAGCAGGCGCTCGACCCGGCCGGTGGTCAGGTCGATCAGGCTGGGATGATTGGCGCGCAGGCGGGCGATCACCGCGTCTGAGGCCCGGATCGGATCATACATGGGCGAGCGCTCGCGCGGCGGGGCCTTGGGGGAGGACGGCTTTGGCGGGGGTCAGGCGGCTGTTGAGCGGGCGCGTCCCATCATCAGGGTGGTGAGGATCGAGGCGAGCATGGCCGGCAGATCCGGTCGGCTGACCACCCGATCGACCATGCCCCGCTCGGCCAGGAATTCCGAGCGCTGGAAGCCCGGCGGCAGAATCTCGCGGATGGTCTGCTCGATCACGCGGCGCCCGGAAAAGGCGATCATCGCATTGGGCTCGGCCAGGTGCACATCGCCCAGCATGGCGTAGGAGGCGGTCACGCCGCCGGAGGTGGGGTCGGTCAGCACGACGATATAGGGCAGGCCCGCCGCGCGCAGTTCGTTCACCGCCAGGGTGGTGCGGGCCATCTGCATCAGGGACAGCGTCCCCTCCTGCATCCGCGCCCCGCCCGAGGCGGTGAAGATCACGAAGGGACACTGGCGGGCGATGGCCTCATGGGCGGCCTTGATGAAGGTCTCGCCGGCAGCCATGCCCAGGGATCCGCCCATGAAGGCGAAGTCCTGAACGACGACCACGGTCTCGAGACCGCCGATCCTGCCGACGCCGATGGCCATGGCGTCATGCTCGCCGGTGGCCTTGCGGGCCGCCTTCAGGCGCTCGCCATAGGGCCGGTCGTCGGGGAATTTCAGCGGGTCTTCGACCACATGCGGGGTCGAGACCTTCTCATAGACGCCCTCGTCGAAGGTGATGGTCAGGCGGTCCTTGGCGCCGATGCGCATATGGTGGCCCGACGGCGTCACCCACAGGGCGGCCTCCAGGTCGGGCCGATAGATCATCTCGCCGCTGTCGGGGCACTTGACCCACAGGTTCTCCGGCGTCTCGCGCTTGACGAAGGCGTTACGGATGCCCGGCGCGATCCGCGACAGCCAGCCGCCCTGGGTCCCTTGGGGACGGGCCGGCGGGCGGGCGGGTTTTTCGTTTTTCGGGTCTGCCATGTCTTCGATCTAGGCCGGAAGTGAGGTTCTGGCCCGGCGCACAGCCTCGGCCAGGGCTCGGACTTTGGAAAGCACACGCGCGGTCACGTCTTCGTTCATCGCCAGGGCCTCGGCCATCTCATCGACCAAGGCCGAGCCGACCACGGCGGCGGCGGCCACCTGGGCGATGGCGCGGGCCCGCTCGGGCGTGCGGATGCCGAAACCCACCGCCACCGGCAGGCCGGATGCGGCGCGGATGCGGGCCACGGCCGGACGCACGGCCTCGGCGTCGGCCTCCTTGGCGCCGGTCACCCCGGTCACCGAGACGTAATAGACGAAGCCCGAGGTCCGCCGCAGCACCACCGGCAGACGCTTGTCGTCGGTGGTCGGCGTGGCCAAGCGGATCAGGGAGATGTCGGCGGCGTCCAGGGCGTCGGCCAGGGGATCGGCCTCCTCCGGCGGGCAGTCGACGATGATCAGGCCATCGATCCCGGCCTGGGCCGCGGCCTGGGCGAAGGCCTCGAAGCCCCAGGTCACCAGGGGGTTCAGATAGCCCATCAGGATGAGCGGCGTCACATCATCGCCCTGCCGGAATTCCGCGGCCAGGTCGAGCACGCCCTTCAGGGTCATGCCGTCCTTCAGGGCGCGCTGGGCGGCCTTCTGGATCGGCGGCCCCTCGGCCATGGGATCGGAGAAGGGGAAGCCCAGCTCGATCAGGTCGGCGCCGGCGGCGGGCAGGCCCTGCAGGATCTTCAGCGCCGTGGCGCGGTCGGGATCGCCGGCCATCACATAGGCGACGAAGGCGGCCCGGTCCTGGGCCTTCAGGGCGGCGAACCGCGCCTCGATACGGGATTTCGTCAAATCGTGCGTCCCAGGTGATCGGCCACGGTGGCCACGTCCTTGTCGCCCCGGCCCGACAGGTTCATCACCACGATCCCGCCCTTGCCGACCTCGCGGGCGATGTCGGGCAGGCGGGCGATGGCGTGG
>CAZERE010000052.1:0-19539 GCA_964515365.1 uncultured Phenylobacterium sp. | reverse complement strand
GACGGCTTCTGCCCGTCCTTCATCACCCTGGAAGGGGCGGAGAACCCCCACGCGGCCCGGCTGCCGGCCCTGACGGCCGAATCCACGCCCCTGCCGACCTTCGAGCCCTCGCCGGGCGTGCGCAACATCGTGTTCACCGGGGTTGGCGGCACAGGCGTGACGACCACGTCCTCGATCCTGGCCATGGCCGCCCATGTGGACGGCAAGGCCGCGTCCGTCGTGGACATGACCGGCCTGGCCCAGAAGGGCGGGGCGGTGTTCAGCCATGTCCGCATCGGCGAGGACGAGGACAGCATCGTCGGCGGCCGCACGCCTGCGGCCAGCGCCCATGTGCTGATCGCCTGCGACGTCATGGTGGCGGCCGGCGCCGATGCGCTGGCCCTCTACGCCAAGGACCGGACGGTCGCCTTCGGCAACGCCGACCTGTCGCCCACCGCCGACTTCGTCACCGACCGGGATGTGCGGTTTGATTCCGGCGGCATGGCCCGACGGATCGCCGCCGCCGCCAAGGCCTATGACGAGACGCCGGCCCACCACATGGCCGAGACCGAGCTGGGTGACGCCATCTACGCCAACATGATCATGCTGGGCTTCGCTTGGCAGAAGGGGGTGATCCCGATCTCCAGCCGGGCCCTCTATCGCGCCATCAGGCTGAACGGGGTGGCGGCGGAGGAAAACCTGCAGGCCTTCGAACTGGGCCGCCGGGCGGCCCACGATCCCGCCAGCCGGGGAAGGCCTGAGGCCGACGTGGCTACGCCCGAAACCCTGCCCCTGGCGGAGCTGATCGCCCACCGTGTCCGGGAGCTGACCGCCTATCAGAACCTGGCCTACGCCCGGCGCTACCAGGATCGCGTGGAGAGCATCCAGCGCCTGGAGGCGCCGCTGAAGTCCGAGGCCCTGACCCGGGCCGTGGCGATCAGTCTCTACAAGCTGATGGCCTACAAGGACGAGTACGAGGTGGCCAGGCTCTATGGCGACGGCCGGTTCGACGCCTATCGCAGCCAGACCTTCAAGGGCGGCAAGGCCAAGGTGTGGCTGGCGCCGCCGATCCTGGCGGCCAAGGACGACCAGGGAAATCCGCGCAAGATCGCCTTCGGCGGCTGGATGCTGGACTATGGCTTCCCGGTCCTGGCCAGGCTGAAGGGCCTGCGGGGGACCGGGCTGGACCTGTTCGGCTATTCCCTGGAACGCCAGATGGAGCGCGCCCTGATCGTGACCTATGAGGCCGACCTTCAGCGCATCGCCCGGGAACTGACCCCTGAGCGTCTGGCTCTGGCGGCCGAGATCGCCCAGATCCCGCAGGACATCCGCGGTTTTGGCCACGTCAAGCAGGCCTCTTTGGGGCCGGCAATGGCCAAGCGTGAGGCCCTGTGGGCGCAATGGGATCAGGCGGGCGCCGCCGCGGCAGCCTGACCGGCGGCGAAAACCGTTTCCCTTGCCCGCCCCTCGGGGTAGCCAGGGGACATGGCTGATTTCGATTTCGACGCCCTGGTGGTCGGGGCCGGCGCCGTGGGCCTGGCCTGCGGCTATGCGCTGGCCCGGCGGGGCATGACGGCTGTGGTGCTGGAGGCCGATGCGGCCATCGGCCAGGGGGTGTCCTCGCGCAATTCCGAGGTCATCCACGGTGGGCTCTACTATCCTACGGGTTCGCTGAAGGCGCGGCTCTGCGTGCAGGGGCGCCGCATGCTCTATCCGTTCCTGGAGGCGCGCAACGTCGCCTTCGACCGCTGCGGCAAGCTGGTGGTGGCCAACGGCCCCGAAGAGGTCGCCCGGCTCGAGCCCATCCTCGAACAGGCGCAGACCAACGGGGTCGAGGACATGGCGCAGCTGAGCCGCGCCCAGGCCCTGGCCCTGGAGCCGGACCTGGCCTGCGACGCCGCGCTGATCTCCCCCCAGAGCGGGGTGTTCGACAGCCACGGCTACATGCTGGCCCTGGAGGGCGAGATCGAGGCGGCGGGCGGGGCGGTGGTGGTCTCCACGCCCTTCGAAGGCGCCGAGGCGATCGCCGGCGGCGGCTGGAAGGTGCGGGCCGGGGGCGCTGAGCCGACCACGCTGGCCGTGCGCCTGCTGATCACCGCGCCGGGCCTGTCGGCCCAGGCGGTGGCCGGCCGCATCGACGGCTTCCCCCAGGCGGAGATTCCGCCCGGCCGCTATGGCAAGGGCCGCTACTTCCGCCTGCAGGGCAAGGCGCCCTTCGCCCGCCTGATCTATCCGCCGCCGATCCCCGGGGCGCTGGGCACCCACTACCGCCGCGACCTGGGCGGCCAGGCGGTCTTTGGCCCGGACCTGATCTTCGTCGATGAGCTGGACTACAGCGTCGAGCCGGACGCGGCGGCCGGCTTCTACGCCAAGGTGCGCAAGTTCTGGCCGGGCCTGCCGGACGACGCGCTGAGCCCCGACTATGCGGGCATCCGGCCCAAGCTGCATGGGCCGGGCGAGCCGCATTCGGACTTCCGCATCGACGGCCCCGAGGCCCACGGCCTGGAGGGCCTCGTCGCCCTGTTCGGCATCGAAAGCCCCGGCCTCACCTCGTCCCTGGCCATCGGGGAAGAGGTGGCCGGAAGGCTCGGTCTGGCTGCGGCGTAGCCCGCGCCGCTCAACCGCCCTCGTCCTTCGAGGCCCGCTGGCGCGGGCGCCTCAGGATGAGGACGGAATGAGAGGCTCGCCACACACACGTCCTCATCCTGAGGTGCGAGCGAAGCGAGCCTCGAAGGACGCAGGGCCTCGCGGCCGCTGCGGTCTTTAGTCCGCCGTGGGAACCAGCTTCAGAATGCGGCCCTGCTCGTTGTCGGTGGCCACATAGATCGCCCCGTCGGGACCCACCTCGACCTCGCGGATCCGCTCGCCCAGATCGACCAGCAGGCGGTCCTCGCCGGTGACGCGCTCGCCGTCCAGGGTCAGGCGGACCAGGTGCTTGTCGCGCAGGGCGCCGACGAACAGGCTGCCCTTCCAGGCGGGGAACAGGTCGCCGTCATAGAAGACCATGCCGGACGGGCCGATCACCGGGTCCCAGTAATAGGCCGGCTGCTCCAGGCCCTCCTTGGCGGTCAGGCCTTCGCCGATCGGCTGGCCTGAATATTCCAGGCCATAGGCGATGGTCGGCCAGCCATAGTTCTCGCCGGCCTCGATGATGTTGAGCTCATCGCCGCCGCGGGCGCCGTGCTCGATTTCCCAAAGCTTGCCGGTTTCGGGATGCAGGGCGGCAGCCTGCACATTGCGGACGCCGGACGCGAAGATTTCCGGCCGCACGCCGTCCTGGCCGACAAAGGGATTGTCGCCGGGAATGGAGCCGTCGCGGTTGATCCGCACGATCTTGCCGAGCGCGGAGTTCATGTCCTGGGCCTGGGCGCGGCCGGCCAGGATCGAGCGTTCGCCCAGGGCGATCAGCAGGTGACCCTGCCGGTCGAAGACCAGACGGTTGCCATAGTGCTTGGTGGAGTCCATGGCCGGCTGCTGCTGGAAGATGACCTGCACATTCTCGACGCGGGCGGCCCCGCCGTCCTCGGTCAGGCGGCCCCGGGCCACGGCGGTGGCGTTGGTTCCGTTCCCGCGGGGCTCGGCATAGCTCCAGTAGATCAGCTGGTTGTCGGCGAAGTCGGGGTCCAGCGCCACGTCCAGCAGGCCGCCCTGGTCGCGGGCGTCCACCTCCGGGAGGCCCGAGACCGGCTCGGACAACTGGCCGTGCGCTGTGACGATCCGCAGGCGGCCGGGCTTTTCGGTCACCAGCATCCGGCCGTCGGGCAGGAAGGCGAGGGCCCAGGGCTTGTTCAGCCCCTCGGCGACGGTCTCGACCTCGAAGGCCACGTCGGCGGAAACCTCCGGCGCGCGGGTCTGGCCGGGGAAGGCCGGGGTCTGGGAGGGCGCATTGGCCGGCCGGGTTTCCCAGGGCTGGCCGCCCCCAGTCGGCGCTTGGGCCGGCGCCTGGGTCTGCGACTGGGCCGCGCCATCGGAGCCGCCGCAGGCGGCCAGGACGGCGGCGAGCGCGGTGGTGAGAAGCAGGGTCTTCATGGACGGATCTCCCTCTGGTCGAGCTTTGAGCGCCTGAACCGCTCAGTTCGTTCCGGCCACGCTCTGCAGGGCGTCCTGGGGCGCAGCGCCGTCCACATGTATGCGCGACCATAGGGCGAGGAACAGCAGGGGCCAGCGGCGCGGATCGTCTTCGCCGCGGAACACGGCCCGGGCCTCATCGGCGCTCATGACGGCGCGGACGGCGGCGACGTCGCCGATCCGCTCGGCGATCGCCTCGGCCCGCGGGGCGATCCAGGCGGCCACGGGTACGGTGAAGCCCTGCTTGCGCGCCCAGGGCGCAGCCGCCGGACAGACCCCCTCCAGCCACTTGCGCACCAGCCACTTGCCATAGCGGCCGCGCACCTTGAACCGGTCGGGCAACGCAAAGGCGAAGTCCGCGACAACCGGATCGAGGAAGGGGGTGCGTCCTTCCAGGCCATGGGCCATCAGGCAGCGGTCGAGCTTGGTCAGCAGGTCGTTGGGCAGCCAAGTGGCGATGTCGGCGTACTGGGCCTGCTGCAGGCGGGTGAGGCCCTCGGGCCCCCGGGCCTGGGCGCGCCAGCGGGCCAGCACGGCGGGGTCGGCGTTGCGGGGCTCGGCCGGGCGGCCCCCCAGCCAGGCGGGGCGAAGGGCGCGGCGATAGCGGCCATAGCCGCCGAACAGCTCGTCGCCCCCCTCGCCGGTCAGCACGACGGTCAGGGTCCCCCTGGCCGCCTGGGCCAGCTTGAAGGTCGGCAGGGTGGCGTAGTCGGCGGTGGGATCGTCCAGGGCGGCGGCGACCTGGGGCAGCAATGTCCAGAAGTCATCCTCGCCGAAGGTGGTCTCCCGCCAGTCGAGGTTCAGCGCCCGGGCCACCCGCTCGGCCTGGGCCCGCTCGTCCCGGGCGCCGGGCGCGTCGAAGCCACAGGTGAAGGCGGTGACCGGCCGGCTGTTCAGCCTCGCCATCAATGTGGCGATGGCGGCGGAGTCGATCCCGCCGGACAGGAAGAGGCCATAGGGCACGTCGGCGCGCTGGTGCACCCGGACGCTGTCCTCCAGCACGGCGTCGAGCCGGGCGACCAGGGCCGCCGCGTCACGGGCGAAGGGCGGCGTGCGGGCCGGGGGCAGGGCAGGGCGGACCTCGTAGGGAACGAGCCGGCCCTTGACCACCTGGACGATGGCGCCCGGCGCCAGGCGACGGACCCCGGGGAAGATGGTCTCCTCGCCCAGGGTGTAGTTGAAGGCCAGCAGTTCGCGGGCGGCGTCCGCGCGCATAGCCCGAGGCGCCAGGCCCGCGGCCAGGAAGGCCCCGGCCTCCGAGGCGAAGGCCAGGCCGCTCTCCAGCTCCATCACATAGAGCGGCTTGATGCCGAAGGGGTCGCGCACCAGCCAGGTGCGGCCGTCAGGCCCGGCCAGGCAGAAGGCGTACATGCCCCGCAGCCGGTGGAAGGCCGCCGGCCCCTCCTGGGCATAGAGGTGCAGCAGGGGTTCGAAGTCCGAGCCGGTGGCGAGCGCGTCCGTCAGGCCGAAGTCCTGCGCCAGCTCCAGATAGTTGTAGATCTCCCCATTGCCGATGACCGTCCCGCCGGCCGCGTGCAGGGGCTGCCAGCCGCCCTCCAGGTCGATGATCGACAGCCGGGCGTGGGCCAGCGAGCGGCCGGGCGTCTCCTCCACCCGGACGCCGTCGGGGCCGCGGTGGGTCATGGCCGTGATCAGCGGCCGGGCCGAGGCCTCGCCGTCCAGGATCCCGGCGATGCCGCACATCAGTCGGCTCCGAAGCGGGCGAAGAGGTCACGCCATTGGGCGACGACCGCGGCCTGGGAGAACTCCGCCTCCACCCGCTCCAGGCCGTTCTGGGCCAGGCGGATGCGCAGCATGGGATCGTCCAGCAGCCGGCCGACGGCGCTGGCCAGGACCTCGGCCTCGTCGATGGGGACCAGCAGGCCGTCCTCCCCGTGGCGAATCAGGGCGCCCGGGCCCTGGCTGGCGGCGGCGGCCACCGGCAGGCCGTGGGCCCAGGCCTGGATCACCACATTGCCCAGGGGCTCGTAGCGGGAGGGAAACACGCAGACATCGGCCGCCCGATAAAGCGCCGAGGGATCGTTGCGCCAGCCCAGGAACCTCACCCGGTCGGCGACGCCCAGGGCCACGGCCAGGGCCTTCAGCCGCGCCTCCTCCGGCCCCGTGCCGGCGATCCACAGCCAGGCCTGCGGCAGGCGGGTCAGGGCGTTCAGCGTGACGTCATGGGCCTTGGCCTCGTGCAGCCGGCCCATGGCCAGCAGCAGGGGGGCGTCGGCCGGGGTGGAGAGCGTCGCCCGCTCGACCGGCGCGGCCTCGTCGGGCGCCTCGGCGAAGTTGGGAATGCAGGCCACCTGGCCCGCCGGCCAGCCCTGATCGACCACCCAGTCGGCGATGTCCTCGGTATTGGCCACCAGGAAGTCGAAGCCGGCATAGTATTTGAGCTTGTAATAGCCCCCCAGCCGGCCGATCCGCGCCCACGGTCCCTTGGGCGTATGGCGGGCCGCGCGATTCATCCAGGCCAGCGCCACGGTGACGTCCTGGCGGCTGGCGAACCCCGCCACCTTGCGCCGGGTCAGCAGGTCCAACGGCCCGCCAAAGCCGAAGGTCTCCACCGCCACCCCCGCCTGGGCCAGCGCAGCCTCCCGCCGGGCGTGGGGGCGCAGGGCCGCAGCCTGGGCCAGGCCGTCGCTGGCAAGGGCGAGCGTCAGGTCGACGAAATAGGTCTCCGCCCCGCCTTCGCCGGCCGTTCCCAGAAGATGAAGCACGCTCATGGCGGGCGCGAACCTAGCCTCGCTTTGCCCTGCGCCCAAGCCGCTTGATGCGCCGATCCGAAATCCCTATAACCCGCGCCTCGCGCGTCAGCGGCGCGAACCCGTGGCTGGGTAGCTCAGCTGGTTAGAGCGGTGGATTCATAACCCACAGGTCGGCGGTTCGAGCCCGCCCCCAGCTACCACGACTTCCTTCCATCCTTGGGCGTTGTTGAGTTGACCTCGACGAGGGGCGTTCGGGGCGAGGTGGTCTCAATCGGTGGGGCTGCGGCCCATCCAAGCGGTGCGTGGCGCTCCCCCACCGCTCTCCAGAGGCTCAAAGCCCCGCCGCTCCCAGAACCTCAATGCAGGGGCGTTCTGGCGATTGACGCCAACATGCACGGCTTGGACTCCTTGCTCATCGGCAAGACCAAGCCATGTCTGCAAGAGTCTCGACCCCAGTCCTCGGCCCTGGGCGCGTGGCAGCAGGTTCAAATGCATGTGCGCGGGATAGGCGCCCACGACGTCCCCCGGCGTTTGTTCAGGATGGTGGATCATCGCGCAACGCCTCTGATCTGGCGTCCAGCCGGCGCTCAATCCCAGAGGGTCTGGGTACCTGCGCCGCAGGTTGGGCCACCACTCTTGTTCCAGCCTCTGCTCCCAGGTCACCGTGTCAGGCGCGCCAACGGCGAAGCCGGCGACGCCGTCATCATCTTCGAGCACCAAGGCGAGGCTAGGCTCAAGGCTAAGATAGGGCGCGGAGTAGATGTGCCCCAACAACGAGCCATCTTCATAGAGATGGGCTGCGTCTCCTCCCGCCGCGCCGGTCGCAAGCGAGATGGCGTACAGATCGTCCAGATCGGAGGGTCGCGCCGAGCGAATACCTGACATCTTCCCACCTTCTAAGAACTCCCCGCGAATATAGCAGGGCGAGGAACAGCCTCGGCATTCTGATTGGCCGCGTGGCGGAATGAGCCTGGCGCTCAGCGTGAGCTGTTCTGGACAAAACGCCTCCATCTGACGCTAGGCGCCGTCGAGGTCGGACGATGGTCGTCTTGGCGCTCCGCCTCTCGGGCAGGTAAAGGCCGGTGATGGAGTGCGGACAGTCTGCGCCTCTGTTCCAAGTGTGCGCTGGATTAGGCTAGTACGTGATGAGACCGATTACCGATCAGGTCCTGACGCCTTGGCGAGATGCACAGTTGCATGGCCTGAGCCTCCGTAGGCTGGAGCCTTCTGACCTGGACGCCGTCGCAAAGGCTCTGCAGGCGGGCGAAGGCTACACTCAGACGACCGCGCTGGCGGAAACATGGCAGGACATAAGGGCGGGGTTGGCCGGTTTCGGGGAAGACGGCGTCAATGAGGGATTCGTCGTCGGCGAAGGCGGCGTCGAAAGCCCGGTCGCCTTCCTTCTCTATCGGCGCCGCAACCGGGCGACGGACAACTTCGGCGAGGGGAACGTTCTCGGCCTGTTGGAAGACAGGGTCTTCCCCTCCGACGGCCGGTTCTTGCAGGTCCACGACCTCTGGGTCGCGCCCCAGGCTCGCCGGCGAGGGATTGGCCGCGCCCTGAAAAGGGCGTTGGAGGCGGCTGCGGCCTGCGAGGGGTTTGGGATGATCTATACGGTCACCGAGGCGACCCACCGGGCGGCGATGACCCTCAACCGGCAGCTTGGCTACCTGGAAGTCTACCGTGGCCCCATGTGGGATGATGTGGCGCGGGTGGCGCTCACCAAGCACATTCGGTGAAACTGAACACGGGTGAGAGGCGTCTTCACACCGCCGCCACGCCGCGCCGCCGGACGCTCAGGCCCACCGCGGCGATCCGCTCGACATCGGCATAGGCCGGGTCGGAGAGCTGGTCGCCGAAGATGTCGGGGTCCAGCTCCCGATAGGCGATCTGGAAGCCCCGATCGGCCAGTTCGGCCTCGACCGCCTGGCGGAAGAGGTCCTGGCCCTCGACGATGGCGCTGCCGGTATAGAGAAGCAGCCGGCCATGGGGGGCGAGCCGTTGCGCCGCGGCCAGGGTCCAGTCGAGGGAAAGCCTCGCCCCATGCAGGTCGCCGCCATCCCGATAGGCGTGTCCGTTGTCGCCGGCGATGAACGGGGGATTGGCGATGGCCAGGTCGATGGCGCCGCTCACGCCGTCCAGCCCACTGTCGAGCACGGTCTCCACCGTCTGGCCCGCGCTGGTGGCGTTGGCGCGCGCCAGCCTCAGGGCCAGGGGATTGACGTCGGTCAGCAGGGTCCGGGCGGGGCGCGCAAGCCCGGCCGCAACGACCCCGCCGGCGCCGGACCCGGCGCCGATGTCGACCAGCACGCCGACGGGGCCGCAGCTGGCCAGCTCGGCGACCAGGAAGTTGGCGAACCGATAGGTGTCGGGGCCAAAGAAGACCGCATCCTCCGCCGTGGTCGGATAGGCCGAATGCAGGAAGAGGTGCGGCCCCAGGGACGCCGCCCGCACGCGGCTGCGCAGCAGGCCTTCCTGCTCTTCGAGCAGGTCGGCCGTCCACAGGGCGTCCAGCAGGCTGTTTGACAGCAGTTCAGGTCGGAACGGCAGGCTCCAGCCGAACACGTCCCGCAGGGTCGCGGCAATGGGCCTGGCGTCCCGCCGGAGCACGCGGCGATGGGTGGCCGGAGACGGGGTGACGAAGTGATAGTCCGCCTGCCTCAACAGATTGAGCAGGGCGCCCAGGGCGCGCTGGTCCTCGTCATGCATGTCGAGATCGGCGGGAAGGGCTTGCACGTCCGTCAACCTCTTGGCTCAAGCGCTGGCTTAACTCGCCGGGGGCGCCCAGGTTCCGGCTGCGCTCGCCCCCTGCGGCTGGCCGCGCCATTCACGGTCTTGCCTTTTCACGGCTCAGTCGGCCTTGTGCGGCCTCGGTTCAGATGGAGGCCTGCGATGGCGCGGAATGTGTATGACGCCCCTGTGAAGAAGGGGCGAGGCCTCGTCCAGCTGGCGGTCGTCGGCGTCGCCGCCGTGGTGCTGATCGGCGGGGTCCTGGCGATGCTGGGACAGCAGCGCATGGCCTCGGCCGCCGACTGGACGCCCCGGGGGCCGGAATGCCCGGTGTGGGATGGGCCCCTGCCGGTCTCCAAGAGCCGCCCCGAACTCCTGACCTTCGACTATGGCGGGGCGACGCTCGGCCGCTGGTTCGGCCACGTTAACTGCGTGCAGGTCTACAAGACGGCCCTGCCGGGCGGCGGCGTCTATCACGCCTGCCACTTCACCGGCCCCGACTTCGTGCAGGTGACGGTGGACGACCAGGTGACCACCTTCCGCCCCGGGGTCGGCAAGCCGGCCATCGTCAGCCTCCGTGACGGCGAGGTGAGCTGCGCCACCGATCCCCGCGCCAGGGCGCCCCGCAAGCCCTGAGCGGACGACGTTCTTTAAGGATTTGGTCAGGACTGTCTCTCTATTCCGCGTCCCCTAGGTTGTGATCTGCCCGTAATTCGGGCGTCCCGGGGGGGATTTATGAGCAATTGGAAGATGGCGGCTTCGGCCGTGGCGCTGGGCGTGTGCCTGGCGCCGTCCCTGGCGCAGGCCCAGAGCCTGGAGGATGTCCTGGCCCGCCTCGAGCGGCTGGAACAGGAGAACCGCCAGCTGCGCCAGGAGGTGGACAGCCTCAAGGGCGCCCAGTCGGTGGCGACGACCCCGCCCGCGGCGGACCTGTCGGCCCCGACGACGCCGGACGCCGCGCCGATCCGCGAGGTCGAGGCGCCGGTGGCGGAAAACGACCGGGTCCTGGCCGCCGCCGAGATCAATTCGGGCCTGTTCATCAGCCGGGCGAGCGATGTCAGCTACCGGATGCTCGACCCCACCACGCACACCAGCCGCAAGCCGCTGATGCTGCTGGACGCCCGGCGCCAGGGCGACCTGCGCGATGGCGGGGTCTATCTCGGCGGGGCGATCACGGCCCTGGCCAACTATCAGGAGACCAATCGGAACTCCAAGTTCGGCTATCTGATGCGCCATCCCACCTCGGCCAACCAGATCGGCGAGACGGCGTCCGAGGCCGTGCTGCATTCGGCCCAGCTCAGCGTCACCGCCAATGTGACGCCCTGGATCACCGCCTATGCCGAGCTGCTCTATGACCCCGAGCAGAGCTTCGGCGCCGGCACCATCACCGCTGTCAGCCGCAACCAGATGCAGCTGCGCAAGGGCTATGTGATGTTCGGGGACCTGGAGGAGAGCCCCTATTACGCCGCCATCGGCAAGATGGAGGCCCCCTTCGGCCTGATGGACACGGTCAGCCCGTTCACCGCCTCGACCGTCTGGCACGCCTTCGGCGGCCTCGCCTGGGGCGCCCTGGCCGGCTACTCCAAGGACGGGCTGAACATCGCGCTGGAGGCGGTGCAGGGGGGCTCGCAGTTCCGCTCCCTGGCCACCTCGGTGGAGGGCACCAATGTGCCCTCGCGCCTGAACAACTTCGTGGCCGACGCCAACTACACCTTCGACCTGGGCGGTCGCGGCCGGGACCTGATGGCCGGCGCCTCCTATGTGCATGGCAGCGCCTATTGCCACGGCTTCCCCGTGGTCCACTTCAATCCGTGCGTCGACGACAACCCGGCCTATGCGGTCTACAGCCAGCTGCACTACGACCGCTGGACCGCCAACGCCGAGTTCGCCAAGACGCTGGAAGAGTGGCCGGGGACCTTCAACCCGACCCCGCCGCTCAACCAGTTCGCCGCCAGCAAGGTGACCAGCTGGGGCGTCGGCGGCCGCTACGCCGCTGAGATCGGCGGGCAGGAGGTCCACCTTTCGACCGAGTTCTCCACCTATGTCGCCGGTCCCAAGGGCTCGCCCTGGCGGCGCCAGGACCAGTGGGTCTTCGGCCTGGCCGCCTTCCCGGTCAGCCACGTCAAGCTGTTCTCCGAGCTGGTGCTGGTGGAGGGCTATGTGCCGCTCAACTTCCTCAGCGGCGGCAATCTTGGTCCAGGGGTGAGCTGGAGCGAGGCCGACGGCAAGACCACGGTCTTCCTGCTGGGAGCCAATGTCGCCTTCTAGGGCGTCCCCGCCCGGCTTTTGAGCCTTGGCGCAGGCCGGCTGCGTACTCTACATTCGAAGCCTTGACCCGGCCGGGGCGGCTATCCGCCTCGGCCGGTCGTCGATCCGACGGTGTTTTGGCGTGATTTGAAGGTGGCGCAGATGGGATCCGAAACGCAGGCCGGCGCGGGCGGGCGGACGATCGACAAGCAGGCGCTGCTGGCCAAGTACGTCGCCGAGCGGGACAAGCGCCTGCGGGCCGACGGCAATGACCAGTATCTGGAGCTGAAGGGCCAGCTCTCCCACTATCTGGAAGACCCCTATACGCCCCGCGTCGAGCGCGAGCCGAAGACCGACCATGTCACCTTCGCCTTCATCGGCGGCGGTTTCGCCGGCCTGGTGACGGGCGCGCGGCTGGTGGAGGCCGGCGTCACCGACGTGCGGATCATCGAGAAGGGCGGCGACTTCGGCGGCACCTGGTACTGGAACCGTTATCCGGGCGCCCAGTGCGACACGGCCTCGATGATCTACATGCCGCTGCTGGAAGAGACCGGGCACATGCCGAGCGAGAAGTACGCTCACGCCCCGGAAATCCTCGAACAGTGCCAGCGGATCGGCCGTCAGTACGGCCTCTATGACAACGCGCTCTTCCACACCGAGGTCGAGGACCTGTCCTGGGACGAGGGTGAGAGCCGCTGGGTGATCCGCACCAATCGCGGCGACGCCTTCACCGCCAGCTTCATCGGCCTCGGGACGGGTCCCCTGCACGTGCCCAAGCTGCCGGGCATTCCGGGCATCGACACCTTCAAGGGCCATTCCTTCCACACCAGCCGGTGGGACTACGACTATACCGGCGGCGACCCCTCAGGCGCGCCGCTGGAGAAGCTGGCCGACAAGCGTGTGGCGATCATCGGCACCGGCGCCACCTCGGTTCAGGCCGTCCCCCACCTCGCCCGGGCCTGCCAGACGCTCTATGTGGTCCAGCGGACGCCGTCCTCAGTGGATGTGCGCGCCAACGCCCCCATCGATCCCGACTGGTTCGCCGATGTCGCCACGCCGGGCTGGCAGCAGCGCTGGCTGGAGAACTTCACCGCCAACCAGGGCGGCGGGCTGGCCGAGGAAGACCTGGTCATGGACGGCTGGACCGACCTGTCGCGCCGCATCCGCAGCAAGATCAACGAGTTGCCGCCGGAGGAGCGCACCCCCTTCAAGATGCTGGCGGCCTTCGAGGATTCCGACTTCGAGAAGATGGAAGAGATCCGCGCCCGCGTGGACTCCATCGTCCAGGATGGCGAGACGGCCCAGAAGCTCAAGGCCTGGTACCGCCAGCTCTGCAAGCGGCCCTGCTTCCATGACGCCTATCTGCAGGCCTTCAACACCCCGGGCACGCAGCTGATCGACACCGACGGCCAGGGCGTGGAGATGATCACCGAAAAGGGCTTCGTGGTCGCCGGCGTCGAATATGAGGTCGACTGCATCATCTACGCCTCGGGCTTCGAGGTTGGCACCGAATATACCCGCCGGGCGGGGTTCGACCTGACGGGCCGCGGCGGGCTGAAACTGTCCCAGGCCTGGGGCGAGGGGATGAAGAGCCTGCACGGTATCCATGTGCGCGACTTCCCCAACGCCTTCTTCGTCCAGCCGACCCAGGGGGCGAACCTGATTTCCAACATTCCGCACAATCTGACGGAGTCCGGTCGCACCATCGCCATGACCGTCCGCCACGCCCTGGACCGGGGCGCCAAGGAGGTCGAGGCGACGCCAGAAGCCCAGGCCGCCTGGGTGGACCTGCTGCTCACCGGCATGGGTCGCATGCTGGGGGCGCCGGACTGCACGCCGGGCTACTACAACAACGAGGGGCAGGATCCGGGCCCCGCCGCGCGGCTGAACGTGGGCTATCCTCACGGGGCGAGCGCCTTCTTCAAGTACATCGACGGCTGGCGCAGCTCCGGCGCCTTCGAAGGCCTGACCTTCCGCTGAGGCTCAGGGCCGGCGGCAGCGGGGCCGTCGGCTAATATTCAACCGAACAGTTGACGATCCGTCGTCGCGCCCCTACATTCAACCACATGGTTGAATTATCTGCGCCCCTGCTCGACACCGTCTTTCACGCCCTCGGCGACGCCACGCGCCGCCGGATGCTCAGCGAGCTCGCCCAGGGCGAACGCACGGTCGGCCAGCTCGCCGAACCCTTCGCCATCTCGCTGGCGGCCGCCTCCAAGCACATCAAGACCCTGGAGAGCGCGGGCCTGATCGCCCGCGAAGTGCGGGGCCGCACGCACATCTGTCGCCTCGATCCCGGCCCGCTGGCCAGCGCCCACCAATGGCTCGGCGTCTACCAGCGCTTCTGGACCGAGCGTCTCGACGTCCTCGAAGGCCTTCTGCGCCAGGAGGACGCCCAACCGGTCTCAAAGCCCACAGGAGAAGACCCATGAGCGACCTTGCCACCCTCGGCGCCTATGGCGAGCTGGTCGAGCCCGCCACCCTGAAGATCCAGCGCCTGCTGCCCGGACCGATCGAGCGGGTCTGGGACTATCTGACCAAGACGGAACTTCGCCGGCGCTGGTTGGCGTCTGGCGACGTGCCCGCCCAGCCCGGCGAAAGCTTCGAACTGGTCTGGCGCAATGACGAGCTGACCGATCCGCCCGGCGCGCGTCCCGAAGGCTTCTCCGATGAACACCGGATGGAGAGCCGGGTGGTGGCCATCGAGCCGCCGCGCCGGCTGGTGATCACCTGGGGGGTGCAGAGCGAGGTCGAATTCGGCCTGGAGACCCAGGGCGCCGAGGTCCTGCTGACCGTCACCCACCGCCGGACCCCCGATCGGGGCGCCCTCCTGAACGTCAGCGCAGGCTGGCATGCCCATATCGATGTCCTGGCCGCCCGGCTGTCGGGCCAGACTCCCAAACCCCATTGGGACAACTGGGTCCAGCTTCGGTCGGAATACGACGCCCGCCTCCCGGCCTGAGGCCGTTCGGCCCCTAGGGTGTTTGGGCCTCCGCCGCCTTTTGCGCCATGTAGCAGGCGTCCCAGGACGGCTCGCCGCCGAAGTGCTCCAGCATCAGCTGGGTCAGGGCCTGGACCTTGCGGGAGGCGTGATCGGCCGGCGGGGGGCGCACCACGTAAAGTCCCGCCTCCGGGATCGGATGATCCCGGAGGAGCAGGCTCAGCTCGCCGGTGGAGATGGCGTGGCCGCAGAGGAAGGTCGGCAGGATGGCGATCCCCAGGCCCGCGGTGACGGCGGTCAGCAGGGCCTGGCCGCTGTCGGCTTGGAAGCGCGCCTTGGGTCGGATCGCCAGGGTCCGGGGGCCTGATCCGAACCGCCAGACCTCGTCGGGCTGACTGACGGCGGCGTGCTCGGCCAGATCCTCGGGCCGTTGGGGCGTCCCGTGGGCGGCCAGATAGCCGGGGCTGGCCACCACCGCGGCGGCGATCGGGGCGATCTTGCGCGCCACCAGGCTGGAATCGGCCAGGCGCCCGATGCGGATCGCAGCGTCGAAGCGCTCCCCCACCAGATCGACGAAACGGTCGCTGAATGAGCCCTGGATCTCCAGGCGGGGATGGCGCTGGGCCAGTTCGGCCAGGACCGGGCTCAGATGGGTGGCGCCGAAGCTGAGTGGGGCGGCGATGCGCAGGCGCCCCGTGACCTCGTCGCCCTGGGCGACCGCGGCGCGGGCCGCCTCGGCGCCCGCCAGCAGGGTCTCGGCATGGCGGCGGAAGGTGGCGCCGGCTTCAGTCAGGGCGACGCCCCGGGTGGTGCGGGCGAGCAGCTGCGCGCCCAGTTCGTCCTCCAGCCGCGAGAGGCGCCGGCTGACCATGGATTTGGACAGGTCGAGGCGGCGGGCGGCCTGGGTGAGGCCGCCGGATTCGGCCACTTCGACAAAGGTGCGGACATCTTCCAGATCAAGCATGTCTGTTGCCTAAATCGGAACGATCATTCCCGCAATCCTCGCCTACTGTTGCGCGTGGCGAGACGCTACCTCCTGAGCATCGAACACGCACACCGACGACAGGAGAGCGTCATGTCCAACCTTCTCGTAATCAACAGTTCCTCGGCCGGCGAACAGTCGGTCTCGCGCCAGCTGGTCGCTGCCGCCGTGGCCACGGTTCAGCGCAACGACCCCGACCTCACCGTCGTGCGCCGGGAACTGGGCGAAGACCCGGTGCCGCACCTCGTCCGCGACACCCTGGCCGGCGTCCGCGGCGTGGCCACGACCCCGGCCGAGCACGCGGCCCGGGCCCTGTCGGACACCCTGATCGCCGAGCTGCGGACGGCCGACACGATCATCATCGGCGCCCCCATGTACAATTTCAGCCTGCCCACCACGCTTCGGGCCTGGCTCGACCATGTGCTGCGCGCCGGCGAGACCTTCACCTATTCCGAAGCCGGGCCGAAGGGCCTGCTGGAGGGCAAGCGCGTGATCGTCATCGAGAGCCGCGGCGGCTTCTACAGCGAAGGCCCCGGCCAGATCGCCGACTTCCAGGAGCCCTATCTGCGCCACCTGCTGGGCTTCATCGGCCTGACCGACGTCACCTTCGTCCATGCCGAGAAGATCGGCTTCGGACCTGAGGCCCGGGCCGCGGCCATCGAAGGCGCCGAGGCCAGGCTGGCCGAGGTGCTCGCCAAGGGTCTGGTCGCGGCCTGAACGCGGTGAATGGAGCGGCCAGGCTCAGCGCCGGCCGCTCCGTTCAGACGTCCAGCCGGTAGACCCGCCGCGCCGTGTCGTGGAACAGGGCCGCCTTTTCGTCGGCCGAGGCGTCCGCCGCCAAGCGCTTGAAGGCGTTCCAGAGGGTGGCGTAGTCGCAGGTCCCCGCATCGACCGGGAAGTTGCTTTCGAACATGCAGCGGTCTGCGCCGAAGGCCTCGATGGCGGTCTCCACATAGGGGCGCCATTCCTCGGCCAGCCTCTCCGAGGTCGCCGGCGGCTCGACCAGGAAGCTGTCGAACCCTGCAAACGGCATGGCCAGCCCGCCGACCTTGCAGACCACATTGGGGCGCTCAGCCAGGGCGCGGATGTTGTCGCGCCACACGCCGAACCGCGCCTCACGCTGGCCGGCGTAGGCGCCGATCCCCAGCGGCGTGCCCGCATGGTCGAGGATGATGGTCGTCGCGGGAAAGGCGCTCGCCAGGTCGATCAGGTCCGGGAGCTGCGGCTCGAGCAGCCAGGCGTCGAAGGACAGGCCATGGGGCGCGAGGTGGGCGAAGCCCTGCCGGAAGGCTGCGCTGCGATAGAGGCCAGGCGGCGTCCGGGCCAGGGGGCCAAGGACCGCCGGATCAGGGTCGTGGGAGGCGCTCTGCCGAACGCCGCGGAACCGCCCGCCGCCGGCGGCCAGGTGCGCCTCCAGCACCGGGGCGACGCCGTCCCCCAGGGTCAGGTCGGCATGGCCGACGATGGCGGCGCAGGCCCGGGCTTCGCCGTAGAGGCCGCTGGCGCTCATGGCCGCCACGCCGTTGACGAACTCCGTCTCGCCCACCGGCGCCAGGGCCGCCGACGCCCCGGCCCGGTACATGGCGCCGCATTCGATGAAGACCGTCGCCCGCACATTGTGGCCGGCGCCGAGGTCGGCCAGCAGCTGGTCCAGCAGATAGTGGGGCGAGCGACGGAGCAGGGCCTCGAAGCCGTGGCGGGGCGGCGGCGCGGCGGCGGCGAACCGGCCGCGCATGTCCCACAGGTGATGATGGGGATCGATGATCGGCAGGTCGGGGTCGAGAATGGTCTCGGGGATCATGGCGGTCTCCTCCTTGCGGCGCTTGGCGGCCGTCTGGCGCGACGATATTCAACCCAGGGGACATGTTTCCCAAGGAAATCAATTCGTAGGCATTGGCGTGCCATTGTTCGGTGTTCCGCCAGACGCCGAGGCTCACCTTGCTCAAGCTCACGGCCCGCAAGCCGGCCGATATCACAGTCTCTCCTGAGGTTCTGGCGCAATCCCAGACGCCGGTCCTGCGCACCTATCTCCTGGCGGCGGCGGTCTATTACGCCCTGGTCAGCGTCTCACATCCCTTCTTCGAGACGGGGGCGGCTCTCATTGTTCTGACGGGTCTTTCCGTCGTGGCCACGATCATGGGCCTGCTGGCCTGGCGCTGGCTGAAGCCGTCCAGAGGGCTGGCGAGCCTCGAGCTCGCGGCCCTGCTGATGAACGCCCTCTTCATGGCCAATGTGGTCGCCTATCTGAGCATCCACTTCGAACCCCTGAAGCTGTTCTATTTTGTCCTGATGGCCCTGGTCTTCGCGATCGCCGCGCCGACCCGCCGCGTGGCCTATGTCAGCACGCTGGCGACCTTTGTCGGAATGGTGCTCATGGCCCGCGCGGCGCCGGGACATCTGATCGGCCACTACGCCTATGTGGGGGTGGCCGGCATGTTCGCCGCCCTGGGCATGTCGACCCTGATGCGGGGGGCTGTGCTGCGCGAGATTCGCGCCCGCCTGGCGACGGATGAGCTCAACGCCGCCCTGCGCCACGAGCTGACCCGCAATCAGGCCCTGACCCGCGAGGCCCAGGATCTGGCGGTCGCCGCCCGCGCCGCAGACCGGACCAAGAGCGAGTTCCTGGCCACGATGAGCCATGAAATCCGCACGCCCCTGAACGGCGTGTTGGGCATGGTCCAGGTCATGGCCCTGGACGAGCTTCCCACCGTCCAGCGTGAGCGGCTGGCTGTGGTGCAGGACTCGGCCTCGAACCTGCTGGACATCCTCAACGCCGTCCTCGACATCGCCCGGATCGAAGCCGGCGAGATGACCATCACCGCCGCCGAGTTCGACGTCGACCGCCTCATCGGCCCCCTGGGCACGCTCTATGGGCAGATCGCCGCCGAGCGCGGCCTGGCCTTCGCGCTCGACCTGGCTCCAGAGGCCCGCGGGGGCCGGCTGGGGGACGAGGTGCGGCTGCGCCAGGTGATCAGCAACCTGATCTCCAACGCGCTGAAGTTCACGGAGCGGGGCTCGATATCGGTGCGCATCGGCGGGGACGCCGCAAGCCTGACCTGCGAGGTCGCCGATACCGGGATCGGCATTCCCCTGGATCACCAGGACACGATCTTCGACAAGTTCGTCCAGGCTGACGCCTCCAACACCCGCCGCAGTGGCGGAACGGGCCTGGGCCTGGCCATCTGCCGCGATCTGGTGGCCCTGATGGGCGGAAAGATCGGCTTCACGAGCCAGCCGGGCCAAGGCACGACCTTCACCCTGACCCTGCCCATGCCCCGAACGGCGCCGGTTTCCGCCGGGGCGCAGCCCGCGGCGCCTGGGCCTTCGGCCGAAGATGTCCGCGGCCGGCGAATCCTGATCGTCGACGACAACGGCGCCAACCGCATGGTCCTGAAGACCCTTCTCGAAAGCCAGGGCCTGGACTGCGGCCAGGCGGCCGACGGTCACGAGGCGATCTCGGCCTGGCGCGATGGCGGTTGGGACCTGATCCTGATGGACATCCATATGCCGGGCCTGGACGGCATGGACGCCACCCAGGCCATTCGCTCCGCCGAGCTGGAGGCCGGCCGTCCGCGAACCCCCATCCTGGCGCTGACGGCCAGCGTGATGACCCACGAGACCCAGCGCTATCTGGGGGCGGGCATGGATGGCGTCGCGGCGAAGCCTGTCCAGCTTGGGCCGCTGATGCGGCAGATCGAACAGGCCCTGGGCGTGGCGAAGGCCGGCGCTGCGGCGCGTTCAGCCAGCGTTTCACGCCGGGCCTGAGGGGCCGGCGAGGTTCGGCTGGGGCCTGCCCCCGGCGCAAATGAGCGCTTCCCGAGGCTCGCGCGCCCGTCCACCGCGGCGGGATAATTTTACCTCAGGCGCGCAACCTTTGT
>CAZERE010000051.1:15164-20314 GCA_964515365.1 uncultured Phenylobacterium sp. | reverse complement strand
GCCACGTTCGGATAGGGCTTCCGCTCGACGAAGTACGGGTCGTTGAGCGCGATCTTTTCGAGCTCCATGGCCACCTTCAGCAGCGGATCATCGGTGTTGCCGATCTCGGCCAGCACTTCGTGGCAGGTGGCCTGCATGACCTTGGCGCGGGGGTCATAGTTCTTATAGACCCGGTGGCCGAAGCCCATCAGCCGGTAGCGGCGATCCTTCACGCCCTGAACGTATTCAGGGATGTTTTCCACCGAACCGATCTCGGCCAGCATGTTGAGCGCCTCTTCGTTGGCGCCCCCATGGCTGGGGCCCCACAGGCAGGCGATTCCGGCCGCGATGCAGGCGAACGGATTGGCGCCCGACGAGCCGGCCAGGCGGACGGTCGAGGTGGACGCGTTCTGCTCGTGATCGGCGTGCAGGATGAAGATGCGGTCCATGGCCCGGGTCAGGACCGGGTTGGGCTTCCAGTCCTCGGCCGGGACCGAGAAGCACATCCGAAGGAAGTTCTCGGCATAGGACTCGTCGTTGCGCGGATGCACGAACGGCTGGCCCTTGGAGTACTTGAAGGCCCGCGCCGCGATCGTCGGCATCTTGGCGATCATGCGATGGGCCGAGATCATCCGCTGCTGCGGATCATCGATATTGGTGCTGTCGTGATAGAAGGCCGACAGGGCGCCGACCGCGCCGACCATGATGGCCATCGGGTGGGCGTCGCGACGGAAGCCCGCGAAGAACCGGTCGAACTGCTCGTGCAACATCGTGTGGTAGGTGATGTTGTGGTCGAACTCGGTGAACTGCTCCGCCGTCGGCAGCTCGCCGTGCAGCAGCAGGTAGCAGACTTCCAGGAAGCTGGACTTCTCGGCCAGCTGGTCGATCGGGTAGCCCCGGTGCAGCAGGATGCCCGCGTCACCGTCGATATAGGTGATCTTGCTTTCGCAGCTCGCCGTCGACGTGAAACCGGGATCGTAGGTAAAGACATCGGCCTCGGCGTACAGCTTGCGCACGTCCACCACGTCCGGACCCGTCGTACCCTTCAAGATGGGTAGCTCGACAGATTTGGCGCCAATGCTGATCTTCGCCGTTTCGGCCATGCCATCCCCTTTCAATGACTAGGAATTAAAACGTCTGTTCGCTTGGCCTTATAGCGGTTTACGCAGCGGGCGAAAGCGCATCGTCGAGGCGACCCAGGCTTTCGTCGCGTCCAAGCGCCGTGAGCGCCCCGGCGAGATCCGGCGCAGAGGCTTCGCCGGCCAGACAGATGCGCAGGGCGGCGCCGAATTTGCCGATCCCGACGCCTTCAGCCTCGGCGAAAGCCCGGATTTCCGCCTCAAGGGCGGGCACATCCCAGGCGCTGGTCGCGGCGAGCCGATCCCGCAGCCGCCCCAGGCGCGCGCGGGTTTCGTCGGTGAGCAGGCCTGCGGCCTTTTCGGGCATGGCCAAGGGCCGCCGCGCCAGGACGAAGACGGTCGAATCAGCCAGGTCCAGCAGGGTCTTGGCGCCGTCGCGGACCAGCGGAATGGCGCGTTCGAGAACCGGGCGCAGGTCCGCCGGGACCTTCAAGTCGCGACTTTCGTGGATGTCCGTCACCAGATCGGCCAGACGGCTGACCTCCGCCTGGCGGATATAGTGGTTGTTGATGTGATTGAGCTTGGCCCAGTCCAGCCGGGCCGGGGCGCTGACCACGTCGGCGATGTCAAACCAGCCGATGGCCTGCGCGTCGCTGAAGATTTCGTCATCCCCATGGCCCCAGCCCAGCCGCGCCAGATAGTTGCGCATGGCCTCGGGCAGATAGCCCATGGAATCGAACTCGCTGACGGCCTGGGCGCCATGCCGCTTGGAGAGCTTGGCGCCGTCGGGACCGTGGATCAGCGGCAGGTGGGCCCAGACCGGGACCTCCCAGCCGAGCGCCTTGTAGATCAGGGTCTGGCGGGCGGCGTTGTTGAGATGGTCGTCGCCGCGAATCACATGGGTCACGCCCATGTCGTGGTCATCGACCACCACAGCGAGGTTGTAGGTCGGCGAGCCGTCCGTGCGCAGCAGGATCAGATCATCGAGATCCTTGTTCTGGAACCGGACGTCGCCCTTCACCTTGTCGGCCACCACCGTGTCGCCGGTGAGCGGGCTCTTGAGGCGGACGACGAAGGGGCGGTCGGGGGCGTCATTGGGGGTGATGTCGCGCCAGGGCGAACGGACGACGCGGCCCTCGGCCCGGGCGGTCTCCCGCTCGGCGTCCAGCTCCTCTGGGGTCATGTAGTCGCGATAGGCTTCGCCGCGGGCCAGGAGTTCGTCCACGGCGGCCCGATGCAGGTCGGCCCGGGCGGCCTGGAACACCGGCGCCTCGTCGGCCTCGAGGCCCAGCCACTTCAGGCCCTCGAAGATGACGCCCACGGCGGCCTCGGTGGACCGCTCGCGATCAGTGTCCTCCACGCGCAAAAGGAACTTTCCACCGGTGCGTCTGGCGTAAAGCCAGTTGAAAAGCGCCGTGCGGGCCGTGCCAATATGCATCGAGCCAGTGGGCGAGGGGGCGATCCGGGTGACGACGGGACGGTCGGGCATCGAGGTCGGGGGTCTTGAGGTGTCGCAGGCCGGCGGGATCGCCGGGCGATGGGGCCGGGGTCTTAGCATGCGCTTCCCCAGGGCTCCTAGTCCACGGGCGCTCGCCTTCGCCCTGGGCGCCGCCGTGCGCGATCAGACCGATCGTTGGGGCCTCTGGACGCCGGTGGCCTTCGGCCTGGGCTGCGCGGCCTATTTCGCCCTGGACCGGGAGCCGCTGGGCCTGGTCGCCTGGGGCGCTGCGGCGCTCGCTCTTGCGCTCCTGATCTCTGCGCGCCGACTGAACATCTCGCGGGGCGCATCCCTGCTGCTGATCCTCACAGCCTTTGGCCTGGCCGGGTTCTCGGCCGCCAAGTTCCGCACCGAGGCCGTGGCGGGACCCGTCGCGCCGACCATGGGCCAGCCGGCCCAGATCGAAGGCTGGGTGGTGGACGTCGCCAGTCCCGGCCAGGGCGGCAGCCGTATCCTCGTGGCGCCGACCCGGATCGAGGGTCTTGCGCCGGCCGAGACGCCGAGCCGCGTTCGGATCACCTTGAGGGACGTCACGCCGCCGGCCCCAGGCCAGGCCGTCCGCATGCTGGCCCTGGTGAACCCGCCGCCGCCCCCTGCCAGCCCGGGCGGCTACGACTTCGCCCGGGACGCCTTCTTCGAGAGTATCGGCGGCGTCGGCTTCGCCCTGACCCCGCCGGTGGCTGCGGACCTGCCGAGACCCCCGGGCCGCCTTGTTCTGGATATGCGGGTCAACGCCGCCCGCTGGAGCCTGGCCCAGAAGATCGTCGCCTCCATGGGGGCGGAGACCGGCGGCCTGGCTGCGGCCATGGTCATGGGCAACCAGGCCTTCGTGCCGCCCGAGCAGATCGAGCACATGCGGGCCTCAGGCCTGGCCCACCTGATTTCCATCTCCGGCCTGCACATGGCCATTGTCGGCGGCTTCGTCTTCGCCGGGGTGAGGGCGGGCGTCGCAGCCTGGCCGTGGCTCGCCCTGCGGGTGTCCAGCAAGAAGGTCGCGGCCCTGGCGGGGTTGAGCGCGGTGGCCTGCTATCTGGTGGTGTCAGGGGCGCCGGCGCCGGCCGAGCGGGCGGCGATCACGGCGTCCGTCGCCTTCGCCGCCGTGATCTTCGACCGCCGCGCCATCAGCCTGCACGGCCTGGCTCTGGCGGCCCTGATCGTCATGCTGATCCACCCCGAGGCGGTGACCGAGCCGGGGTTCCAGATGTCCTTCGCCGCCACGGCGGCGCTGGTCGCCCTGGCCGAGGCCTGGCCGCGCCCGATCCGCGAGATCAGCGCGCCCTGGCCCATTCGCCTGGCCCAGACCAGCCTGACCTGGCTGGGGGCCAGCCTGGCCGCGAGCTTCGTGGCGGGCATGGCGACCGGACCCTTCGCCCTGCAGCACTTCAATCGCATGGCCACCTTCGGCCTGGCGGCGAACCTGGCCGCCTCGCCGATCTCGTCCTTCCTGATGATGCCGAGCCTCGCCATCGGCGCGGCGCTGACGCCCCTGGGCCTTGGGGACCTCCCCCTGATGGTGTCGGGCTGGGGAATCGGGCTGATCACCGATGTGGCCCAGATCGCCGCGGAGGCGCCCGGCGCGAGCCTGCTGGTCGCCAGCGCGCCGTCCTGGGCCCTGCCCAGCGCCTTTCTCGGCATCCTCTGGATGTGCCTGTGGCGTGGGCCTGTCCGGTGGCTCGGCCTGCCCTTCGCCCTGGCGGTGAGCCTGGCCCCGCGGGGCGAGCCGCCCACACTCTGGGTCGCCGCCGACGGCGCCCAGGTGGCTGTGCGGCAGGGCGACCAGGCCATCCTGATGCGGCCGGACGTCAAGCGGTTCGCCGCCGAGCGTTGGGCGCAAAGGCGGGGGTTGACGCCCACCGTGGATGAGGCGCCGCGGGATGACGTCTATGTCTGTGATCGCTGGACCTGTCAGCCTGGTCCGGAGGCGCCGGCGCCTGTCGCGGCCTATTGGAGCCGGAAAACGCCTGACGCTGAAACGCTGGCGAGGCTTTGCGCCTCAGCGGAAGTGGTCGTCCTGCGGCCGGACCTTCCGCCAAACCTGTGCCCTGGCGTCATCGTCCTGAGCGGGGCGGACTTCGCCCGGGGCGGCGCGCTAGAGCTGAGCCGAAAGGGCGACGCATGGCTCGCCCTCTGGACCCAGGACCTGCGCGGACACAGGCCCTGGAGCTGGGGACCTAGTGGTAGCGGCGAATGAGGCCGACGAGCCGGCCCTGAACGGCCACCTGATCGGGGCCGAAGATGCGGGTCTCATAGGCCGGGTTGGCGGCCTCGAGCGCCACCGAGGCGCCCTTGCGGCGCAGGCGCTTCAGGGTGGCCTCTTCGCCCATGACCAGGGCGACGACGATGTCGCCGGAATTGGCCGAGTCGGCCCGCCGGATGACCACATAGTCGCCGTCGAGGATGCCGGCGTTGATCATCGAATCGCCCTGCACTTCGAGAACGAAGTGTTCGCCGGCCCCCAGCATGGATTCCGGCACGTGGATCCGGTCGCGTTCCTGCTGGATCGCCTCGATGGGCGTGCCGGCCGCGATCTTGCCCAGCACCGCGAGCTCGCGGGTGTCATTGGCCGCCTGCGGCGCCGATGGCCCGTCACCCGG
>CAZERE010000051.1:606-15154 GCA_964515365.1 uncultured Phenylobacterium sp. | reverse complement strand
TGCGGCCGGAAGGCCTGCCGGCCCTTGGGCGGCGCGGTCGCCGTGGCCTGCTGCGGCAGCTTCACCACCTCCAGCGCCCGGGCGCGGTGCGGGAGGCGGCGGAGAAAGCCGCGCTCCTCAAGGGCGGTGATCAGGCGATGGATGCCCGACTTGGAGGCCAGGTCGAGGGCTTCCTTCATCTCGTCGAAGGACGGCGAGACGCCGGTCTCCTTGATCCGCTCATGGATGAACATGAGCAGTTCGTGCTGCTTACGGGTCAGCATTGGACTTTCCCAACCTAAAGAACAAATCGCAAACGTTGCGAATGTTCTCTAGGCGTTCTTCCTTAATGTCAAGTTACCCACAAGACCGTTGAAATCACGGAAAATCTCGAGCCCGGCGGCCCGACGCGACCGACTCGGTGCGGGTCAGCCGAGCAGGGCGCGGGCGGCCTGGGCCACATCGGCCTGCCGCATCAGGCTTTCGCCCACCAGCATGGCCCGGGCGCCGGCACTCTCCAGCCGGCGGACGTCGTCGGGCCCGGCGATGCCGCTTTCGGTGACCAGCAGGGCGTCGGCCGGCGCGTGGGCGGCCAGCCGCTCGGTGATGGAAAGGTCGGTCTCGAAGGTGCGGAGATTGCGGTTGTTGACGCCGACCAGCCGGGCGCCCAGGCGACCGGCCCGGGCCATCTCGGCCTCGTCATGCACCTCGACCAGGGCGTCCATCCCCCAGGCCGTCGCTTCGGCCAGGAGTTCGCCGGCCAGGGCGTCGTCGACCATGGCCATGATGATCAGGATGGCGTCGGCGCCCAGGGCGCGGGACTCGGCGACCTGCCAGGGATCGACCAGGAAGTCCTTGCGGATCGCCGGCAGGCTCACGGCGCTGCGCGCCGCGGTCAGATAGCCGTCGTCGCCCTGGAAGCTGGGGCCGTCGGTGAGCACCGACAGGCAGGCCGCGCCGCCGGCCTCATAGGCCTTGGCGAGGGCTGGGGGATCGAAGTCGGCGCGGATCAGGCCCTTGGACGGGGAAGCCTTCTTGATCTCGGCGATCAGGGCCAGGCGGCCCGGCGCGTGCGCCTTCACCAGGGCCGCGTAAAAGCCTCGGGGGGCCGTGGCCGCCTTCGCGGCCGCCTCGACCTCGGCGACCGTCCGGGCGGCTTTGCGCTCGGCGACCTCAGTCCGCTTGTAGGCGGCGATCTGGTCGAGGATGTCGCTCATGGGTTGGTGATCTCGCACAGGCGATCGAGGGCTGTCAGCGCGCGACCGTCGTCGATCACCTGTCCGGCCAGAGCGACGCCCTCGCTGAGGGTTTCGACCTTGTCGGCCACCAGGAAGGCGGCGGCCGCATTGAGGGCGACAATATCCCGATAGGGTCCTGTCTCGCCCTGGAGCAGGGCGCGCAGGGCCGCGGCGTTGACCTCCGGCGACCCGCCGGTCAGGTCCGAGAGGGCGGCGCGGGGCAGGCCGACGGCCTCCGGCGTAATGGTGAAGAGCCGCACCTGGCCTTCGCGGTACTCCGCGACCAGGGTCTCGCCGGTGGTGGTCATCTCGTCCATGCCGCCGCCATGGACCACCCAGGCGCGCTCGGCGCCTAAGCTCCCCAGCACCCGGGCGAGCGGCTCGACCCAGCGCTCGGAGAACACGCCGAGCACCTGGCGCTGGGCGCCGGCCGGATTGGCGAGGGGCCCGAGCAGGTTGAACAGGGTGCGGAAGCCAAGCTCGGCCCGGATCGGCGAGACGTGCTTCATCGCCCCGTGGTGGGCCTGGGCGAACAGGAAGCAGAGGCCGGCCTCGTCCAGGGCGCGCAGCTGCTGCTCGCGGCCGGCGTTGATATTGACCCCGAGCGCAGCCAGCACATCGGCGGCGCCGGACCGGGACGACAGGGCGCGGTTGCCGTGCTTGGCCACCTTCAGGCCGCCGCCGGCCGCCACGAAGGCCACGGCGGTGGAGATGTTGAGGGTGTGGAGCCCGTCGCCGCCGGTGCCGCAGACATCGATCACCTGGTAGGGGTGATCCAGGGTGACGGCGGCCTCCCGCATGGCCCGGGCGCTGGCGGTGATCTCGCCCACCGTCTCGCCGCGCATCCGCATGGCGGTCAGCGCCGCGGCCACCTGGGCCGGCGTTGGTTCGCCCCGCAGACAGGCGGAGAAGAAGACCTGGGCGTCGGCTTCCGACAGGGTCGCGCCGTCGGCCAGGCGGGCCAGCAAGGGCTTGAAGGCGTCAGACATATGCCAGGCTCAGGCCTCGGTGAGGCGCCGCGCGCCGGCCAGGTCGAGGAAGTTGGAGAGCAGGGCGTGGCCGCCCTCGGTGGCGATGGACTCCGGGTGGAACTGGACCCCGAAGATCGGCCGGCTCACATGCTGCACGCCCATGACATCGCCATCCTCGGTCCACGCCGTGATCTCCAGGACGTCGGGCATGGTCTCCCGGCGCACCGACAGGCTGTGATAGCGGGTGGCGGTGAAGGGGTTGGGCAGGCCGGCGAAGACGCCCTTGCCCGTGTGATGGATGGGGCTCGTCTTGCCGTGCATCAGGGTCGCGGCCCGGATCACCTCGCCGCCGAAGGCCTGGCCGATCGCCTGATGCCCCAGGCAGACGCCGAAGATCGGCAGGTCGGCCGGCGCCTTGGCCAGCAGGTCGAGGCAGAGGCCGGCCTCATTGGGGGTGCAGGGACCGGGCGAGAGCAGCACGCCCTCGGGCTTCAGCGCGATCGCCTCTTCGGCGCTCAGCGCGTCATTGCGATGGACCAGCGTCTCGGCCCCAAGCTCGTTCAGATAGTGGACGAGATTGTAGGTGAAGCTGTCGTAGTTATCGACGACCAAGATCATGAGGGTTCTCTAAGCCAAAGCTCTGACGTGCGCAAAGCGCCGCGTTGCATATGGGGTAAGGCGAGCCGATGCTGAAGCCATGACCGTTGCTGATTCCGCCCTTGACCCCGAAGCCCTGGCCGAAGCCCGGAGCCTGCTGGCGGCGCCCGCGCCCAGCGAACGGCTCTGGCCGGTGCTGGCGGCGGCGGCCTTCGCAGCCGTCGCGGCCCTGGCCCTGGCAGGCGCCATGATCACGGCCCCACCCGTCGTCACCCAGCATCTGGCGGTCGGATCGAGCGCTTCACTGGATGAAGCCCCCCTTACCGATACGCCCCTGACTGATACGCCCCTGACTGATACGCCCCTGACTGATACGCCTCTGAGCGAAGCGCCCTAGACGAATCGCCAGGCGTCCTCGGCGGCGCGGCGAAGGGCGCGGGCCTTGTGCAGGGTCTCGTCGTACTCGGCGTCGGGATCGGAGTCGGCCACCACCCCGCCGCCGGACTGGATGTACATCTGGCCATCCTTGAAGCAGGCGGTGCGCAGGCCGATGCAGGTGTCCACCGAGCCGTCGGCGCCGAAATAGCCGACCGCGCCGGCATAGGCGATGCCGCGCTTCGCGATCTCCAGCTCATCGATGATCTGCATGGCGCGCACCTTCGGCGCGCCCGACAGGGTGCCAGCGGGAAGGGCGGCCATCAGCACGTCCACCGGATCGACGCCCTCGGGGGCGTCGCCCTCCACATTGGAGACCAGGTGCATGACGTGGCTGTAGCGCTCGACAAAGAAGGAGTCGGTCACCCGCACGCTCGGGCCCTTGGGGCGGGCCGGCGCGGCGTTGCGGCCAGGCTGGCGCAGCATGGCCACCCGGCCCACATCGTTGCGCCCCAGATCGAGCAGCATGAGATGCTCGGCCCGCTCCTTGGGGTCGGCGATCAGCTCCTGTTCGAGGGCCAGGTCCTCTTCGGGCGTGGCGCCCCGGGGGCGGGTGCCGGCGATCGGGCGGATGGTGATCTTGCCATCCCGCAGGCGGACCAGGATCTCCGGGCTGGAGCCCGCCAGCTGGAAGTCGCCGAAGTTCAGATAGAACAGGAAGGGCGAGGGGTTGGTCCGTCGCAGGGAGCGATAGAGCGCCAGCGGGTCCAGGGCGAAGGGCGCGCGGAACCGGTGGCTGGGCACCACCTGGAAGATGTCCCCGGCGCGGATATAGGCCTTGGCCTTGCCGACGATCTCCCGATAGGCCTCGCGGCTGATCGGGGTGGTGAAGGCGTCGGGCTGGGGCGCGCCGTCCCGCTTCAGGGCCGGCGGCGGCTTGGCCAGATCGGCGACCACGGCGGCGAGGCGCGCCTGGGCCGCGGCATGGGCCGCCTCCGCCGACTGGCCATCAGGCCGCACGGTGGTGGCCAGGATGATCTCCTGGCCGACGGAATCGAAGATCGCCACCACGGACGGTCGCGTCATGACCCCGTCGGGCAGGTCCAGGGGATCGGGATTGACGTTGGGCAACCGCTCCACCAGCCGGACCATGTCATAGCCCAAGGCGCCGAACACCCCGGCCACCATGGGCGGCAGGCCGGCGGGAATGTCCAGGCGGCATCCGGCCACCAGGTCGCGCAGGGACTCGAGGCTGCCGGCCGTCTGCGGCGTGAAACGGCCCGCCGCGATGTCGTCGCCCTCGGCGATCTCGGCCTGGTCGCCCCGGCAGCGCCAGACCAGGTCCGGCTTCAGGGTGATGACCGAATAGCGGCCCCGCCAGGCGCCCCCCTCGACCGATTCGAAGAGGAAGGCGTAGGGCTGGCCGTGGCCGATCTTCAGATAGGCCGAGACCGGGGTCTCCAGGTCGTCGATCAGGCGGGTCCAGACCACCTGCGCCGCGCCCGCGCCATAGCGGGGGGCGAAGTCGGAAAGCGCAGGCTCGATGATCACGCCTTGGGCTCCGGCGCCTTGGCGGGGGCCTTGGGGTCAGGAGCTTTCGCTGCGTCCGCCTCGTCCTCCTCGCGGGGCTGAAGGCCCAGCACGGCCCGGGCGCGGTTCTCGTCGATGCGGACCCGGACCTTGTCGCGGGCGGCCAGGCTGGCGGCCTCGGCGAGGTCGCGGAACAGGGCCATGCTGGCCTGGCCGCGGCCATCCTCGACCGCTGCGGCGATCTCGGCCGTGGCGCCCGGGCGGACGGCCTCGAGCTTGGCGACGACGACGGCGAACTCCACGGCGCGGGCGGTGAACACCTCATCGGGTTCGGCGGAGAAGGCCTTGACCAGCATGTCTTCGGAAAGCTGCTCGGTCTGCTGGGCGGTGGCGCGGCTCAGGCTGGTGGCGCGAGTCACCCGCGCGCCGATGGACCCGGCGGCGGCTTCCAGGGTCTGGCCGCCACGCACCAGTTCGGCGAGTTCATCGGCCTTGGCTTCGAGCCGCCGCACCATCTCCCGCTGCATCCAGGCCCGCACCAGCACGGGACGAACCTCGTCCAGGGGGGGCAGGGCGGCCGGAATGATGCGCTCGACCTTGACGGCGAAATACTGGCCCTCGGCCAGTTCGGCCAGATCGCTCTCGCCGCCGTCCGCCAGTTCGAAGGCGGTCTCCAGGACCTGCGGCGTCAGGCCTTCGACCGGCTGGCCCTCCGGAGTGCGCCCTTGTTCGCTGACGGCCGGCAGGGTGATGACGGTGGCCTCGGCGGCCTTGACGGCCTCGGCCAGGGAGGCGCCGCCAATATGGGCCTCTTCGTAGGCCTGGGTGCGCTCATAGACCTTCTCGGCGGCTGCATCCTCGCGGATTTCGGCCTCCAGCATGGGGCGGACATCCTCAAGGGTCGGCTGGCGGCCCGGCGTCACCGATGTGACCTTGACCACGGCGAAACCGAGGTCGCCCTCGATGGGGGCGCTGACCTCTCCGGCGGCCAGGGCGAAGGCGGCTTCGGCCACCTTGCGGTCGGCGATGGCGGTGCGCGGCCGGCCCTCATAGACGATGGGATCGACGCCCAGGTCCTGGGCGACGGCGGTCGGGTCCTCGCCTTCGCGCAGCCGTTGGGCGATGCGCGTGGCCGCGGCCTGGTCCTTGGCGGGGATCTGCACCAGGGTGCGGGTCTCCGGCTGGGACAGGGTGTCGCGACGGAACTCGAACCGCTCCTGAAGTTGCTCCGCGGTGACCTCGACCTCGAGATCCTGGGGGCGCGGGGCGAAACGGACCAGGGACAGCACGCGGTATTCCGGCTGGGTCAGCTGGTCGGCGTTCTCCTGCATGAAGGCCTGGAGCTGCTCGTCGCTCGGCAGCTCCGGCGCCTCGACATCGTTCACGCCCACCTGGAAATAGCCCAGGTCGCGCTGCTCGCGGTCGATCATGGCCTCCAGGGCGCTGTAGGCCCGCGGCGCGCGCAGGCCGCTGACCAGACCCGAGGCGAAGTGCTGCTGGGCGATCTCGTCCTTGAGCAGGGCCAGGAAGCGGTCCGGCGTCAGGTCGGTCTCAGAGAGGCGCTGGGCCATCAGATTGCTGTCGAACCGGCCGCTGATCGGATCGAAGAAGGCGGGAATTTCCCGCAGCTGGTCAGCCACCAGGCTGTCGCCGGGGCGAACGCCCATCTTGTGCAGCAGGGCCGCCAGGGCCTCGCGGGTGGCGATCTGTTCGAGCAGGCGCGGGATGATGCCGTTCTCGTCGGCCATCTGCGGGGTGATCGGCTGGCCGACCTGCTGCTCGGTCTGCTGGCGCCATTGGTCATATTCCCGGCGGAAGTCCGCATCGTCGACGTTGCGGCCGCCGGCCTTGACCACGGTGGTGGAGAACTGGCCCTGCAGGATGTCGGACATGCCGAACACAGCGAAGCTGATGATCAGCAGGCCAATCAGGAGGGCCGCCACCCAGGATTTGGCGAAGGCGCGGAAAGCGGTAAGCATGGAGGACCCTTCCTCGGGCGCGAAGTCCGGAGGAGCGGGTATAGTGGAGGCGGCTTCCCCCCCGCAAGCACGTGACAGAGTCGATTGCTTGGCTTAACCGCCAGATCGACCCCACGGAGAGGCCCGATGAACGCACCCACCCCCCTGATCGCCGGCAATTGGAAGATGAACGGGACGGCGGGCGCCCTGGCCGAAGCCCAGGCTGTAGCGGCCGGCGCGCCGGCCTCGGGCGTGCGGGTGGCGCTCTGTCCCCCCGCCACCCTGGTGGAGCGGATGAGCCGCGCCCTGGCGGGCGGGCCGGTGGCCATCGGCGGCCAGGATTGCCATGCCGAGGCCTCGGGCGCCTTCACCGGGGATGTGTCGGCCGAGATGCTGGCCGACGCCGGGGCGAGCCTGGTGATCCTCGGGCACTCCGAGCGGCGCGCGGTCCATGGCGAAAGCGATGGCGATGTCGCCGCCAAGGTCGCCGCCGCCCTGCGCGGCGGGCTGGAGCCCATTATCTGTGTCGGCGAAACCCTGGACGAGCGTGAGGCCGGTCGCGCCCTGGAGGTTGTGACGCGGCAGGTGCGGGGCTCGCTGCCCCCCGCGCTCGCGGGCAAGGCCTTCACCGTCGCCTATGAGCCGGTCTGGGCGATCGGCACGGGCTTGACCCCGAGTTCGGACGATATCGTCGAGATTCACCAGGCGATCCGGGCCACCCTGCGCGAGATGTTCGGGGCCGCGGGCGATGCGCCCGCCATTCTCTATGGCGGCTCGGTGAAGCCGGGCAGTGCGGCCGAGATCCTGCACGCGGACGAGGTCGGCGGGGCCCTGGTGGGCGGCGCCTCGCTGAAGGCCGCGGACTTCCTGGCCATTGTCGCCGGCGCCCCGAAGGCCTAGCTAGGGGCCAAGCCCGCCTGCGTGCGGCGACGAATAGCGACGCCTGCGTCCCCAAGAACGCCGCCTTGGCCCTATGGCCTTGGCGGACGGGGGATGATAGAGCGCGCGCTTGGTTTTTCGGCGCAACCCCTTCCTTGAGGGCGCGCGCCAGACGTTTTGGACTTGTCCATGCTGCTCGGCATTCTGCTCGTCATTCAGATCATCGTCTGTCTGGTCCTGATCGGCCTCGTTCTTCTCCAGCGCTCCGAAGGCGGCGCGCTCGGCATGGGCGGCGGCGGATCGGGGAACTTCATGAGCGCCCGGGGGGCCGGCGATTTCCTGTCGCGCTTCACCTGGATTCTCGG
Organism: uncultured Phenylobacterium sp.; assembly: GCA_964515365.1. GTDB lineage: Bacteria > Pseudomonadota > Alphaproteobacteria > Caulobacterales > Caulobacteraceae > Phenylobacterium. Next base: position 7,262 of record CAZERE010000051.1, on the reverse strand, counting down.
CGGCGTCTTCTTCGCGCTCAGCCTGACCATCACCCTGGTGTCGGGTCGGGTCAGCGGCGGCTCGGCGGTGGATCGGCTGAATATCGAGTCCCTGGATCCCACCCAGTTGAACCAGGCGCCCGTCGCGCCGATTCCTTCGGCCCCGGCTGAGACGGCGCCGACCACGGACGGCGCGAGCGATGGGTCGCTCGACGCGCCGGCCGCTCAGATCCGCAACCCCTTCCTCGACGCCGAATCCGGCGAAGGGGAGGGCGCCCCGGCCGCTCCGGCGCCCTGAGGGCTCGCACGCCCGACTGGCTTCGGCGTCCCGTTGCGGCGCCTGGGCCATGAGCTTCCAGTCACCGGCCGCGCCTCTGCGGCCACCCAAGACGTTTTGGCGCACCCGCACATGCGGTGCTGCGCCCCGAATCGATGGTAGGTTGATCGCCCATGACCCGGTACATTTTCATCACCGGCGGCGTGGTCTCCTCCTTGGGAAAAGGTCTCGCCTCCGCCGCGCTTGGCGCGCTCCTGCAGGCCCGTGGCTATAAGGTCCGCCTGCGCAAGCTCGACCCCTATCTGAACGTCGATCCGGGCACGATGAGCCCCTATCAGCACGGCGAAGTCTTCGTCACCGAGGACGGCGCCGAGACCGACCTGGACCTCGGCCACTACGAGCGGTTCACCGGGGTCAACGCCACCCGCGGCGACAACGTCACCACCGGCCAGATCTACAAGACCATCCTGGAGCGCGAGCGGCGGGGCGACTATCTGGGCGCCACCGTCCAGGTGATTCCCCACGTCACCGACGAGATCAAACGCTTCGTCCTCTCCGACCCCGGCGACGGCGTCGACTTCGTGCTGGTGGAGATCGGCGGCACGGTGGGCGACATCGAGGGCCTGCCCTTCTTCGAGGCCATCCGCCAGCTCGGCCAGCAGCTGCCCCGGGGCAATGTCTGCTACGTCCACCTGACGCTGCTGCCCTATATCAAGACCGCCGGCGAGATGAAGACCAAGCCGACTCAGCACTCAGTGAAGGAGCTGCGGTCCATCGGCATCCAGCCCGACATCCTGCTCTGCCGCTGCGAGACCGAGATCCCGGCCGGGGAGCGGCGCAAGATCGCGCTCTTCTGCAATGTCCGCGAAAGCGCGGTGATCGAGGCCCAGGACTCCAGCAGCATCTACACCGTGCCGCTGGACTATCACCGCCAGGGTCTGGACACCGAGGTGCTGGACGTCTTCGGCATCACCGACGCCCCGGCTCCCGACCTCTCGGGCTGGGAGACCATCTCCCACACCCTGACCCACCCCGACGGCGAGGTGAACATCGCCATCGTCGGCAAGTACACCGGCCTGACCGACGCCTATAAGTCCCTGGTCGAGGCCCTGGTCCATGGCGGGGTGGCCAACAATGTCCGGGTCAAGTTCGACTGGGTCGAGGGCGAGGCCTTCGAGGGCGGCGAGGAAGACCTGATCTCCGAGCGCCTGACCGGCGTCCACGGGGTGCTGGTGCCCGGCGCCTTCGGCCAGCGGGGCTCCGAAGGCATGATCCAGGCGGTCCGCTTCGCCCGCGAACACGAGATTCCCTATTTCGGCATCTGCTTCGGCATGCAGATGGCGATGATCGAGGCGGCCCGGAACCTGGCCGGCCTGAAGGACGCCTCCTCCACCGAATTTGGCCCGACCTCCGAGCCGGTGGTCGGCCTGATGACCGAATGGGTCCGTGGCAACGCCCGCGAGACCCGGGGCGAGGGCGACGACCTGGGCGGCACCATGCGCCTGGGCGCCTATGACGCGGTCCTGACGCCCGGCTCCAAGGTGTTCGACATCTATGGCGGCCCGGCCATCAGCGAGCGCCATCGCCATCGCTATGAGGTCAATATCGGCTATCGCGAGGCCATAGAGAGCACCGGCCTGCGGATGACCGGCCTGTCGCCGGACGGGGTCCTGCCCGAGATCTGCGAACGCACCGACCACCCCTGGTTCGTCGGCGTCCAGTTCCATCCCGAGCTGAAAAGCCGCCCCTTCGAACCCCACCCCCTGTTCGCCAGCTTCATCGGCGCGGCCAAGGAACGGAGCCGGCTGGTCTGATGGCCGGGCGGGGGCTCCACAGATCATTCTTGCGGTCGACGGCGCTTGAAACCTCGGGCGGATTGCGTCATACACCCGCGCTCACGTCGGCGGCCCCCGCGGCCGCCGTCTCAATTTTATACGCCTGCGAGACTCCCTATGGCCGTTCCTAAGCGAAAAGTATCGCCCTCGCGGCGCAACATGCGGCGCTCCCATGATGCGCTGGGCAAGAACTCCTTCGTCGAAGACAAGGAAACCGGCGAACTGAAGCGCCCGCACCATGTCGACCTGAAGACCGGCATGTACAAGGGCCGCCAGGTCATGACGCCGAAGGAAGACTAGGCTCTTTAGAGCCCGTCATCCGTCGCAAGACATCAAGGCCTCGCCCGGACCGGGCGGGGCCTTTTGCGTGGCCGATTGCCCGCCAAGCCGAAGATGGCTAAGCCTCCCGGGCTTTCTGGAACCCGCCCCGCGCCTGCCGAAACGAGGACCGCCATGACCGAGATCGTCGATATTACCGCCCGTGAAATCCTCGACAGCCGCGGCAATCCCACGATCGAGGTCGACGTGGTGCTGGAAGACGGCTCCATGGGCCGGGCCGCCGTGCCCTCGGGCGCCTCGACCGGCGCCCATGAGGCGGTGGAGAAGCGGGACGGCGCCAAGGGCCGCTATCTGGGTAAGGGCGTCCTGCAGGCCGTCGAGGCGGTCAATGGCGAGATCTATGACGCCCTGTCGGGCTTCGACGCCGAGGACCAGCGCCGGCTGGACGACCTGCTGATCGAGCTGGACGGCACGGCCAACAAGTCGCGCCTGGGCGCCAACGCCATTCTGGGCGTCAGCCTGGCGGCGGCCAAGGCCGCGGCCGGCAGCGCCAACCTGGCGCTCTACAAGTATGTGGGCGGGGTCTCGGCCCGGGTCCTGCCGGTGCCGATGATGAACATCATCAATGGCGGGGCGCATGCCGACAATCCCATCGACATCCAGGAATTCATGATCCTGCCCACCGGCGCCGACTCCTTCGCCGAGGGCCTGCGCATGGGCGCCGAGATCTTCCATGGCCTGAAGAAGGCCCTGAAGGACGCCGGCCACAACACCAATGTCGGCGACGAGGGCGGCTTCGCCCCCAATATCGGCAGCGCCGAAGAGGCGCTCGCCTTCATCGTCAAGGCCGGCGAGTCGGCGGGCTATCGCTGCGGCGACCACTTCCACCTCGCCCTCGACGTGGCCTCCACCGAGTTCTTCAAGGACGGCAAGTACGTCCTGGACGGCGAGGGCCAGAGCTTCGATCCGGCCGGCATGGTCGACTATCTGGCCGCCCTGGTGGCCAAGTTCCCCATCGTCTCGATCGAGGACGGCTGCGCCGAGGATGATTTCGACGGCTGGAAGCTGCTGACCGACAAGCTGGGGTCCAAGGTCCAGCTGGTGGGCGATGATCTGTTCGTCACCAATCCCGCGCGGCTGTCGGACGGGATCGACAAGGGCCTGGCCAATTCCATCCTGGTGAAGGTCAACCAGATCGGCACCCTGTCGGAGACCCTGGACGCGGTCGATATGGCCCATCGCGCCGGCTACACCGCGGTGATGAGCCACCGCTCGGGCGAGACCGAGGACTCCACCATCGCCGACCTGGCCGTGGCCACCAACTGCGGGCAGATCAAGACCGGCTCGCTGGCCCGCTCCGACCGGACGGCCAAGTACAACCAGCTGCTGCGTATCGAGCAGGAGCTGGGCGACCAGGCCCTCTATATGGGCCGCAAGGCGATCAAGCAGATCTAGCTGCGGCCCCGGCCCAGGACCAGCGTCAGGGCCAGCATGGCGGCCGGGACGGCCGCATAGAGGCCCAGTCCCGCCGCCAGTCCCCCGGCGTCCGCCGCCAGCCCCACCAGCGCCGGGAAGCCGGCCCCGGCCAGGCCGATCGCCGAGACCACCGCGCCGGTCGATCCTGCCTGTCCTGGACGCAGGGTGAGAACGAGGCTCTGCAGGGCCGTGTAGAAGACCGCGCCGCTGAACCCGAAGACCAGGCCGCCGCCCACGACCAGCCAGGCCTGGGGGCCGAAGGCCATCACCGGCAGGCTCAGCGCCGTGGCCAACGCCGCAGGAACCAGCACCCGCCCAGGCGCAGTCGCAGGGATCAGGCGGCCGGCCAGGCTGTGGCCCAGCAGCCCGCCGACCAGCGCCCCGGCTGAGAGGATCACCGCCAGACCCGGTCCGTAGCCCGCGACCTGGTCGAGATAGGCGATCAGGAAGGCCAGCAGCGGCTCGTCCAGCAGGGCGAAGAGTCCCATGATCACCGCCATTAGCAGCACCCGTCCGTCGGTGATCAAGGCGATGAGGTCGAGCCTGGGGTCGGCGTCCTCCGCCCGCGGGTGCGGTGGCGGAAAGCGCTGCGAGGCCAGCCAGGCGCCATAGGCGAGCATCAGGCCGCCGCCGGCCAGGAAGACGCCGCGCCAGCCGAAACCGGAACCGGCGGCCAGTGCCAGGGTCAACGGCGCCAGCAAATCGCCCAGGGCCGACCAGGCGTTCACCCGGCCCATCATCCGGGGCAGGTCATCGCCGGCGAGGTCCACCAGCGCCACCTCGCATCCGTGGATGAAGGCGTCGCTGGCCGCGCCCCAGACGAAGGCGGCGGCGAACAGCATGATGAAGGAGTCGGAGAGGCCAAAGGCGATCATGGCGCCGCCATAGGCCAGGGCGCCCAGGGCCGCGAGCCAACGGCGGCTGACATAGTCGGCGGCCATCTGGAAGACGACGCCGACGGTTCCGCCCAGGCTGAGCGCCGCCAGGACCAGTCCGCCCTGGGCGTAGCTTAGGCCGACATCCTCGCGCAGGGCCTCAAGAACGCCGGCGGGCAGGAAGGTGAACCACTCATCGGCGAAACCGACCAGCAACAGGGCCGTGACAAGGGCATAGGGCGCACGGGGGAGCGGCGGCGGCAGCCATGCCGCGAGACGTCTCGGCCGGCCGGCGGAGCGCTCAGATCAATTGGGCGGGTGCTTATGATCCATACTGGCGATCTTCGTCGCCAAACAGCTGAGCTGCAACGCAAAATTAAGCACAATTGACGACTGTGGAGCATCTCAATTGCAGAATCGCCGTGCTCACAGGTCTCCGCTCCTACATCTCGACCGCCGCCCTGGCGCTCCTGATCGTCTATTTCGCGTATCACGCCCTGACCGGCGATCAGGGCCTGCTGACCTCAGCCCAGCGGGAGCAGACCCTGGCGGCCAAGTCGGCCGAGCTGGCGCATCTGACGGCTCAGAGGCACGACCTTGAGGTGCGCGCCAAACTGCTGCGCGACAGCTCCCTTTCGGCCGATCTTCTCGAAGAACGGGCCCGGTCCCTCCTAGGTTATAGCGATCCCAGGGATTATGTGATCCGCATTCAGGGCGATAACCCCACGGGCGGCTGACCTGCCGGCCAGCCCTGGGTTAGAGTGGCTGACGCAGAATCGACCCGGGAGAGACATATGGCGCGCGCCAAATCGGCCGCCAAGGCCGGCGACCAGCCGGCCGACACCGCAAACGGTCTCGGCAAGGACGCCCTGCTGGGCTTCTACCGGCAGATGCTGCTGATCCGCCGCTTCGAGGAGCGGGCCGGCCAGCTCTACGGCATGGGGCTGATCGGCGGGTTCTGCCACCTCTATATCGGCCAGGAAGCCATCGCCGTCGGGGTCCAGTCGATCCAGGAAGACGGCGACCAGGTCATCACCGCCTATCGCGACCACGGCCACATGCTGGCCTGCGGCATGGACCCGAACGAGGTCATGGCCGAGCTGACCGGCCGGGCCGGGGGCTCGTCCAAGGGCAAGGGCGGCTCGATGCACATGTTCTCCCGCGAGGCGGAGTTCTATGGCGGCCACGGGATCGTCGGTGCCTCAGCACCCCTGGGCACCGGGCTGGCGCTCGCCAACCGCTACCGGGACAACGGCAAGGTCACCTTCACCTATTTCGGCGACGGCGCCGCCAACCAGGGCCAGGTCTATGAGAGCTTCAACATGGCCGCCCTGTGGAAGCTGCCGGTCGTCTATGTGATCGAGAACAACCAGTACGCCATGGGCACGTCCCTGGAGCGGTCGTCCTCTGAGACCCACATGCACAAGCGTGGCGCCTCCTTCCGGATTCCCGGCGAAGAGGTTGACGGCATGGACGTTCTGGCCGTGCGCGACGCGGCCAAGCGCGCCGCCGCCCACGCCCGCAGCGGCGAGGGGCCCTTCATCCTGGAAATGAAGACCTATCGCTATCGTGGTCATTCCATGAGCGATCCGGCCAAGTACCGCACCCGCGAGGAGGTGGACGAGGTCCGCAAGACCCGCGATCCCATCGAGCATCTGCGCGAGCTGCTGGAAAAGGAGGGCCTGGCCGACGAGGCCGCCCTCAAGGCGATCGACGCCGACGTGAAGAAGATCGTCGCCGAGGCGGCGGAGTTCGCCCGCACCTCGCCCGAGCCTGAGCCGGCCGAGCTCTATACCGAGGTCTATGTGGAGGCCGCCCAATGACCGACATCCTGATGCCGGCCCTGTCTCCGACCATGGAAGAGGGCACCCTCGCCAAATGGCATGTGAAGGTCGGCGACACCGTCTCGGCCGGCGACGTGATCGCCGAGATCGA
>CAZERE010000051.1:0-596 GCA_964515365.1 uncultured Phenylobacterium sp. | reverse complement strand
GAGGGCGTGAAGGTCAATGCGCCCATCGCACGCCTGGCGGGTGGCGAGGCCCCGGCCAAGGCTGAGCCGGAGCCCAAGGCGTCCGACGCCGAAGAGGCCGAGGCGTCCGGCGATCCGGAAAAGAAGCCGCCCGCAGACGCCAAGGCCGAACAGCCGGAGGGAGACGGCCCCGCCGCCGTTCGACCCGCTGAGCCTCTGGCCGATCCGGAAATCCCCGCCGACGCCAAGCTGGTCAAGACGACCGTGCGCGACGCCCTGCGCGACGCCATGGCCGAGGAGATGCGCCGGGACGAGACCGTCTTCCTGATGGGGGAGGAGGTCGCCCAGTACCAGGGCGCCTACAAGGTCAGTCGCGGCCTGCTGGAGGAGTTCGGCGAGCGTCGGGTGATCGACACCCCGATCACCGAATATGGCTTCGCCGGCCTCGGCGTCGGCGCGGCCATGGCCGGCCTGAAGCCCATCGTCGAGTTCATGACCTGGAACTTCGCCATGCAGGCGATCGACCAGATCATCAACTCCGCCGCCAAGACGCTCTACATGTCCGGCGGCCAGATGGGCGCGCCCATCGTGTTCCGCGGCGCGAACGGCGCGGCGGC
>CAZERE010000050.1:0-20447 GCA_964515365.1 uncultured Phenylobacterium sp. | reverse complement strand
GAGATCGGCCTGGCCGCCGGCGAGCCGCCGACCACCAAGGGCTATACGCCCACCGTCTTCACCGAACTGCCCAAGCTGCTGGAGCGGGCCGGCCCTGGACCCATCCGTCCGGACGGCACCCGGGCTGGACCGATCACCGGCCTCTTCACCGTGCTGGTGGACGGGGACGACCACAACGAGCCCATCGCCGATGCGGTGCGCGGGATCCTGGACGGTCACATCGTCATGGAGCGGGCCATCGCCGAGCGCGGCCGGTTCCCCGCGATCAATGTGCTGAAGTCCATCAGCCGGACCATGCCCGGCTGCCACCAGCCGCATGAGCGCCAGATCGTCACCACCGCGCGCCAGACCCTGTCGGCCTACGCCAATATGGAAGAGCTGATCCGCATCGGCGCCTATCGGCCAGGGTCGGACCCGCAGGTGGATATGGCCATCGCCCTCAATCCCGCCCTTGAGGCCTTTCTCGGCCAGGACAAGGACGAGACCACCAGCCTCGATGACTCCTTCGCGGCCCTGGCCCACATTCTGGAAGGCGCCGCCGCATGAGTTGGGCCCAGTCCCTCGTCAAGCTCTCCACCTATGAGGTCGAGGTGCTGCAAAAGCGGATGGGCGAGATCGCCCAGCGCCGCCACGACGCCGAGATGCGCCTCCTGATGCTGGAGGCCGAGGGCGAGGCCGAGGCGCAGAACGCCCGGGCGAGCGCCGAGGCCGGCATGTATCACATCGGCTTCCAGGAGGGCCTCCGCGCCCGCCGGACCGCCATCCTGGCCGAACTCACCGACCTGACCATGGAAGAGCAGGGCGCCCGCGACGCCCTCAATGGCGCCTTCGAAGAGCAGAAGAAGTACGAGCAGGTGGCCGAGGACATCCGGCTGACCCGCCTGCGCGAGCTGGCCCGCCGGGATGCCGCGGTGATGGACGAGATGGGCCTGCGCCGGGCCGTGGGCGGCCGGTGATCCTGCCGTCGTCCCTCTACGGCTTCAGCCGGCGGGGCTTTCTGGGTTCGGCCTTCGCACTCGGCGCCTGCCAGCCGGCGGCCCAGTCGCAGACGCCGGTGGCCGCCCTGCCGCCGCTGAAATCCATCGCGCCCTTTCCCGTCGGGACCGCGGTCCAGGCGGCCCATCTGAACGACCCGGCGCTCGCCCGGCTGATCGTCGCCCAGGCCTCCCAGCTCACGCCGGAGTGGGAGATGAAGATGGAATACATCGTCCGCGACGACGGGACCTTCCGCTTCGAGGCGCCGGACGCCATCGCCGCCTTCGCCCGCGCCAACGGCCTGGGGCTCTTTGGCCACACCCTGGTCTGGTACGCCCAGACCTCCCCGGCCTTCGAGCGGCTGGACGAGGGCCGGGTGAGCTTCGCCCAGGCCTATCGCAACTATATCCACGCCGTGGTCGGCCGCTATCGCGGCCAGGCCGTGGGCTGGGACGTGGTCAATGAGGCCGTGGCCGAGGACGGCGAGGGCTGGCGCGACAGCCTCTGGAGCCAGAGGCTCGGCGCCTTCGACCACATGGTGCTGGCCTTCCGGAACGCCCGGGAGGCCGATCCGAACGCCCAGCTCTTCCTGAACGACTACAATCTCGAACTCTTGCCCAGGAAGCGCGCCACCTTCCTGCGGCTGGTGGAGCGGCTGCTGGCGGCGGGCGCGCCCATCGACGGGGTCGGGACCCAGACCCATGTGGCCGCCGATCAGGCGCCGGGCGAGATGGCGCGCACGGTGGCCGAGCTGGCCCAGTTCGGCCTGCTGGTGCACGTCTCGGAGTTCGATGTTTCGATCAGCCGGGCCCGGGGACTGATCCCCAACCGCGCCGATCTGGAGCGGCGTCAGGCCGCGCTCTACGCCGAAGCGGCCGAGGCCTTCATGGCCCTGCCGCCGCAGCAGCGCTTCGCCTTCAGCTTCTGGGGGCTGCGCGACAGCGAGTCCTGGCTCAAGCGCGAGGACGCCAGCGACACGCCCCTGCCGTTCACCGCATCGGGGGCGCCGAAGGCCGCGGCCGCGGCCTGGGCGCAGCAGATCGGCGACTGATCCGACGCCGGCCGGCGTCCTACATGCCCGGCTGTGGCGGACGCGGCGCGGTCGTACGGGCCGGGGCGGCGCGTTCGGCATCGGCCTGCTGGCGCAGCACGTGCAGGTCGTCGCTCAGGCGGAAGATGGCCACATAGAACTCGCAGAACGAGCGCCACAGCAGCACCAGGGCGCCGACCACCAGCAGCCCGGCCACCAGGACCGGAATGGCGAGCATCAGCCCCATCACGCTCTCTTCGCGCAGGGCCACGCCGACCGCTGCGCCGATCGTGCCGAAGGCGCCCAGGGCGATGACCCCCAGACCCGCCCAATAGATCAGGTGGATGACCGTATTGGTCATCAGCCGGTCGAAGGTGAGGAGGTCCCAGAACAGGGACGCCCCGGCGCCGCGCTTCGATCGGGATTTGCTGGCCATTCGAATTCCAACGCTTCAGAGGACCCACGCTGGCCCGCGCGGCAAATCGCTAGCAGCGCAAGGCCCCGGGGGCAACTTGCGAAAAGGCGGAGCTTGGCTTTGGGTTCCCTGCGCGGTCCGGCGCGGCGCATGGCCAGGGGCGATCGGGGACGCTGTTGGCGCTTCGCTGCGGGACGAGCCACAACCCCACGGTCCCCGGCCAGGCGTCACAAAATCGTTCAGGGCCGGCCCTAGGCTTGAGGCGTTCCAGGCGTGTGCGGAGCCGACAGCATGGCCAGGCGAATCCCCCGGCTCGAAGCCATCGAGGCCTTTATCGAGGCGGCCCGCTCGCCCAACTTCCGTGTGGCCGCAGAGCGTTGCGCCATCTCGCCGGCCGCCTTTTCCCGCCGCGTTCAAGCCTTCACAGCCTTTGCTGGCTGCGAGCTTTTCGAACGCACGGCCCAGGGCATGCGGCTGACAGAGGCTGGGCGGGCCTGTCAGGCGCAGCTCGAGCCGACCTATCTCGAGCTGCGCCGCAGCGCGCTCGAAATCGGGCTGTTGGTCAAGCCGGCTCAGGTGACGATCTCCCTGTCCCATTCCCTGGCGGTGGGCTGGCTGATCCCGCGGCTCGATCGCCTTCGGGCCCGCCATCCGCAGATCGACATCGTGATCCGCACAGAGCGCACCGCCGCCGTGATCCGGGCTGGCGACGCCGACCTTGGGGTCTGCGCCAACGACATCGATGTCAGCGGCCTGGTCGCCGAGCACTTCCTGGACATGCACATCTTCCCCGTTGCAGCGCCCGCCATCGGCGCAGCATTCCACGCCGGCGCGGGCCTGGAGCGGCTGCGCCTGCTGGCCGTGGTGCAGCACCCTGACGTCTGGGAATGGTGGTCCCGTGAAGTGGGTCAGCCCATGCCGGGGCTGCGAGCGGCCCAGACCTTCGACGTCCTGCAGGCCATGTACGAGGCCGCGGTGGCCGGCCATGGCGTGGCTGCGGCCTCTCACGTAACGGTCCAGCCGCACCTCGTCTCCGGACGCCTGGTCGAGCTGGGATTGCCGGCCGCGCGCTTCCCGGGGTGCTACAATCTGGCGGCCACGGCGCGGCGGCTGCAATCGCCGCCGGTGCGCGCGGTCTGGACCTGGATGCGGGACGAGGCCGCCGCCGACCCGACGCCCAGCCCGGAACTGCGCTCCGCCGCCTGACGGGCCTCAATCGACGGCGAGCGCCTGTCGAACCAGATCGCCAAGGCGGTAGCCGGCCAGGGTCACCCGCCGCGCCGAAATCTCGCGGACCTGGGTCCAATAGGCCTCGGGAAGGCGGGGCGCGTCGCTGAGAGTCGAGCCGGCCTTGAGCGCCGGCCCATAGGCGACGCTGCGGGCCAGCGGCAGGCTCTCATCCGTTAGCCAGGCGGGAAAGTCGCTGCCCGAGGCGGGGGCGGCCGCCTCGGGCAATTGCGCCCGGGGATAGATCTGCGCCAGTTCGGCCGCCCGGGCGTTGACGCTCTCGATGTCGCCCTGGCGATGAACGGCGTCGTCCCACAGCCAGTGCAGATTGGTGACCCGGCCTGTGAGCGGGTCGCGCACATACTGGAAGCCGCCGCTTCGATCGCCCTCCGGGAAGGCCTCGGAGAACCACTGCGCCGCATGCAATGGCTGATGGGCGTCGCCGCCGATGTGCAGCACCCAGCACAGGGCCTGGGCCCGCTCGGCCGATGTGGCCGCCCGATCGGCCAGGACCCGATAGTTGAGGGCGAAGGCCTCCGTCGCCGCCCCATGGACCGGCCGGCCGGCCGCGTCCGGGCCCAGGGGAGTCAGGCTGGCGTGCCAGGCCGGCCGATCCTGGGCGGTGCGCCGGATATCGTCGGGCCAGCGGGCGCATTCCAGGAACATGCGGCGGATGCGCTCGCGCCCTTCGGCCCGGTCGATGGCCACCTCGAAGGGACCGCGGTCGGGATGGGCGTCCAGCAACTCGCCTAAGGGTCCGATCAGGTCTGGCGCCTCGCGCTCCATCTGGTCGAAGGCGATGGCGGCGGTGACCATGTGGGCCGGGCGGGTCCACGCGCCGGCCGGGCCGGCCGTGAGCAGGAGCGCTGCGGTGGCGAGGAGGTGGGCGCGCATCAGAACCGCGCCGCCGCGCGCAGGAAGTATTCGCGGCCGTTGAAGCCGACCGGATCGGCTTCACTATAGGGCCGTCCGGTCGTGTCGCCGGCCAGGCGCGCGGGATACTCGTCCGTGGCGTTGAGCACGCCGAAGGTGAGGGTGAGCACGTCGTTCGGCGCATAGCTCACCGAGACATCCGCCGTTGTCGCCCCATCCAGCACCTGGTCGCCCACCGCCGTGGGCGTGCGGTAGGCGCCGAAGTCGGCGAGGTCGAGGGCGAGCGTCCAGGCGCCCCAGCCCGCCTCGGCGTTCGCCAACGCCTTGCTGCGCGGCTGGGCGTCGCTGAGCACGCCGATGGACGCCGAGCCCAGGAGGGCGATCTGCGGCAGGACCGGGTTCACCTGGAGGGCGCCGACATCGGTGTCGAACATGCCGTAGCCCAGCGTCAGGGCGAACCGCCCCTCGGTCCCGAACCGGCCGCGCCAGGCGGCTGTGATCTCGTAGCCCTCGCTGACCGTATCGGCGGCGTTGGTGAAGAAGCGCGCCACCGAGGCGTTGGTGATGCCGTTGGCCAGCAGGATGGCGCTGACCTGCGGGCCCTGGATATTCTCCGAAAGCGCGATCCGGTCTTCGATCTCGATGCGGTAGGCGTCGAGGCTGAGGCTCAGCCCCGCCGCCGGCGTCAGGACCAGGCCTGCGGCGTAGTTGACGGAAGTCTCTGGCCGCAGCGGGCTTGCGCCGAGGGCCAGGGAGACGGGATCGGTCACGGCGAAATTGCCGACATTGGAGATCTGGCCGGTGGGCAGAAGCTGGCTGGTGACGGTGGAGAAATACTGCTGCTGCAGCGAGGGCGCCCGGAAGCCCGTCGAGGCGCTGGCGCGGAAGGCCAGGAGCGGTATGGGCCGCCAGAACAGGGACGCCTTGCCGGTCGTCTCCTGGCCGAAGTCCGAATAGTCCTCGAAGCGCGCGGCCAGGCCCAGGTCGAGACCTTCCACAAGTCCGATCTCCGCATCGAGGAAGGCGCTGAAGGCGGTCCGGGACACGTCCACCGGCGTGGGCGGGTTGAAGCCGGGGAAGCCCTGGGCGCCGGCCAGGGTGCGCGAGGCCACGTCGCCGGCGACCAGTTCGTAGGTCTCCCGGCGATGCTCGAGGCCGGCCGACAGGCGGGCGCCGGCGGCCAGGGCGAAATCTCGGCCGAGGGTCAGGTTGATGATGTTCTGCGAGTACCGCGCCCCGCCGCCGTCGAACTCCGTCGGGCTGGCGGCGCCGAGCGAGGTGTTGGCCGAGTTGGAGACCGAATAGTCGGCGCGGCTGTAGCCATAGGTGTCCGACAGGTCGAGGTCCCAATCGCCGAGCTGGCCACGGACGCCGAGCGCGGCGCCCACATCGGTGAGGTCCAGGTCGACCACCGGCAGGAAGCCCTGCGGATAGAAGTAGGGCGCGACCGTCGGCGCGCGAAACAGCGGCGTCATGGCCGAGGCCCGTTGGCCCGCCGTCAGGAAGCCGTAGGCCCGATAGCCGCCGGCCAGCGCGATCTCGGCGTTGGCGACCATCTGGACGTCTGTCGTGTCCGGGTCGCCCAGGGTCGAGGTCACGCGGCCAAAGCGGGGATCGATCTCCGCGGCGTTAGTCGCGCCTCGGTCGCGGACCTCGCCCGAGACCGTCAGGAAGCCGTCTTGGCCCAGGGCGAAGCCCTTGCGGCCGGCCATGATGATGGTTTCGCCTTCGCCGTCATCGGCTACGCCGGCCTGGATCTGGGCGAGGCCGCCCCGGGCCTCGGCCTTCAGCACGATGTTGATCACTCCGGCGATGGCGTCGGAGCCGTACTGGGCGGCGGCGCCGTCGCGCAGCACCTCGATCCGTTCGACCGCCGCGATCGGGATCATATTGTAGTCCACCGGGACCGTGCCCCGCCCGACCCCATTGTTGAAGTTGATCGATGCGCTGGCGTGGCGGCGATGGCCGTCTATCAGCACCAGCACCTGGTCGGGGCCCAGCCCGCGCAGGGTGGCTGGTCGCGCCCCCACCGAGGAGGGCGAGGACGAGGCCCGCGGATAGTTGAAGCTGGGCGACAGGAAGGCCAGCACCTTGGTGAGGTCATTGAAGCCGCGCGCCGCCAACGCCTCGCCGGTCCATACGTCCACCGGCGCAGGCGAGTCGGTCACCAGGCGCGGCTCGCCGCGGGAGCCGACCACCACCAGGGTGGCGACCTCTCCGGTCTCCTGCGCCCCCGCACCCTGCGCCCCGGTCTCCTGCGCCGCTACCGGCGCCGCCAGGGCGGCCAGGGCCGCCCCCATCATCCAAGTCTTCCGCATCGTCCGCTCTCCCCGCGACAAGCCCGGGCGGGTTATCGGCGGCGGTGGCGGGGGGGTCGAACGCAAAGGCGGCAATGGCTGTTGCGCGCGACGCAACAGGCCGGCGGGCCTTCCCCAAGCCGCCTTCGGGTCAGATGGTGCCCAGGGTTTTCAGGCGGGCGCGGGGGTGGACCTCGTTCTGGCTCATCACCGGAGTCTGGCCGCGGAAGCGCTCAATGATCGAGCGCACATAGGGGCGGATGGCCGGGCTGGTCAGCAGGACCGGCGACTCTCCCGACAGCGCCGCGCGCTCGAAGACCTCGCGCACGCCGCGGATGAACTCCTGCAGGCGCGACGGCGCCAGGGCGAGCTGCTTCTCTTCGCCAGGCCCGATCAAGGCGTCGCTGAAGGCGTTCTCCCACTCGGGCGACAGGGTGACGATGGGCAGGGCGCCGTCGTCGCCGCGATAGGCGTAGGAGAGTTGGCGGGCCAGCCGGCCGCGGACCTGCTCCACCAGCATGGCCACGGAGTTGGTGTGCGGCGCGGCCTCGCCGATGCCTTCCAGGATGGCCGGCAGGTCGCGGATGGAGACCCGCTCCCGCAGCAGGGCCTGCAGCACCCGCTGGACGGTGGTGGCGGTGACTGTGGCCGGGATCAGGTCGTCGACCAGCTTCTTCTGCTCGGCCGGCAGGTCCTTCAACAGCTTCTGCACCTCGGCATAGGACAGGAGCTCGGCCATGTTGTCCTTGAGGATCTCGGTCAGGTGGGTGGTCAGCACCGTGGCCGGATCGACGATGGTGTAGCCGCGGAAGGTGGCCTCCTCGCGCAGGGCGTCATCGATCCAGGTGGCGGGCAGGCCGAAGGCCGGTTCGCGCATGTGCTCGCCGGGGATCTCCACCTGGCCGCCGCGGGGGTCCATGGCCATCAGCGAACCCAGGCGCACCTCGCCCTCGCCGGCCTCCAGCTCCTTGATGCGGATGCAATAGCCCTGGGAGGGCAGGCGCATGTTGTCGAGGATGCGGACCGAGGGCATGACGAAGCCGTACTCCGAGGCCAGCGTCCGGCGCAGGGCGCGGATCTGGTCGGTCAGGCGCCGGCCCTCCAGGTCATTGATCAGGGGCAGCAGGCCATAGCCCAGCTCGATCTTGATCTCGTCAATCGCGAGGCTCTCGCTGATCGGCTCCTCCTGGGGCTCGGTCGCCTGCTCCATCACGGGCTGAGGCTCGGGCTCCAGGGATTTCCGGCCTCGGTAATAGGCGAGCGCGCCCGCCCCGATCGCCACGGCGGCGAAGGGCAGGATCGGCATGCCCGGGATCACCGCCAGCACGCCGGATGAGGCGGCCACCATGCCCAGGCCCACGGGATTCATGGCCAGCTGCGCCACCAGGGCCTTGTCGGCCGAGCCCTCGACGCCGGCCTTGGAGACCAGGAAACCGGCGGCGATGGAGATGATCAGGGCCGGGATCTGGCTGACCAGGCCATCGCCGATGGTCATGATCGTATAGGAGGCGGCCGCCTGGCCGACGGGCAGGCCATGCTGCAGCACGCCGATCAGGATGCCGCCCAGGATGTTGACGGCCACGATGATCAGGCCGGCGATGGCGTCGCCGCGGACGAATTTCGAGGCGCCGTCCATGGCCCCGAAGAAGGTGGATTCCTGCTCCAGCTCCTTGCGCCGGCGCTTGGCCTCGACCTCGTCGATCATGCCGGCCGAAAGATCGGCGTCGATGGCCATCTGCTTGCCGGGCATGGCGTCGAGGGTGAAGCGGGCCGCGACCTCGGCGATCCGGCCCGAACCCTTGCTGATGACCACGAAGTTCACGATCACCAGGATCATGAAGACGATCACCCCGATGACGAAGTTGCCCCCCATCATCAGGTTGCCGAAGCCCTCGATGATCTTGCCGGCGCCCTCTGTGCCCTCGTGCCCGTGGCTGAGGATCAGGCGGGTGGAGCCGATGTTCAGCCCCAGGCGGTAAAGGGTGGTGACCAGCAGCACCGTCGGAAAGGCGCTGAACTCCAGCGGCTTCTTGATCAGCAGCGAGGTCATCAGGATCAGGACCGAGCTGGTGATCGAGAGCACCAGCAGGGAGTCGAGCAGAATCGCCGGAATCGGCAGGATAAGCAGGACAATGATGCTGACGGCCCCGAGGGCCAGGGCCACTTCCCCACGGGCCAGCCAGCCCAGCATGTCGCGGGCGGTGGGCGCCGGGGCGCGGGCGCCGGGGATATCGGCCATCAGCGGTTCTCTTTACTCAGGCGCGTGGCTTAGGCGGCGTTGGCGCTGGCGCCCTGGGGGGCGGGAACGGCGACGCCGGCCTCGGTATATTCCTTGAGCTTGTTGCGCAGGGTGCGGATCGAGATGCCCAGGATGTTGGCCGCATGGGTCCGGTTGCCGGCGCAGTGTTCCAGGGTGTCGAGGATCAGCTGCTGCTCCATCTCGGCCACGGTCTGGCCGACAAAGCCGCGCTGGGCGGCCTCGGCGGCGAAGGTGGCGGCCTGGGCGGTGCGGGCGCCGGCGTCGGCGGGCGCCAGCGGCTGACCGTCGGGCAGGCGCACGGCCTCCTCGGTGATCTCATCGCCGACCGACAGCAGGACGGCGCGGTGGAGGGCGTTTTCCAGCTCGCGGACATTGCCCGGCCAGCGGTGGGCGACCAGCCTGCGGCGGGCCTCGTCCGACAGGGGCTTTTCGGCCATGCCATTGGCGGCGGCGTATTTTTTGACGAAGAATTCGGCCAGGACCAGGATGTCGCCCGGCCGCTCGCGCAGGGCGGGCAGGCGCAGATTGACCACGTTCAGGCGATAGAGCAGGTCTTCGCGGAAGGTGCCGTCCTTGACCGCCTGAGCCAGGTCGCGGTTCGAGGTGGCCAGGATGCGGATATCCACCCGCACCGGCTTGGCGCCGCCGACCCGGTCGATCTCGCGCTCCTGGATCGCCCGCAGCAGCTTGGCCTGCAGGCGGGCGTCCATCTCCGAGATTTCGTCCAGCAGCAGGGTGCCGCCATTGGCCTCCTCGAACTTGCCGATCCGGCGGGCGAGGGCGCCGGTGAAGGCGCCCTTCTCGTGACCGAACAGCTCGCTTTCCAGCAGGTTCTCGGGGATGGCGGCGCAGTTGACCGAGATGAACGGCTTGGTGGCCCGGCGGGACTTCTGGTGGACGTAGCGGGCGACCACTTCCTTACCCGAGCCGCTTTCGCCGGTGATCAGGATCGAGGCGTCGGAGGTCGCCACCTGGTCGGCCAGCCTCAGCACCGCCTGCATGGCCGGATCGCTCACCACCATGGGGCGGTTGTCGTCGGCCACGGCGGCCAGCACCGCGGCGATCAGCTCGGCGTCCGGAGGCAGGGGGATGAATTCCTTGGCCCCAGCGCGGATGGCCGCGGCCGCCTTGGCCGGCTCGGCGCCGACCCCGCAGGCCACGACCGGAACACGGATCCGCTCGGCCTCGTTGGCCGCGATCAGGGCGGCGATGTCGAGTTCGTAGTCCACCAGCAGCAGGTCGGCCCCCTGGCCGGCCCGCAGGGCGTGGGTGGCCTGCGCGATGGTCTCCACATGGCTCACCTTGGCGCCGGCGCTCATCGCCATCTTCACCGCCGAGGAGAGCTGTCCGTCCAGTTTTCCGACGACCAGAAGCCGCATGTTCAAATCTCCTTACCCGTCAGGCCGCCCTAGGCCTGCGTGTCGCCGTCCTTGATGATTTCGGTCATGGTCACGCCCAGGCGCTCGTCGACGATGACGACCTCGCCGCGGGCCACCAGGCGGTTGTTCACATAGATGTCGATGGCCTCGCCGACCTTGCGGTCCAGCTCGAGCACGCTACCCGAGGCCAGCTGCAGCAGCTGGGCGACGGACATCTGCGCCCGGCCCAGCACCGCCGAGATGCTGACGGGGACGTCGAAGACCGGCGCCAGGTCGCTGGCCGCCTTCTCCTCGACCTCGTGCCCGAAGTCGGGGAGGGGCTGATCGCCCGGCCCCAGCTCCTCGAGTTTCAACTCATGGTCAGACATGACTTAGTCCTTTCTCCGGTCAGGCGTCGCCGCCGGGAATGAGGGGTTCGGCGTGCAGGCCCTCGGAGGCCAGGGCCGCATGCAGCGCCTCGGCCACCCTCTGGGCCGCCGCGGCGGGATCGAAGCGGGCGGCGCCGTCGCCGAAGTCGAGGCCGAAGGCCGCCGGCGCTGCGCCCGGATCGGTGCGCACCTGAATCTGGCCGGCGAAGCCGATGGACTGGGCCGCCTGGGCCAGCAGGGGTTCGAGCCCCTCGGCCAGGGCCGGAGACACCGTCACCACCAGGCGCGGAACGCTTTCGATTTCCCGGGCCAGGGAGTCCAGCGCCGCCTGGAGGGGCGCGCGGGGAAAGGCGTCGAGGGCCGCGTCGGCGATGGCCTGGCCGCAGGCCAGGGCCAGCTCGGCCGATCCGACCCGGTGGTCGTGGGCCACCTCGGCCAGGCGGGGCAGGGCGGCCTGACAGGCCTGGGCCAGATGGGCCAGGGCCTGGGCCTGCTGGGCCTCCACCCGGGCCATGGCGGCGCGCTCGCCCTCGGCATAGGCCTGGGCGCGGATCACCTCGACCTCTTCCAGGGGATAGATGCGCTTGGGGCGCGCCGAGGCCTGGGCCACAGCGCCGGCGTCGTCGAAGACCGTGTCGAAGTCGAACTTGCGGGGGATGGGGCTGGTCATCAGTAGATCAGCTCGTCATCGCCGCCGGCCCCGGCCAGCATGATCTCGCCCTTGGCGGCCAGGTCCTTGGCCACCTGGACCATCTTCATCTGGGCCTGATCGACGTCCTTCAGACGGACCGGACCCATGCCTTCCATGTCCTCGCGCATGATCTTGGCCGCGCGTTCGGACATGTTGGAGAAGAACATCTCCCGCAGGGCGTCGGACGAACCCTTGAGCGCCAGGCCCAGCTGATCCTTCTCGACGCCGCGCAACAGGGTCTGGACCCCGCCGGGGTCGAGCTTGGACAGGTCTTCGAAGACGAACATCAGGGCGCGGATGCGCTCGGCGCTCTCGCGGTTGCGCTCCTCCAGCGCGGCCATGAAGCGCGACTCCGTCTGGCGGTCGAAGGAGTTGAAGATGTCGGCCATCATCTCGTGGCTGTCGCGCTTGGAGGTGCGCGCCAGGTTGGACATGAACTCCGTCCGCAGGGTCTGCTCGATCTTGTCCAGGATCTCGCGCTGCACCGGCTCCATGCGCAGCATGCGGGTGACGCATTCCAGGGCGAAGTCCTCGGGCAGGGCGGCCAGGACCCGGGCGGCGTGCTCACCCTTCACCTTGGACAGGATGACGGCGACGGTCTGCGGGTATTCGTTCTTCAGATAGTTGGCGAGAACGGCCTCGTTCACATTGCCGAGCTTGTCCCACATGGTGCGACCCGCCGGACCGCGGATCTCCTCCATCAGGGCCTCGACCTTGTCGCTGGGCAGGAAGGCCTGCAGCAGCTTCTGGGTCTGCTCGAACGAGCCCATGATGGTGCCGGCGCCGGACATGCCCGACACGAACTCCACCAGCAGGGCCTCGACCACATTGGCCGCCACGGTGCCCAGGCTGGCCATGGCCTGGGAGACTTCCTTGATCTCCTCCTCGTCCAGGTTCTGCCAGATGGTGGCGTGATCTTCGCCAAGCGCCAGCAGGACCACGGCGGCCTTTTCCGGCCCGGTCAGCTGGGTTGGATCTGTGATGGACTTGTTCCGGCCGCCGCCACGCACCACGAGACTCATGCGGATTCGTGCAGCCAGCTACGCAGGATCGCGACTGACTGCTCTGGATGGGTTTCAACGAAATCGGCGACGCGCTTCACCGACGAAGCCTTCACCTGCCCCTCGATGCGCGCGATATCGATCTTCTGCTCCAGGGCGTCAGGGCCCGGCAGGGCCAGGGGCTGGCCGGTCTCGGGATCGACCCCGACCTGGACGGTCTGGCCATCGGGCGTCGTGGTCACCACCCGGGTGATGGTCTGCATGGGCAGACCGCCGCCGCCGCCGCCAGCGTTCTTGAGCAGCGGGCGGACCACGAAGAAGACGATCAGGATGGCGACGATGGCCAGGATGGCGAGCTCGATGGCCCGCATGATGTCGTTCTTGTCGAAGTCAGTCAGCGGATTGGACGCCTCCACCCCGCCCAGCTCGGCCGGGGCGTCGAAGGGCATGTTGACCACCGTCACCTGGTCGCCGCGCTCTTCGTCATAGCCGACGGCGGTGCGGACCAGCTGCTCGATACGGGCCATTTCCTCTTCGCTGCGCGCGGCGTACTCGCCGGGCGCGCCGTCCTCGCCGACCGGGCGGACGCCGTCGACCGCCACGGCCACCGACAGGCGCTGGACCTTGCCGGGCTCGTTGACCTCGGTGCGGACGGTCTTGGAGATCTCGTAGTTGGTGGTCGATTCCGTCCTGCCGCTGGCCGAGGCGATGCCGGCCCCGGCGTCGGGGGCGCCCAGGCCGCCGGGGATATTGGCGTCGGCGGTCACCATCCCGTTGTCGTTGGCCTCGTTCTCGTTGGCGCTTTCCTCGACCGTCTGTTCGGAGCGGACCACCTGACCATCGGGGTCATAGGTCTCTTCCTGCAGGGTCACCCGGGCCAGATCGAGTTCGGCGGTGACGTTCACCCGCGCCTTGCCGGGGCCGACGACGCTTTCCACCAGGGCCTTGACGGTCTTGGCGATGCGCTGCTCGACCTCGCTCTTGCGGCTGTCGGCCATTTCGCCCGCGAAGCTCTCGCCCCCGGCCGACAGGGTCTTGCCGTGCTGATCGACGACGGTGACCCGGGCGGGGGTCATGCGCGGCACCGCGCCGGCCACCAGGTTCTGAACGGCGCGCACCTGTTCGGGGGTCGGCGCGCGGCCGCCGACGCCCATGGTGATCGAGGCCGAGGGCTCCTCGGCGGCCTCCTCAAACAGCTGGCGCTTGGGCAGGACCAGGTGGACGCGGGCCGAGGTGACGCCGTCCAGGCTGCGGATGGTGCGGGCCAGCTCCCCTTCCAGGGCGCGCTGGCGGTTCAGCTGCTGGACGAAGTCGGTCTGGCCGAGCGCATTGGAGTCGTCGAAAATCTCGTAGCCCACCGAGCCTGCCGTCGGCAGGCCCTGGCTCGACAGCAGGAGCCGGGTGGAGGCCACCTCGTCGCGGTTGACCAGGATGGTCGAGCCGTCGCCCTTGACCTCGTACTTCACCCCCGCCTGTTCGAGGGCCTGGGTGATCGACCCGGCCTCGCGCATGTCGAGATTGGAATAGAGCAGGGCCTTGGGCTGGCCCAGATTCATGGTCAGGGCGATCAGGGCGGCGGCCACGCCGGCGCCGATCCCGAGAATGGCCGCCAGACGGCCAATCCCGAATCTTTGCAGGGCCCCAACAAACTGGTTCAAGGCGCGTCCCACCCCAAAACGGTGCGGAGGGCGCCCAAACTGCGCCGCCCGCTAGGCAGGATTTACCCAGTTGATGGTAAACGCGGCGTTTAAGAGTGCGGCCTGCGAGGCTTAACGGCCAAAAAGGCGCCGGGGCGCAATGTCGCACCCGGCGCCAGGCTATGGGCTCAGCTGCTCCAGGGGGTCAGGGCGCCCCAGTGGAACAGCACGACGGCGAAGGCGGCGTAGATCAGGGTCGTGGCCGTGAAGCCGACCTTGCGCAGCACAGGCCAGCTGTCCAGGCGGCGGCCGCCCCGCCAGATGCTGATCAACGACGCCAGGGTGGCGATGGTCAGGGCAGAGGCCACCAGGGCGCAGGCCGAGGCCAGGATCAGGCGGACGCCGGGCCAGGTGTAGACCACCTTGGCCGTGTCGCCGGCGCCGGAGACCCAGGAGACAAAGAGGCCGATGGCCAGGAGCCAGAGGACCGCCTGGATCGTCTGGATCAGGCTTGCCTGGCTCTGGATCTGGGTCTGGCGCAGATCGCGCCGGTTGCGCAGGGCCAGGCCCACCAGGGTGGACACCGCGGCGACAATGCTGAGCGCCGCCAGCCAGGCCAGGACCTGCGGCTGGCTCCAGAGGCCGACCCGCTGGAAGCGCGCATCATTGAAGGTGCTGCGGAAGCTGTGGGCCCTGCCGTCCTCGATCGCGAAGGCCATGCGCTGGGAGCCGGTCGTGGAGACGAAACGCCCCGCGGCCGGGTCGCCGTCAGGGACCCAGGTCTGGGTTCCCGTGAGGCCGCTGGTGGTCAGCCGTCCGTCAGGGGTCACCTTGACGCTCACCCCGGCCAGGATGAAGCCCACAAAACGCTCCAGGCCCACATAGGCCCGGCGGGTCCCGAGGAAATGGCCGTTGTACAGGGCGCCCAGGCGCGCCAGTTCCGGGGTTCCTTGCTGCGCGGGGGCCTGGTCAGGGCCGAAGAACTGACCGACCACGGCGCCTGGGAGGCGGACGGCCAGCTCGGCGCCGTTCTCGGTGTTGACGCTGACGAACACGCCCAGGTCCAGCTCGGGCACCACCACCATGTTGGAGGCGAAGGACAGGGTGCCGCCGGCATGCCCATAGCCCTTGCGGCCGCCGGGCAGGGCATAGGCGATGAAGCCGTGGGGCCAGTCGTTGACCCCGGCCTCGTTCGGTCGCAGCGGCGTGCGGAAGGCCCGCGCCGTGGCGGGGCTGAAGATGCGGCTCTCGCCATAGGCGCCGTCATCCAGCAGGACGATCATGTAGCGGGCCATGTCGGCGGCCGTCGATGAGGCCGAGCCGGCGGGCGCCAGGTGGCCGAGATACTCGAAAGGCCGGGCCTCAAACCCGCTGGCCGGGGTCCAGTGGAAACCCTCTGAAACATCCTGGGCCAGGGCCTGGGGCATGGGGGCGGGGATGCCCGCCCGCGGCGGGTGGGGCTCGCGGAAGGTGGTGCGGCTCATGCCCAGGGGCCGGGTGATCCTCGTCTCGACCAGGTCTTCGAACGGTTGGCCCGTCACATAGGTCAGGGCCTGGCCTGCGAGGCCGACGCCGTAGTTGGAATAGGTCGGGAAGAGGCCGGGCTCGCGCACCCGGCGGGGGCGCTCCTGGCGCAGATACTGCGCGATCGGCCGCTCGCGGTTGAAGTCGCGCTCCATGAGCTGGCCCAGGGTGCGATCCTCGAAGCCCGCCGAGTGGTCCATCAGATGGGCCACCTCCACCGGCTGGGCGAAACCCTGGTCACGGACCTGCAGCGCCTCAGGCAGGTAGAGATTGACCGGGGCGTCGATGCGGATGCGTCCGGCCTGGATCTCGTTCATCAACAGGATCCAGGTGAAGGTCTTGGAGATCGACCCGATGCGGAAGAGGGTGCGGTCGGGATCGACCGGCCGCGCCGGGCTGAGACTGGCGTGGCCATAGCCCTTCTTCAGGATGACCTGTCCGCCCTGGACGACGGAGACCGTAACCCCGGCGATGTGGTCGCGGGCCATGGCCGAGCCGATCACCCCATCCAGATAGGCTTCCAGCTGTTCGGGGGCGATCGTGGGGGCCGAGAGCCCCTCAGGCGTTTCGCCGGCCACGCCGGCCTGCGCCGTGGTCGCGTTCGAAGCCGTCGCCGTCCGGGCCGCCGGGCGGGCCGGTGCGCGAGGCGCGGCCTTGGGGCTCAGCTTCTCATAGGGAATGGGGGCGGTGGGCAGTTGCTGGGCCCCGCTGGCCATGGGCAGGCACAGGCTCGCCATGAGGACGGCCGCCGCAGCCTTGGGCAAGATGCGCATCAAGCAGGACTCACTGTCAGATTTCCCCGAAAACCTCTTCTAAGGCGCCGAACCGGAGCCTCCAAGACGGCGCTTCAGGGCGAGACGGGTGTGGCGAAGGTCAGCAGGGGCAGAAGCGGTCGAAGCTGTGGCCCGATCCAGATCTGCGGCTCGGACGGCAGGCGGACGCCTTCGTGGATTTCCCGGGCGGCCACGCAGGCCTGCACCCCTGGCGCCAGGGCCGCGAAATGGGCGGCGTCCTTCAGCACCTGCAGGAAGCAGTCGTCGAAATAGGGGTAGGTGTCGGCCTCCCCGCAGCCGAACGACGTGCGGTCGGGCCGTGCGGCGGTCAGGATCATCCGGTTGGGCTTGGCCAGGGCCGGCACGAACACACCAGAGAAACAGGCCGACACCACCACCACGGTCGGCTTGGCGCCGCAGCTGCGGTCGATCATCAGGCCCAGTATGCTCGGCGGCAGGATCAGGTCGCCCACCAGAACGCCTTGCGGATCGCCATGGGAGGTGACGTAGACCATGCAGCCCGGCGCCAGGGCCGACTGCGCGCTCAGGGTCTCGTAGATGGCCTTGGCCGTCGCCTTGCGGGCGAGCGCCGATTCCGGCTTCACGGAGAACTGGCTGATCCGACCGGCGTCAAAGCCTCGGTCGGACAGGCGCGCGGCGATGTCGCGGCGGGCGTTGTCGAAGGCCTTGGTCGGCCCGCCGCCGGCCCCGCGCCAGTCGCCGGCGACCACCACGACGGCCCAGGCGTCGAAGGGGCTGGTGGTCTCGGCCCGCGCCGGCAGGGCGGCGCTGAAGGCGAGCCCCATGGCCAGGGCGCAAATCTGAACGATCAGACCTGCGCGCTGGCGAGCCATGTCAGCTCTTGTAGGACTTGAAGGGGGTGGGCAGGGCCGTCCCCGTGGCCTTGGCCAGCAGCCGCCCGTCGGGATCGTAGAGCTCGCCCTCGGTGAAGGCGATGCTGCGGCCCCACTTCACCACCTTGCCGACGCCCTTGAGGGTCCCGGGCATGGCCGGGCGCAGGAAGCTGGTCTTCATCTCCAGGGTCGGCGCCACATGGGTCATGCCCGAGGCGACCATGCAGGCCACCGACATGGCCTCGTCCAGCATGGCGCAGAGATAGCCGCCCTGGATCTGCTTCATCGGGTTGAGCAGCAGTTCGGCCTTGGCGTCGAAGGCGACCTCGACCGACTTCTCGGCCTGGCTGACCGCCACCATCCGGAAGCCCAGGGTCTGGGAGCCGGTGGGCTGGTTCTTCGTGCGCAGGAAGCGCGCCAGTATGGCCTCGTCGGTGAGGGTTTCGGCCTCGGGGGCGACGTCGGTCATCGAGGTCCTTACTTCTTGCGGAACTGGTCGAGGGAAATGACTTTTTCGGCCGGATCGACGGGCGCGTCCGGCGGGGTGTCGTCGCTCTGCGCCGCCGGCTCGGCGGGCTTGAGGCCAGCCGCGGGCTGGGCGCCGTCGGCGCCGGCCTCGAACTGCAGCAGGAACTGCACGCTCGGATCGTAGAACCGCGTCACCGCCGCATAGGGCACCGACACCCGCTTGGGCTGGCCGCCGAACTTCAGGGTCACCGAGAAGAAGGTCTCCCCCGGCGCCAGGTCCCAGTACTGGTGCTGCAGGACGATGGTCATCTCGTCGGGATATTTCGAGAGCAGGTCCACAGGCCCGGACACGCCCGGCGCGTCGGTCTTGAACGTCACATAGAAGTGGTGGGCGCCCGGCAGACCTTCGGGCGAGGCGGCGCGCTTCAGAGCGGCCTTGACCGCCCCGCGCAAGGCCTCCTGGGCCATCGCCTCATAGTGCATCTGGTCTTGGGCCGGCGGCTCCTGAGCCATGGGGTCTCCGGGGTGGGCGCTGCAAAGGTGAGAACCTAGCGCGTGGCGCGCGGGGCGCAAGGCGGCGCGCGTCGCGGGCGCATGTTCGGCGCGATCTGACGCGCCGACGACACGGATATGGCGGTCAGAATGGAGAGGAAAGGGAAGGTGGAGGGGTTCTGTTGCAAGGCCCCCTCCCGGCCCCGCCTAGCGCTGCTAAGACACTAGGAGTTTAGGTCGAAATCTATCGGACCGCTTACGCAGCCAGACGGACTTCTTCAGCGAAGTTATCGTTCGCATTTAGATTAAGGCCCGAAACGGTGGGCCAAGCCGAGAGAAAGCAACACCTTTAGACGTCTGTCGATGCTGATCGGCCCCAGACTTCCCGGCGATACCCGGGGAAGGATTTGGTGGAGCCGCCGGGAATCGCACCCGGGTCCAGTCCGCTTATGACGTGCGCGTTTATCTCCATAGTCCGGCGAACCGGACAGGTTGAATATAGGGGCGGGCGCCTGGAATTTGAAGGGCTTTCGCTTTTGAGTCCCTAAGAGGCTGGCGGCCGGTCGGCGGGCTTGATCCGGCCGCCGCCGGCCATCAGCGCCTCATAGGCCGTCCTTTCCCGCGAAAAGTCCGCGCCCCGGGGGAGCAGGACATCGATCCGCGGCTCGTGGCCCATGGCTGCGCCCAGCGCGGTCTCCAGCAGGTCGGCCACCTCGCCCACCTCGGCGGCGTCGCAGTCGCGCCGCAGGACGCCGCCGGCGTCGTCCGTCAGTCGAACCAGGTCATAGGCCACGCCGTCGAGACAGATGGAGCCGACGCTGGCGCTCCCCTCCTGGGCCACGGCGTCGCGGGGGCTGTTCCAGGCCTGCGCCTCGACAAGCTCAAGGATGCGGCTGCGGTAGCCGGCCGGCAGTTCAACGTCGAACCCCACGCGCCGGGCGATGTCGGGCTCGCAGCAGGCCCGGCCGGCGCGAACCTGGACGAAGGCCTTGCCGTCCCGCCGGGCGGTCAGGCGGACCACCATCTGCTCGACGCTATTGGAGGGCCTGCGCCAGACCTCGATCATCGCCTCCCCGCCATAGACCACTTGGGTCTGCAGGGGCGGCAGGCCCCAAAGGCGATAGAGGGTCGGTTCGATCGGGGTGGTGACCGGCGCCGGCCCGCTGCGGGGCAGGCGCCTGCGGGCCATGGGATCGGCGGCGTCCGGAAGGGGCGGGCGCTCGGCCTCCCACCAGTCGCGGGGATCGGGGGGCGGATAGGGCCAGGCTGCGCCGGGCGCCTCGCTCGGCGTCTGGGCGAGGCCAGGGGCGGCGGCGATCAGGCTGAGGGCCAGGCCCAGGACGAGCCGTCGCATCGCAATCGCCACCACGCTCGCCTCCTACATGCCGTCTGCGCCCCGCGTGATGGAAAGCACGCCGGTGCGCGACAGTTCCACCAGGCCGAGCGGCCGCATCAATTCCGCGAACTTGTCGATCTTGTTGGGCGCGCCGGTGATCTCGAAGACGAAGCTCTCGTGGGTGGTGTCGATCACCCGGGCGCGGAAGATGTCGGCCACCCGCAGGGCCTCGACCCGCTCGGCGCCGAGGCTCTTGACCTTCACCAGGGCCAGCTCCCGCTCCAGGCCATTGGGATCGCGGGTCACGTCCTGGACGTGGCGGGTGGAGACCATCTTCTCCAGCTGGGCCTCGATCTGGCCGAGCACGTGAGGCGTGCCGCGGGTGACGATGGTCACCCGGCTGGTGTGGGCGTTGCGGTCGGTCTCGGCGACCGTGAGGCTCTCGATATTGTAGCCCCGGGCCGCGAACAGCCCGACCAGCCGGTGCAGGACGCCCGGTTCATTGTCCACGAGCACGGCGAAGGTGGCGAGATTCTCCACCTCGGCCTTGTGGTCGAGGTCATAGACGGAGGCGGGCTGGGGATCGGGCATCAAGGTCTCTTCTCTAGGCTCGGCCGTTCAGGTGTCACAGGCGACGGCCGAGGGCAACCGGCCCCCGCCGTCTCGTCCTGGGCCTGACTCACACCAGCCGCTTGCCCGCGTCGTCGATGATGGAGCCGACGTCGCGGGCTTCCTGGGCCAGGATCATCTCGTTGTGCGCCTTGCCCGACGGGGTCATGGGGACGCCGTTCTCCTTCTCCCACATCTCCTTCTCCTCCTTCATCGTCTTGTAGGCGACCAGCGCGTA
>CAZERE010000049.1:0-20470 GCA_964515365.1 uncultured Phenylobacterium sp. | reverse complement strand
GCATGCACGCCATCCGCCACCAGTATGGACTGGACCAGGTCCGGGCCATCGCCCGCGCCCTGGACGAGGCCCGGGTGGACGCCATCGAGGTTTCCCACGGTGATGGCCTCTCGGGCTCATCCTTCAACTACGGCTTCGGCGCCTGCACCGACTGGGCCTGGATCGAGGCCGTCGGCGAGGTGCTTGAGCACGCCGTCCTGACCACCCTGCTCCTGCCCGGCATCGGCACGGTGCACGATCTGAAGCGCGCCTATGAACTGGGCGTCCGCTCGGTACGCGTGGCCACCCACTGCACCGAGGCCGATGTCTCGCGCCAGCATATCGAGGCCGCCCGCAGCCTCGGCATGGATGTCTCCGGCTTCCTGATGATGAGCCATATGAGCGCGCCCGACGCCTTGGCGCAGCAGGCCCTGCTGATGGAGAGCTACGGCGCTCACTGCGTCTATGTCACCGATTCCGGCGGGGCCCTGACCATGGAGGGCGTGGCCGAGCGCCTGCAGGCCTATGACGCCGTGCTGCGCCCCGAGACCGAGCGGGGCATCCACGCCCACCACAACCTCTCCCTCGGCGTCGCCAACTCCATCGCCGCAGTCCAGAACGGGGCCATCAGGCTGGACGCTTCGCTCGCGGGCATGGGCGCCGGCGCCGGCAATGCGCCGCTGGAGGTCTTCATCGCCGCGGCGGACGGCTATGGCTGGGACCATGGCTGCGACCTCTTCAAGCTGATGGACGCGGCCGAAGACCTGGTGCGCCCGATCCAGGACCGCCCGGTCCGGGTGGACCGCGAGACGCTCAGTCTGGGCTATGCCGGGGTCTATTCCAGCTTCCTGCGCCACGCCGAAAAGGCCGCCGAAACCTACGGCCTCGACACCCGCGCCATCCTCATCGAACTCGGCCGCCGCCGCATGGTCGGCGGCCAGGAAGACATGATCGTCGACGTCGCCCTCGACATGGTCCGCGCCCGGGAGGCGTGAGGGAGTCATGATCGCGTCTACCGTTCGCCGGTAGACTAAAAACCATGAGCAGCAGCGCGCGCGACGTCATCGACCTCTACCAGCGCCACGCCGCGGCGTGGGTGCGCAACCGCGGCGATCGGCTGACCGAAGGTGTCTGGCTCGATCGGTTTCTGGCCTTGTCGCCAAAGGGGCGCCGCGTGCTCGATCTCGGCTGCGGGTCCGGAAGCCCGATCGCGCGCTACCTGATCGGCCAAGGTTGCGCAGTGACCGGCGTCGACGGGTCGGCGGAGCTGATCGCGGTCTGTGAAGCGGCCTTTCCCGCGCACACTTGGCGCGTCGGGGACATGCGCCTCGCTGAGCTTGATCAGACGTTCGACGGCGTACTCGCCTGGGACAGCCTGTTCCACCTGGATCACGACGATCAGCGGCGCATGTTCGATGTGTTCAGCCGTCACTGCGCGCCGCACGCGGCCCTGATGTTCAACAGCGGTCCGGCCCAGGGCGAGGCGGTCGGCGCCTTCGAGGGCGAGGCCCTCTATCACGCCAGCCTCGACCCGGCGGAATACAGATCCCTCCTGGCGGAACACGGGTTCGAGGTGGTCCGGTTTACGCCGGAAGACCCGGCCTGCGGGGGGCGTTCGGTCTGGCTGGCCAGGCGGCTTTGATGCGGGCCAGTCTGAGCGCCTAATTGCGACCTAGCTGGACACGCCTTGATTCAGAGCCGGGAAAGCCACGTCTGGAGACGGAACGCCGAGGAACGGGCAGAGCCGGTCCCAGCCCTGCCCGCCGGCCACATCCAATTCCAGCAGATCATTTGGCCGTTGGGCGAAATAGCGACGAACTTCGCTGTAATGGCGGAAGAATGACTCGGCCAGCGTCTGCCGGTCGAAGCCAACGGTCTCATAGATGGCCATCCGCCGGGCAATGCGGTCGTGCTGCCCCAGGATAGGGCGAGGACTGTGAAGGTGGGACCGCTCCATTGATGCGAGCCAACTCTCGACTGTTCGCGTGGTCAGTACGAACTTCGAGCCCGGAAAAATGTAATCCAGGTATTTGAAATGGAGCACCACCGTGTTGCCGGACCCGCCTTGCAGATCGCGAAGCGCTTCAAACGTCGGGTCCTGTTGAACCGGGTCATATCCCAATAGCTCGAGACTGGCGCAGAAGGACGTATTCCCAGTTCTCGCCAACCCCACACCCCAGCAGTGTTGCTGTTGGCTCATCTCAGATCCCGCCTGGAAGCTCTTCGCGCTGAGCGCTCAACGGTGAACCCTGACTCACAGGCTCCTGTACGCCACGTAGTCGACGTCGGCATGCCACTCGCTGAAGGTCGCAAAGGGATCCGGCGCGATATGCCCCCGCTTGGACACCACCACGCGGTCGTCCTCGAGCCGATAGATGAGGCGATCACCGGGCTTCAGATCAAGGGCCGCACGAACGGCCCGGGGAATGGTCGTCTGCCCCGCGGGGGTGAGCTTGCTGGTGATCATTGTGAGCGCCTGCCAGTCTTGCCGAACTGCAGTGACATCGGACAAGTTTCAAGATCCCCTGTCCAGCCATCCCCACCCCCTAAACCCGCGGCGGATCGGCTTCGAAGTGGGCCAGGAGGGCGTCGATGAAGGCTTCGACGGCGGCTTCGGCGGCGTCGGGGTCGCGCTGTTCAAGGGCCTGCAGGATGCGGCCGTCGCAGAGCAGGGTCAGCTCGCGGTTGGCGGCGGTTTCGTGCAGGCGCCCGCGCATGGTCTGGAAGACGTCGTCCACCATGGCCGCGCAGCGCCGCAGCAGCGCGTTGCGGCAGGCTTCGCGCAGGGCGCTGCGGAACTCGGTGTTGCGCTCCACGAAGACCCGGGCGCGGCCGGCCTCGTGCGCGGCCCGCTGACGCTCCAGGGTTTTGCGAAGGGCGGCGATCTCGGCCTCGGTGGCTTCCAGGGCCGCATGGCGGGCGATGCGGGCGTCCAGCAGGCGGCGGACCTCCAGCCGGTCGACCACGTCCTTCTGGGTGTCGACCGGGACCAGGTATCCCCGTTCCTGCGGGGTCAGCAGGCCCTCGCGGGCCAGTTGCAGCAGCACCTCGCGCACGGGCGTGCGAGACACGCCATAGGCCTTGGCCAGTTGCAGCTCCACCAGCCGCGCGCCCGGCTCCAGCAGGCCCGACTGCAGCTCTTCGCGCATGCGCCGATAGACCTGGTCGCGCAGGCGCTCGGTCGGGGCGACGGCTCGCGAACTTCCCGGCAAGGCGCTGGATTCCCTCAAGTGACGCAAGATCAGTCCATCCCTCGACTAGGCCATAGACGCGCCCGCCGCAACGGCGCCCCCGCAACGGGCGCCTGACAAGGAATACGGGATACTGTATGCAATATGCCTTGAAGCCGAGACGCCGGCGCCTCCAGATGGCGCAGCGCTCGCGCACCTTGTTTCGATCAATGGGATTTCAATGTCGTACAGGACCCTCCAGGCCCAGCCGCTTACCCCCACCCTCGGCGCCGAGCTTTCCGGCGTCGATCTGACCCAGCCCCTGAGCGACGAACAGGTCGCCGACATCCGCCAGGCCCTCCACGACCACGGCGTGATCTTCTTCCGCGACCAGCCCCTGGATCCTGAGTCGCTGAAGCGGGTCGGCCAGTATTTCGGCGAGTTGCAGATCCACGCCCTGAAGGGCCTGCCCGAGCACCCGGAGGTGCGCAAGCTGCACGCCGACGCCACCTCAAAGCACGTGGCCGGCGAGGAGTGGCACACCGACATGTCCTGCCTGCCGGTCCCGCCCATGGGCAGCGTGCTCTATCTGCACACCCTGCCGCCGATGGGCGGCGATACGGCCTTTTCCAGCATGTATGCGGCCTATGACGCCCTGTCGGCGCCGATGAAGACCTATCTGGAGCAGCTGACCGCCACCCATGACGGCAAGCTGGCCTTCGGCCGCTTCGACCCCGACGGCAAGTATCCGGTGGCCGTCCATCCGGTGATCCGCACCCACCCGGCCACGGGCCGCAAGCTGTTGTTCGTCAACCGCGGCTTCACCAGCCACATCAACGACGTGCCGCAGGACGAGAGCGAGGCCATCCTGCAGTATCTCTTCAAGCATGCGGAGAACGCCTATTTCCAGGTGCGCTTCCGCTGGACGCCCCATGCGGTGGCCTTCTGGGACAATCGCTGCACCCAGCACCTGGCGATCTGGGACTATTTCCCGCACGAACGCTCGGGCTTCCGGGTGCAGATCGAGGGCAATACGGCCGACTACGCCGCGGCCTGATCGCCGCCATCACGGCCGGAACGACAAAGGGCCCGCGCCAGGGGATGGCGCGGGCCCTTCCTTTTCGTTGCGACGACCGGGGAGAGCCGCGCAAGGAAAGCTCAGGTCACCGAGACCGGTCCGCCGCGGCGGCGCTCCTGATAGGGGTTGAGGGTCAGGACCAGGCTGGAGGCCACCAGGCAGAGCCCGGCGCCGACCGCCAGCATGGCCTGGTAGGAACCGGTCAGGTCGAAGACGAAGCCGAAGGCGACGGGGCCCAGGCCCATGGCGATCATCACCGCCCCGAACAGAACCCCGAAGATCTGGGCGAAGCACTTCAGGCCGAAATAGCGGCTGGCCAGATAGGCCAGCATGTCCACTTCGGCGCCCAGGCTGCCCCCCAGCAACAGGGCCGGGAAGATCATCGCCCAGGCCGGCAGCGGCGCCCATAGCAGGGCCAGGCCCACCGCCGAGAGGCTGAAGAAGACCAGGCCGATGTGCCGGGCGTCGAACTTGTCGAGCAGGAAGCCGATCAGGATCCGGCCCCCGAAGGTGGCCAGGCCGAAGATCGAGGCGACCCCGGCGGCGGCTTCCGGGCTCATGCCCCGGTCGCCGAGCAGGGGCACCATGTGCGGGATCAGCCCATAGAGAACGAAGGCGAGCACGACGAAGATGGCGATCAGCATCCAGAAGTCGCGCTTGGCCATGGCCTGCCTCAGCGTGTCGCCCAGGGCGGCGGCGGGCGGGGCGTCCGCCCCCTGCCCGGCCGGCGCGCCCGGCTGTTCCTGCAGCAGGAAGACCACCATCGGCAGGGCCACGCAGAGCAGGATCAGGCCCAGCGCCACATAGCCGCCCTGCCAGCCGAACTGGGAAATGGCGCCCTGGCCCACCAGGGGCACATAGGCGAAGCCGAAGCCCGTGCCGCTGCCGGCGATGCCGATGGCCAGGCCCCGGGACTTGTCGAACCAGGTGGCCAGGACGCGCATATAGGCGACGCTGTTGGAGCCGGCCGCCACCGTCCCCATGGCGACGTAGATCGCCATGAAGTGCCAGAGCTGGGTGACCTGGGTCAGGGCCAGCATGCAGGCGGCCAGGATCACCAGGGAGGGGATCAGCACCCGGCGCGCGCCGAACCGGTCCACCAGGCGTCCCACCAGCGGCATGGAGACCGCCGAACACAGCATCATAAGCGAGGCCGCCGCGCTCATCTCCGCCCGGCCCCAGCCGAACTGCTGCTCGAAGGTCCCGATGAACAGGCCGAGCGAGGCGATGCCGAAGGCGGCCGGCCCGGCCGAGATCCCCACCAGGGAGACCGCGACGATCAGCCAGCCGCGGATGGTCGGCCTTGCCGCGCCGGGCTCGCCGGTTTCGGCGAGAGAAACTGCGGTCACGGATTCACCATCTGGACGTACAGGTTCTCGCCGCCGGCCTTGTAGACCACCCCGCCCTTCATCACGAACTGGACCCGCTCCAGCTCGGTGATGTCGGCCAGGGGATCGCCGGCGACGGCCACGATGTCGGCATAGCGGCCGGCCTGCACGGCGCCGATCTCGTTGGAGCCGATCAGGTCGGCGGCGTTGGCCGTGGCGGCCAGGATCACCTCGGCCGGCGTCATGCCGGCCTCGACCATCAGGGCCGCCTCCTGCAGGTTCTCGCCGAGCCCGGTGTCGCTGCCGAAGGCGATCTTGACGCCGGCGCCGTGGGCGCGGGTCAGCTTGGTCAGGCTCGGCCCCATGGCCAGAACCTTGGCCACGGTGGAGGGATTGAGGGCCTCCGGGGACGCCTTGGCCAGCTCATAGAGCCGCTGGGTGGTCAGCAGGGTCGGCACGAAATAGGTCCCGGCAGCCTTCATCAGCCGCCAGCTCTCATCGTCGGCATAGGTGCCGTGCTCGATGGAGGACGCGCCCAGGCGGACGGCGATGTCGATGGCTTCCTTGCCATGGCCGTGGGCGGCGACCTTCATGCCCATGGCGTGGGCGGTGTCGATGGCCGCCTTGATCTCGGCCTCGGTCATCAGCTGGGCCTTGGGGTCGTCCCCCTGGCTGACCACGCCGCCGCTGGGCATGATCTTGATGATGTTGACGCCGAGCTTGTGCTGGGTGCGCGCCAGGCGGGTGACGGCGTCCGGCCCATCGGCTAGGCCCGCGCCCCAGTCGCGGCGGGACATGTCCTCGGCATAGCCATGGCTCCAGTCGGTGTGGCCGCCGGTCGGGCCGATGGCCTCGCCGGCCACCCACATGCGCGGGCCGGCCACTTCGCCGAGCTCAATGGCCTTCTTCAGCGCCACATCGGTCCCATAGTTGCCGCCCAGGTCGCGCACCGTGGTGACGCCGGAACGCAGGATGGCCTCGGCGTTGACCGTGGCGGCCAGGGCCATGTCCAGCGGCGAATAGGTGACGCTCTTGGCGATGCCGTTGCCAGTGCGCCGCAGGGAGGTCACATGGGTGTGGCCATCGATCAGGCCCGGCAGGACGGTGGCGTTCGACAGGTCGATCACCTCGGCCCCCGGGGGCGAGACAAAGCCAGGCTCGACCGCCGTAATCCGGTCATCGCGGACCAGGATGGTGACCTGGCTCTGCGGCCGCGCCGAGAGGCCGTCGATCAGGCGCCCGGCATGGATGGCGGTGGTCTTCGGCGTCGGCGCAGGCCCCGGCGTTTGCGCAAGGCCAGGGCCGGCGCCTAGAGCACAGGCCAGGGCCACGCCGCCGGCCAGGGTTCTGAACAAGCTCGCCATAGAAACGCCCTCCACAAGATTTCCGTATGATTGTCATACATCAATGCGGATCTGGGCGAGCCCGTTTGCGCCCAGGCGCGCGACGGGGCTCCGGGCGCCCTGGGTGATGGCGTTCGAGGCGACCGGCGCCGCTTTCCTGGGCGCCGCTCAGGCGGTCGGCTTGGAGCCTGCCGCGTTAGAGGTGTACCGATAGCTTGGCCCGCCGCAGGAGAGACAGGCCCATGCCGCAAACGCGCGCTGACTGCATCGCCCTGGACGCCGCCGACCCTCTGGCCGACCGGCGCGCCCTGTTCGATCTGCCGGACGGCCTGATCTATCTGGACGGCAACTCCCTGGGCGCCCTGCCCCGCTCGGTGCGCCGCCGTATGGGCGAGGTGGTCGATCAGCAGTGGGGCCGCGACCTGATCGGCAGCTGGAACACCCATGACTGGGTCGGCCTGCCCCAACGGGTGGGCGCGCGCATCGCCCCGCTGATCGGAGCCTCGTCCACAGAGGTCATCGCCGCGGACTCCACCTCGGCCAATCTCTTCAAGCTGGCCGCCGCGGCCCTCGATCTTCGGCCTGGCCGCCGGGTGATCGTCAGCGAGCCGGGCAACTTCCCCACCGACCTCTACATCCTCCAGGGCCTGAAGGACCTGCTGGGCGACCGGGTCGAGCTGCGCATCGTCGAGCCCTCGGCGCTGGATGACGCCCTGGACGACAGCGTCGCCCTGCTGCTGCTCACCCACGTCCACTACAAGAGCGGCGCCCTGCACGACATGGCCGCCCTGACCGCCCGCGCCCACGCCGTCGGCGCCCTGGCGCTCTGGGATCTCAGCCACAGCGCCGGCGCCCTGGAGGTCGACCTGAACGGCTGCGGCGCCGATCTGGCCGTGGGGTGCGGATACAAGTACCTGAATGGCGGCCCGGGCGCGCCGGCCTTCCTGTTCGTCGCCGAGCGCCATCAGGCCGGCTTTCGCTCGCCGCTGACCGGCTGGATGGGGCACGCCAAACCCTTCGCCTTTGGTGACGACTACGAACCTGCGCCGGGACTCACCCGGGCGCTCTGTGGAACGCCGCCGGTCCTGGCTATGAGCGCCCTGGACGCCGCCCTCGACGCCTTCGACGGCGTGGCGCTGGGCGAGTTGCGGGCCAAGTCGATGGCGCTGGGCCAGCTGTTCCTGCGGCGGGTGACCGAGCGATGCGCCGAGGCCGGCTTTCAACGGGCCTGCCCGGAGGCGGCGGCCGAGCGCGGCAGTCAGGTGAGCCTGCGCCATCCCGAAGGCTACGCCATCATGCAGGCGCTGATCGCCCGCGGGGTGGTCGGCGACTTCCGCGCCCCGGACATCCTGCGCTTCGGATTTGCGCCCCTCTATGTGGGCTATGCTGAGGTCTGGGACGCCGTGGAGCGTCTGGCCGAGGTCATGGCCTCGGGCCTCTGGCGCGAGGCGCGTTTCCAGCGTGTCTCGGCCGTCACCTGACGGAGACCGGCATGACCAAGACGACGCCCCCGGCCGAGGCGGGACTGCATAGCCGCCCTGACATCAGCTACGGCGAGTATCTGCGTCTCGACCGCCTGCTGTCGGCCCAGGCGCCCCTCTCGGATGAGCATGACGAACTGCTGTTCATCGTCATCCATCAGAGCTCCGAACTGTGGATGCGCCTGTCGCTCCATGAGTTGGAGGCCGCCCGGGATCACATCCGCAAGGACGCCCTGGGGCCGGTCTCCAAGATGATCGCCCGGGTGAGCCGCATCCAGACCCAGCTGATCCAGTCCTGGGACGTGCTGGCCACCATGACGCCGAGCGATTACGAGCGCATTCGCCCCTCGCTGGGCCAGAGTTCAGGCTTCCAGTCGTTCCAGTATCGGGAGCTGGAATTCCTGCTGGGCGCCAAGAACGCCCGCGCCCTGGCGGTTCACGAGACCGATCCTGCGGTTCATGCCCGGCTGGCCGCAGCCTGCGCGACGCCCAGCCTCTATGACGAGACCCTTCGCCTCCTGGCCCGTCGCGGGCTGCCCGTCCCGGAGGACCGCCTGGAGCGCGACTGGACAGACCCCTATGAGGCCAGCGTCGGCGTCGAGGACGCCTGGCTTGAGGTCTATCGCAACCCGGAGGCCCGCTGGGATCTCTACGACCTGGCCGAGAAGCTGGTGGACCTGGAGTTCCGGTTCCAGCAGTGGCGCTTCGCCCACATGAAGACCGTCGAGCGGATCATCGGCTTCAAGACCGGCACGGGGGGCAGCTCCGGCGTGGCCTATCTCAGCCATGCGCTGCAAGGCGCCTTCTTTCCCGAACTTCTCAGCGTGAGGACGCGGCTGTGATCCAGACCGACGAGGCCGGCCGGCGGATCTGGGACATCAGCCAGAGCCTTCGCAAAGGCCTTCCGGTCTGGCCCGGCGACACCCCCTATGAAGAGGTCCTGACCTGGGTGCTGGAGGACGGCTGCCCGGTCAATGTCAGCCGCCTGACGCTGTCGACCCACACCGGCGCCCATGCCGACGCCCCGCTGCACTATGACCCCGAGGGCGCGCCGATCGGGGCCGTTCGGCTCCTGCCCTATCTCGGCGAGGCCCAGCTGATCAGCGTCATCCGGGCCGAGGGGCGGATTTCGCCCGAAGAGGTGGTGGACCGTCTTGAGCCCGGCGTGCGGCGGCTGCTGATCCGCACCTTCGAGACCTTTCCGACCGACGCGTGGCCGTCCAGCTTCGCCTGCCCGAGCCCCGAACTCATCGATATGCTGGGCCAGCGTGGGGTGATCCTGATCGGCCTCGACGCCCCGTCCCTGGACCCCGAAGACGCCAAGGACCTGGAGGCGCACCTGATGGTCAGGCGCCATGGCATGGCCATTCTGGAAGGCCTGGTCTTCGATGGCGTGCCCGACGGTCGCTACGAGCTGATCGCCCTGCCGCTGAAGCTGGCCACCGCCGACGCCGCGCCCGTTCGCGCCATCCTCCGCGCCCTGGACTGAGGTCAGACTAGGCCTGCCCGTGGCGCTGGCCAGACCCGCGACGGGCCCGACCCATGGACGATTCGCCAGGGTCCCGGCGCCCAGATCGATCAGGCTCGCCTTACCCATCTCTGGGCGGTCTGACTCCGCCAAACTCCGCCGGCTGATGGAGCGACAGCTGAACCATGCGCCCAGAAACCAAAGAACCTAGTTATTCACCCTCTTGAGAGTGAATATTGACTCCCTCCCCTGATCATGTCCCCATCCCGGCGAACGTCGGCGCTCATGACCGACGTCGAGGGAGGACATCAAATGAGGGCGTATCTTCTCGCCTCAGCGTGCGCGGTCGCGTGCGCGGGGGCTTCGACGACGGCCGTGGCGCAGACGGCCGCCACGCGCACCCAGGCCGAAGCAGCGGTGGTCGAGGAGGTCATCGTCACCGCCACCCGACGCGAAGAGCGGCTGCAGGATGTGCCGCTCAGCATCACGACGCTGTCGCAGGAAGAGCTCAACCGGAAGGGCATCGTCGGCTATGAGGGCCTGGCCTATGAGACGCCGGGCGTCGTGCTGAACCGGGCCAGCGCCAACTTCAACAATTTCACCGCCCGCGGCATTTCCACCAACGGCTACAACGCCAACCTGCAGAGCACGGTGGCGATCTATATCGACGAGTTGCCGATCTCGTCGAACGGCAATTCGACCATCCTCGATCCCACCCTGTTCGACGTGGAGCGGATCGAATTCCTGCGCGGGCCCCAGGGCACCCTGTTCGGTTCGGGCTCCCTGGCCGGCGCCCTGCGCATCCTGACCAAGAAGCCCAACCCGGCGGCCTTCGAGGCCGAGGCCCTGGTGGATTTCGGCATGACCGACGGCGACGCCCTGCGTCAGCGCTATAACGGCATGGTCAATATCCCGCTCATCGAGGACAAGCTCGCCCTGCGGATCGTCGGCTTCCGGCGGGACGAAGAGGGCTATATCGACAATGTCGGCACAGGGATTGAAGGCGCCAATGCGCTGGAGGCCTGGGGCGGGCGGGCCAGCCTGCTGTGGGAGCCCACCGACCGGCTCTCGGTGCGCCTCACCGCCTCCCACGAGGACAGCGAGCCCAAGGATTCCTCGCTGACCAGCCCGGCCCTGGGGATCGACAAGCGCATCTCCGACCGCCCGGACCTGTTCACCGGCGAGATGACCAACCAGAACGTGACGGTCGAATACCAGTTCGACGGCGCGCGCCTGACCAGTTCGTCCACCTGGTCGGAATTCAACCAGACCTTCTATGTGGACCTGGCCGGAACCTTCGCCCAGGCCATCGCCTTCGCGCTCGACGCCGACGCCTATGACGACACCTTCGTCCAGGAGATGCGGCTGGTCTCCGACTCCGGCGGACGGTTCGACTGGTCGGTGGGCGGCTTCTATTTCGAGCGCCGCCGGGACGTGGACTTCGGCTATCGCTCACGATCGGATTTCCTGACCGCCCGCGGCATCACCGGCCTGCCCGACGAGTATTATCAGCGGCTGTACAACCACTCGATCGCCCATGAGAAGGCGGCCTTCGGCGAGCTGACCTATCGCTTCACCGATGATCTGTGGGTCACCGGCGGCCTGCGATACGGCTCCATCGACGCCCAGGCCTTCACCGAAGGCGGCTATAACAGCAACTATCTGACCAACGCCCTGGCCAACAGGTCCGGCCCCCTGACCGTCACGCCGATCGTGGCGGCCGAAGGGGTCAAGGCCAAGGAGAAGGGTCCCTCCTATCGCCTCAGCCTCTCCTGGCGGCCCCGGCCGAACATGACGGTCTATGGGGCGGTGGCCACCGGCTTCCGCGCGCCGGTCGTCAACGCCTTCGCCGGCCGGGTCAGCGTGGTCGATCCCACCGATCTGGTGATCCCGCCCGGGGCGGATTCCGACAATCTGATCAATTACGAGGTCGGGCTGAAGGGCCGCTGGCTGGACGGCCGCCTCAACGCCAATCTGGCCCTCTACCGGATCGACTGGAACGACATCCAGGTCCAGGCCAACCGGGTGTCGGACTCCGTCCAGTTCGCCACCAATATCGGCGGGGCCATCAGCCAGGGCCTGGAGTTCGAGTTGCAGGCCATGCCCCACCCCAACTGGACCGTCGCCCTGACCGGCTCGATCAACGACTCCGAGGTCGACGACCTGTCGCCCCAGGAGGCGGCCATTTCGGGGGCCGAGGAAGGGGTGCGCCTTTCGGGTCCGCAGTTCCAGGGCTCGCTGGTCACCAGCTATCGCTTCCCCGTCGGCGCGACGGCCGAAGGCAACGCCTCGCTGTCGATTCAGCGGGTGGGCTCCTTCCCCAACACCTTCCCCAACACGCCAGGGCGGCCCACCGTCCCCATCCCGACCTTCGACCACACCGACGCCTATACGGTGGTCAACGCCAATGTGGCCGCCGCCTTCGACCACTTCACCGTCGGCGCCTATGTGGAGAACCTGTTTGACGACCGGTCGGTGACCTATGTGCACCCCGAGGCCTTCACGGCCAGCCGCTACGCCCGGGTCCGCCCGCGCACGATCGGCGTCCGTGTCGGGTACGTCTACTGATGTCGGTCCAGGCGCATTCCCCCGCCGCCGCCGTCACCGCCCGCCCAGGCCCCACGGCCTGGGCGGTGCTGGCGACCCTTTGCTTCATCTATGTCCTGAACTTCCTGGATCGGCAGCTGCTGTCGATCCTGGCCAAACCCATCCAGGACGAACTTGGCGTCACAGACGGTCAGCTCGGCCTGATCAGCGGTCTCTATTTCGCGCTCTTCTACTGCATCCTCGCCCTGCCGGTGGGATGGCT
The DNA here is from genome assembly GCA_964515365.1 of uncultured Phenylobacterium sp. Lineage (GTDB taxonomy): Bacteria > Pseudomonadota > Alphaproteobacteria > Caulobacterales > Caulobacteraceae > Phenylobacterium. The sequence continues at coordinate 7,814 of CAZERE010000049.1, read as the reverse complement.
GGCCGACCGGACCAACCGGGTGAAGGTGCTGGCCTTCTCCTGCGGACTTTGGAGCGCCGCCACCGCAGCCTGCGGCATGGCGGGCAGCTATCCGCAACTGGCCGCGGCGCGGATGGCCGTGGGCGTGGGCGAGGCCGGCGGCGTGCCGCCGTCCTACGCCATCATTTCCGACTACTTCCCCTCCGGCCGGCGGGGCACGGCCCTCAGCCTGTTCAATCTGGGGCCGCCCATCGGTCAGGCCATCGGCATCGCCTTTGGCGCCTCCATCGCCGCAGCCTATTCCTGGCGCCTGGCCTTTCTGTGTGTCGGCGCCGTCGGCGTGGTCACCGCGGTCGGCGTCTGGATTTTCGTGCGCGAGCCGCGGCGCGGGGGTCTCGACGCCCCGGCCCCCGCCCCCGCCGAGGTCCTGGACGCAACCGCCGCGGCGGCCCCTCAGTCGGGCTTCTGGTCGACCTGCCGGCTGTTCTTCAGCCACCCCGTACTGCTGCGCACCGCACTCGCCTGTGCGGCGACCCAGTTCGTGACCTACGCCGTCCTGAACTTCACCACCCTGTTCCTGATGCGCGAAAAGGGCATGTCCCTGGAGCAGGTCGCCCTGTGGTACGCCCTGCTGATCGGCGTCGGGGTCAGCGCCGGCATGTTCATTTCGGGCCGGCTGATCGATCGCTACGCGCCGCGATGGAAGGCGGCCTACGCCTACATCCCCGCCGCCGGCCTGGCCCTGGCCGCGCCGCTGTTCGTCGGGTTCGTCTGGGCGCCCAGCTGGCCTCTGGCCCTGGCCTTCCTCGCCCTGCCGACGGCGCTCAACTATTTCTACCTCTCCCCGGCCGTCACCCTGGTGCAGGAGGAGGTTCGCCCCGACCAGAGGACCCTGGCCGGCGCGCTGCTCCTGCTGGTCATGAACCTGATCGGGCTGGGCCTCGGGCCGACCTATCTGGGCTTCATGAGCGACTGGCTGCGCCCGTCCCATCCGGACAACTCGCTGCAGCTGGCCTTCTACAGCCTCGTCCCGTTCTACGGCGTGGCGATCCTGGCCTTCCTGTGGCTGGCCCGGGCGATCCGGCGCGAGGGCGTGGAGACTCAGACGTGAAACGCAGCATGATCGCCCTGCTGGCGGCTTCAGTTCTCTCCCTGCCCGCCCAGGCGCTGGCCCAGGGCCCGGTCGTCCAGACCGCCTCCGGGCCGGTTCGCGGCGAGGTCCAGGATGGCGTCGCGGTCTTCAGGGGCCTGCCCTACGCCGCCCCGCCCCTGGGGCCTCTGCGGTGGCGCCCGCCGGCCCCGGCGGCGAGCTGGACCGATGTGCGCGAGGCCTCACAGTTCGGCGCGGCCTGTCCCCAGCCCCCGTCCCGGCCCGGCAGCATCTATGCCGCGCACCACCCGGCGGTCAGCGAGGACTGCCTGTTCCTGAATGTCTGGGCGCCGACCGAGTCCCGCGACGCCCCGGTGTTCGTCTGGATCCACGGCGGCTCCCTGACCACAGGCGCCGGTAGCGAGCCGATGTATGACGGGGCCAAGCTCGCCGCCCAGGGGCTGGTGGTGGTCACGATCAACTATCGGCTGGGCGTGCTGGGCTATCTGGCCCATCCGGAACTCAGCGCGGAATCCCCCGACGGCGTCTCCGGAAACTACGGACTGCTCGACCAGATCGCAGCGCTGAGGTGGGTGCAGGCCAATATCGCCGCCTTCGGGGGCGATCCCGCCAGGGTCACCATCGCCGGGGAGTCGGCAGGCGCGCTGAGCGTCATGTATCTCATGGCCTCGCCGGCGGCCCGCGGCCTGTTCCACAGGGCGGTGGCCCAGAGCGCCTACATGATCTCGACGCCCGAGCTGAAGGCCGATCGGCACGGGGCGCCCTCGGCGGAATCGGCCGGCGTGGAACTCGGCCGTCGGCTGGAAGCCCGCAGCCTGGCCCGCCTCCGGGCCATGGACGCCCAGACCCTGACGGTCGCGGCCGCCATGGCCGGCTTCCAGCCCTGGGGGGCGGTGGATGGCCGCGTCCTGCCGCGTCAGCTGGTGGAGGTCTTTGATCGCGGCGAGCAGGCGCCGGTTCCCATCCTGGCCGGCTTCAATGAGGGGGAGATCCGCTCGCTCCGCTTCCTGGCGCCGCCGCCGCCCGAGAGCCCGGAGGCCTATGAAGCGCTCATCGGCGCGCGCTACGGCGACCTGGCCGAGGATTTCCTCAGGCTCTATCCGAGCGCCGATCCGGCCGCCAGTGTCCTGGCTGCGCCGCGCGATGCGCTCTACGGCTGGACCGCCGAACGTCTGGCGCGCAGCCAGACCGCCCAGGGGCGGGACGCCTATCTCTACCTGTTCGACCACGGCTATCACGCCGCCGACCAGCTGGACCTGCACGCCTTTCACGCCGCCGAAATCCCCTATGTGTTCGGGACCCATGGACGCACGCCGCCCAGGTGGCCAGCCCCGCCTGACACGCCGACCGAACGAGCGCTCGCTGCGGCCATGATGGGCTACTGGGCGGGTTTCGCGCGCAGCGGGACGCCGGCGGTCGAGGGCGCGCCGGCCTGGCGCCCCTATGGCGAGGGTCAGTCCTACATGGCCTTCGCCGAAGCGCCCCAGCCGGGCCGCGATCTCATGCCCGGCATGTTCGAACTGAACGAAGCCGTCGTCTGCCGGCGACAAAGGGATGGGACCATGGCCTGGAACTGGAATGTGGGCGTCGTGGCGCCGCCGCTCCCGGCCGGAGGACCGCCATGCCCGTAGCCGACGGGGAGATGCAGGCCTATTCGCTCACCCTCGACAAGTTCCTCGACCACGCCGCCAAATGGACTCCACAGGCCGAGGTGGTCAGCGCCCAGGCCGATGGCCGGCGATCCCGCATCGGCTATGCCGACCTGCGCGCGCGGGCCCGCGGTGTTTCGCAGGTGCTGCACGACCGGGGCGTGAGGGCCGGCGACCGGGTCGCGACCCTGGCCTGGAACAGCCAGGCGCACCTGGAGGTCTGGTACGGGATCATGGCCATGGGCGCCGTGTGTCACACGCTCAATCCCCGGCTGACCGAAGACCAGCTTGCAGCCATGCTCGCCCGATCCGAGGCGCGCCTTCTCATCGTAAGCCAGGACCTGGCGGACCTCGCAGGCCGGCTGGCCCGGATGGCGGTCGCCGACATCGACCTGCTCGTGATTGACGCCGACACGACGACTGACGACGCAGCCCCCGCCCGCCTGGCGCCGCTGATCGATGGCGCAGACCCCCAGATCGCCTGGGGCCAGTTCGACGAGACGGCGCCCTGCGGTCTCTGCTTCACCTCCGGGACGACGGGGGCGCCCAAGGGCGTCACCTACACGCACCGCTCGAGCTATCTGCACACCCTGCGCCTGCTGCAGACTGACGTCCTGGGCCTCTCGGCCCGCGACCGGGTGCTGGTGGCGGTGCCGATGTTCCACGCCAACGCCTGGGGCTTGCCCTTCGCCATACCGGCGGCGGGCGCCAGGATGGTGCTGCCGGGCCGGAGCCTGGAGGGCGCGGCCCTGGCGCAACTGATCGAGGCCGAGGGCGTCACCATCGGGGTCGGCGTCGCCACCGTCTGGCTGGGGCTGCTCGAGCACATCGAGGCGACCGGAGGCCAGACGCCGACCCTGGCGCGCCTGGTGGTCGGCGGCGCGCCCTTGGCGCCGGCGCTCATGGCCCGCCTGGAGGACCGGCTCGGCGTCACCGTCCAGACCAGCTGGGGCATGACCGAGCTTTCGCCGTCCGGCGTCTTCGCCCGGCCGAACGATCCGCACCGCTCAGCCGTTCGCTCCGGCCGGCCGGCCGTCGGGGTGGATCTGCTGCTGACCGACGCCGATGGCCGCCCACTCCCAGACCAGCGGGGGGCGGAGGGGCATCTGAAGGTGAAGGGTTCGGCGGTGGTGCGCCGCTATTTCGGTGAGACCGCCCCGGCCACAGACGAGGATGGCTGGTTTCCCACCGGCGACCTGGCCCGCATCGATGCGACCGGCGAGCTGACCATCACCGGCCGGGCGAAGGACCTCATCAAGTCCGGCGGCGAATGGATCAATCCCGCCGAGATCGAGGCGGTGGTCAACGAGATTCCAGGGGTCCTTCTGGCCGCCGTGATCGGGCGTCACGATCCCAAATGGGGCGAGCGGCCGGTCCTGGTGGTCCAGACCCGCAGCGAGGGGGTCAGCGACGAGGCCCTGCTTTCGCCTTTGCACACGCGGGTGGCGTCCTGGTGGATTCCCGACGCCATCATCCGGCTGGAACAGATGCCGCTGGCCGCTACTGGTAAGATCGACAAGTCCCGACTGAGAGCTGAGTATGGCCGCGAGTGATCCCCTCCCCAAGAGCGTCCCGAAACCCTCGCCCAAGGGCAGGGCCGCGCCCCCTGTACGTGCGGCCGCGCGCCCGTCCAAGGAGCAGCAGCGCGCCGACAAGATGGAGCAGATCCTCGATGCGGCCGAGCGCCTGTTTTCCCGCCATGGCCTGCACGGGGTGACGCTGAAGGATGTCGCCAAGGAGGTCGGCGCCCACCACACCCTCCTGAACTACTATTTCAACGACAAGAAGCAGTTGTTCGACGCGGTCTTCGCCCGCCGGGCCGTGGTGACCCGCGATCTGCGGATGGCGGCCCTCGACCGCTACGACGCCGAGACCCAGGGAAGTCCGACGGTCGAAGGGGCCCTGCGCGCCTTCCTCGACACCGACCTTGATCTCTATATCCAGGGCGGCGAGCCCTGGAAGAACTATGGAGCCCTCGGCGCCCAGGTGGCCAATACGCCCGAATGGGGCGCCGAACTGATGGACCAGCACTTCGATCCGGTGGTCCTGCGCCTGATCGATCTCCTGAAGAAGGCCCTGCCCGACTGCGCGGAGGCCGACATCTTCTGGGGCTACCACTTCGTCACCGGCGCGCTGATGCTGACCTTGGCCAGGACCGGCCGCATCGACAAACTGTCCAATGGGGCGTGCAGCTCCGAGGACTTCGTCGCCGTCAAGGAGCGCATGGCCGCCTTCATGGCCGGCGGCTTCATGACGATCTGCAAGCCCAGGGGTCAGGCCGGGGCCTGAACGGCCAGCCGGCGGCCCCCGCCGTCCGAACCTAGACCGACGCCGCCACCTGGGAGACGAGCTGGCGGAAGCCCTCCGCCGCCGCTGTGGTCGCTTCGACGTTCAGGCAGCGCGCGTCGTCCTCGGCCACGTGGTGATAGCGGTGGATGCCGAAGACCCCGGCGGCCGGGCTGTAGCCGGCCTTGATGACCTCGACCAGTTCGCCGGCGGCCAGCACCTGGCTCGAGACCGGGGCCTCATAGCCGGCCTGCCCAGCGAACACCTCCCGGGCCAGCGGCAGCAGGTCGGGCGATAGCGACAGGAAGCGCTGGCTGTCCACGCTGGGCAGCGGGGTCGGTTTCCCGGGAGTCTCATGCCAGTCGCGGGCCGCGACATTGGCCCCCAGGTGGAGCCAGAAGCGCGTGGCGGCCGGCGGCGGGGCGATCGCCTTCATGGCCTCGGCCGCCCCGAGGTATTCGTATTCGTGGCCCGTGTTGCAGACGAAGGCCAGATCGTAGTCCGGGAGGGCGTCGGGCGCCCACCGCGCAAGATCCAGCCAGACCGCCACGCCGGGTCCCCGCTCGCCCGCGCACACGAACCAGCCGGACCGGGGGGTCGAGATCGCCAGCCACCGGCCCTTGCCCCGGTCCATCCGGCCGACAAAGTTGAAGGCCGTCCGCCGCCCGCCGTCCCCCTGGATGGTGAGGCGCGCCTCTCGCCGTTCCATGGCGCCGGCCAGGATGTCGCCGGCGTCCTCCGGGGCGAGCAAGGCGACCGGCCCATCGAACATCGGACCGCGGCCATCGGCGTTGAGCGCGATCACCTTGCCGGTCGGGCCATTGGTGATCGCCACGGCCGCCTTGGCGCCGCCGGCGAAGGCCCGCTTGAGGGGATCTCTCGCGCCTGGCGACAGCAGCGACGACCAGCGCGCATGCGCCAGGTCGACCACGGCGATGGCGCCGTCCAGCGATCCCGCGAAGCGTCCAGCGGAATCGACCCGCACCAGGGGGCCGGTGAGGCCTTCGGCGCCTGTGGGCATCACGATGGGCTGAGGATAGAGGGCGGTGCGGGCGCCGCCCATCTCGATGTCGGCCCGCTGCGCGTCAAAGAACGGCGCGGAAAAGGTTTGCCGCTCGACCTCGTAACCCAGGCCCGAAAGCTCGCCGGCCAGCCACTCGCCGCAGGCCGTGTCCCCGGGACCGCCGGCGCGCTTTTCGCCATAGCCGACATAGCGAAGCAGATCGGTCTCAATGGATGCTGTGTTCATGGCTGCGCCCTTGCCGCCCGGCTGAGTTGCTCGGGCCACAGGCGCGCCCGCGGCGAGCGACAGCAGCACGCCGGCGCCCAGAAAGACTCGCCTGTCTGGCCCCGTCATGTGGTCGTCCCCCGGAATCGTTCTGTTGAGACTGGTTTGCGTCACAAGGCGTGTTCGCCGCGCCATCCTCGCATAGGTCTGGCGGCCTGTGGACCATCGGCCATGCCGAAAAGAGAGAAGCTGAATGGCGCTCGAGGCGCCCCGACAGATGGCTTGCCCACAGCGCCCCTGCGACCTACCAAATGATGCGGGCGTCGTTGTCGGCGGCGGCGGATGCAGCAGCGCATTGGGGGGTTGAGTGCTTGCCACGCATAATGAAACACCGCCCGAATCCTCGGAACGCGACGAGGACATCCACGCGCCCGGCTCGCACCATCGCTGCGGTCCTCGTCCTTTTCGCAGCCGCGCCGGGCGCCGGCGCGCAACCGGCCGCTCGCCCCACGCCCGAAGCGCCCGCCTCGGCTGCGATGACTGATCTCCTCGCCTATCTGAGAGGCCAGAACAGCACCGGCTTCATCGTGATCCGGGATGGCGAGGCGCTGGTCCATGAGGCCTGGCCGGCCCCCCAGGACGACCCGGTGTTCGCCAACCTCACCTATGGCCTGACCGCCGACGGCGTCCTGTTGGAGGACGTCGCGTCCCAGCAGAAGAGCTTCCTCGCCGTCCTTGTCGGCGTCGCCATCGACAGGGGTCTGCTCGACGTCGACGCGCCGGTTTCGCGCTACCTCGGCGAGGGATGGTCAAAGGCCTCGGCCGATCAGGAAGCCAGGATCCGGGTCATCGATCTTCTGACCATGAGTTCGGGTCTCGACGAGCATTTCGCCTATGTGGCGCCCGCCGGATCGGTCTTTTTCTACAACACGCCGGTCTATGCGATCACCAAGGACATCCTCACCGCGGCGACCGGCCAGCCGCTGGAGGCTATCACCCGGGACTGGCTGACCACGCCGCTGGGCATGGGCCAGACGGCCTGGCGCAAGCGGCCCGCCGCCCTGGCCTCGGTCGGGAACGCCACAGGCCTGGTGACGACACCGCAGGACATCGCCCGCTTCGGCCTGATGATCCTCAACAACGGGCTGGCGGAGGACGGAACCCGCGTCATCTCGCAAGGCCAGCTCGACGCCCTCTTCCAACCCTCGGACGCCAACCCAGCCTATGGGCGGCTCTGGTGGCTGAACGGCGGCGACCACGTCATCCGCGCCCAGGGCGAACGGAGCGAAGGCCCCCTGATCGCGACCGCGCCGGCCGACCTGGTGGGCGCCTTCGGGGCGCTGGACCGGCGGCTCTATATCGTTCCAAGCCGCCGCATGGTGGTCGTCCGCACCGGGGCGGCGGCCACGGACCGGAATTTCGATCAAGACCTCTGGCGGCGGCTGACCGAGGCCGGTCTTGACGCTGCGCCTGTGAACTAGCCGAAGGGGCGGCGGGCCCGCGGCCCGAACGCAGAAACGCCCGCCGGAGGTTAATCCTGGCGGGCGTTATTGATGTTTGG
>CAZERE010000048.1:14102-20574 GCA_964515365.1 uncultured Phenylobacterium sp. | reverse complement strand
CCGCGACGCCCAGTCCATGCTCGACCAGGCCATCGTCCAGGCGGAGTCCGGCCAGACGGTGAGCGCCGTCTCCATCCGCGACATGCTGGGCCTGGCCGACCGCGCCCAGACCATCAGCCTGTTCGAGCAGGCCATGAAGGGCGAGGGCGGTCCCGCCATCGAGACCTTCCGCAGCCTCTATGGCTATGGGGCCGACCCGGCCCAGGTGATGGGCGACCTGCTGGAGCATTGCCATTCGGCCTCGGTGGCCAAGGCCGTCGGACCCCAGGCCCTGGTCATGCCCAAGGACCAAGCCGCCCGCCTGACCGCCATCGGCGCGGCCCTGTCGGCCGGGACGCTCTCGCGGGTCTGGCAGATCCTGCTGCGGGCGCATGAGGAGGTGCGCCGCGCGCCCGATCCGGCCGCGGCCGTGGACATGGCCCTGATCCGCCTGGCCTATGCCGCCGACCTGCCAGGTCCCGAAGAGGCGCTTAAAAAACTGCAGGCCGGCGAGCCCCTGCCGGGCGGCTCCGGCCCCTCCGGCGGCGGCGGCGGTGGCGGCGGCGGTGGTTCGGGAATGGGCTCGGGCGGCGGGGCGACGGCCATGGCCCGCCAGATGGCCCAGCCCCAGGCGCAAGCCACCACTGAGATCAGCCTGCGCCGGTTCGAGGACGTCATCGCGCTGATCGAGCAGAAGCGCGACATCTCCCTGCGGCTGGACGTGGAGCGCTTCGTGCGCCCCATCGCCTTCCGCCCCGGCGTTATCGAGTTCGAACCGGCGCCCGGCGCCCCCAACACCCTGATCCAGCGCCTGGCCGGACGGCTCAAGGAATGGACCGGCCAGCCCTGGCTGATCGTCGCCCAGGGCGGCGGCGGGGCCGAAAGCCGCTGGGAGCTGCAGAAGCGCGAGGAGCGCGAGGCCCGGGAGCGGATCGAACAGGACCCCTTTGTGCGTTCCGTCATGGAGGCCTTCCCCGGCGCGGAGATCCTCAGCGTCCGCGCCCTGCCGCAACCCGACGTCCAGCCCACCGGCGAGGACGAGAGCGAAACCGAAGAGGACTAGCCGATGAAGGACCTTGGCTCCCTGATGAAGCAGGCCCAGGCCATGCAGCAGAAGCTGGCCGACGCCCAGGCGCGGCTGGCCGAGACCACGGTCGAGGGCACGTCCGGCGGCGGCATGGTCAGGCTGACCCTGCGCGGCTCGGGCGAGCTGGCCGGGGTGGTGCTCGATGAGAGCCTGCTGGCGCCCGGCGAAGGCGAGGTGGTGTCGGACCTGATGGTGGCCGCCCATGCGGACGCCAAGCGCAAGCTCGATGCCATGCAGGCCGAGGTGATGCGCGAGGCCGCCGGCCCCCTGGCCGGCATGGGCCTGCCCGGCATGCCCAAGTTCTGATCGACGCCCTTGGCCGCATCCTCCGGACCCGAGATCGAGCGGCTGATCGCGCTGCTGGCCAAGCTGCCCGGCATGGGGCCGCGGTCAGCCCGGCGCGCCACGCTGGCCCTGCTCAAGCGTCGCGAACAGCTGCTGACGCCGCTGGCCCAGGCCCTGGCCGACGCGGCTGAGCGGGTGAAGACCTGTTCGCTCTGCGGCGCCCTGGACACCCGCGACCCCTGCGCGGTCTGCGCCGATCCCGAACGGGACGCCGGCATGATCTGCGTGGTCGAGGAGGTGGGCGCGCTCTGGGCCATGGAGCGGGGCGGCTCCTTCCGCGGGCGCTATCACGTCATGGGCGGCCTGCTTTCGGCCCTCGACGGGGTCGGGCCCGATTCCCTGCGGGTGGGCTCTCTGGTCGCCCGGGCCGAGGCCCCCGAGGTGACCGAGGTGATCCTGGCCCTGCCGGCCACGGTGGATGGCCAGACCACCGCCCACTATCTGGCCGAGCGCCTGGCGCCCTGCGGCGTGACCATCTCCATGCTGGCCCGCGGCGTGCCGGTCGGCGGCGAACTGGACTGGCTGGACGACGGCACCATCGCCCAGGCCCTGCGAGCCCGCCGCCCGGCCTGAGGCGGAGGCGCCTTGCGTCCTTCGAGGCTCGCTGGCGCTCGCACCTCAGGATGAGGGACGTGGGTAAGGCGGTCCATTCCGACCTCATCCTGAGGCGCCCGCGTAAGCGGGCCTCGAAGGACGAGGGCGGCCCCCTGGCCCCGGCCGCCGACTCCCGCTAGGAACGGAGCATGAACCTGGATGCCTCCCTCGTCGCCGTCGTGGTCTGCGCCTTGGCCGCCGTGGCCGGTTTCGCCTGGGCGCTGATGGAGCGTCGCCGGGCCGACCGGCTGCAGGGCGACTACTGGAGCCTGCGGGACCAGAGCGCCAACGCCGAGGCCGAGCTGCGCAGCTTCAAGGCCCAGTCTGAAGCCCAGGCCGAGATCCTGCGCAACCAGGCCGCCCAGTCGGCCAATGTGGTCGCCGAGGCCCTGCTCAAGCGCACCGAAGAGACCTTCCGCAATCGCGAGCAGCTGGCCCAGGCGCGCCTTGAGGCCCAGCTGAAGCCGGTCGCCGAAACGCTGGCCAAGTTCCAGGAACAGGTCACCGCGGTGGAGAAGACCCGCGCCGAGGAGACCGGCGGGCTCAAGGCGCAGATCGCCCAGCTGCTCACCGCGTCGACCGCCACCCAGGAGGAGGCGCGCAAGCTGTCGGCCGCCCTGCGCCGGGGGGCCGGCGTCCAGGGCCGCTGGGGCGAGCAGACCCTGCGCAATGTGCTGGAGGCCGCCGGGCTCTCGCATCGCTACGACTTCGACGAGCAGGTCTCCACCGACTCTGAGGAGGGCCGCCGCCGTCCCGACGTGACGGTCCGTCTGCCGGGCGGGGCCCTGTTCGTGATCGACGCCAAGTGCTCGCTCAACGCCTTCCTCGACGCCCAGGACGCCACCGACGACGCCGTGCGCGAGGCCTGTTTCGTGCGCCACACCCAGAGCGTCCGGGCCCACATGCAGAGCCTGTCGGCCAAGGCCTATTGGGATCAGTTCGAGGCCTCGCCGGACTTCGTGGCCATGTTCATCCCCGGCGACAGCTTCCTGGCCGCGGCGCTGGACCGGGCGCCGGACCTGATGAGCGAGGCCATGGACCGCCGGGTTCTGGTGGTGACGCCGACCACCCTCTTCGCCCTGTGCAAGGCCGTGGTCTATGGCTGGCGGGTGGAGGAGCAGGCGGCCAACGCCCAGGAGATCTCCAAGCTCGGCCGCGAGCTCTACAAGCGCCTGTCGGTCATGGGCGGCCATGCCGCAGCCGTGGGCAAGAAGCTGGAAGAGGCGGTCGGCAAGTACAATCAGATGGTCGGCTCCCTGGAGACCCAGGTGCTCACCCAGGCCCGTCGCTTCGAGGATCTGAAGGTCGATCACGAGGGCCGGGAGATCCCCGAGCTTGCCCCCATCGAGACCGCTGTCCGGCCCCTGGCCAAGCTGGCGGGCGAGACGGAGTCTGCGCCACGCATCCGGGCGGTGGGCGACGACGGTTAGCGGCTGGGAGGCCGCTGACCTTGACGCCTGTGGGCTGGCCCCTTACCTCCCGATCATGGCTATCCGCGAAATCCTCACTGTCCCCAATCCGGTCCTCAAGCAGGTCTCGCAACCTGTCGCCGCCGTGGACGACGAGCTGCGCGCCCTCATGGACGACATGCTGGAGACCATGTACGCCGCGCCGGGCATCGGCCTGGCCGCCATCCAGGTCGGCGTGCCCAAGCGGGTGATCGTCATGGACATCGCCGGCCCCGACGAGGAGCGCCAGCCCCGCTACTATGTGAATCCCGAGATTCTCTGGGCCTCGGACGACACCGCCCCCTACGAGGAGGGCTGCCTCTCGATCCCGGACATCTATGACGAGGTCGAGCGCCCGGCCAAGGTCAAGCTGCGCTACCTCAACTATCAGGGCGAACAGGTGGAAGAGGACGCCGAGGGCCTGTTCGCCGTCTGCATCCAGCACGAGATGGACCACCTGGAGGGCGTGCTGTTCATCGACCACCTGTCGCGCCTGAAGCGCGACCGCGCCGTGGCCAAGGTGAAGAAGCAGTCTCGCGCCGCCTGAGGCGACAGGGCCTCGCAAGGCCTTTCAGACATGAAAAGGGCGGCCCGCTGAACGCGCCGCCCTTCGTCATGTCTGGGGTCTGAACTCAGTTCGTCGCGTCGTCAGCCGCGTCGCTCATCTCATCGCCGGCGGCTTCGAGAGCTTCTCCGGCCTCATGGGCGGCGTCTTCGGCCATGGCCACGGCGTCGGACGCGGCCTCTTGCGCCGCATCTGCGGCTTCAGACGCCGCCTGGCTGGCCTCGGCGGCCGCTTCGTCGGCATTGGCCTCGGCTTCGTTCTGTTCGGCCTGCGAGCAGGCGGCGAGCGTCAGGGCGGCGGCGGCGAAGGTGATGGCGGTCAGGGTGGTGCGCATGGATGTCTCCTCTTCTCCTGGAGCCGTCGGAGAACGGTCGCGCGTGTCGGATCATTCCCCCCGGCTTTGCGCACCCTACGGGGCGAGGTAAACGGCGTCCATGCGCCTCGCCTTTCTCGGTACCCCTGACTTCGCCGTCGTCGCCCTGGCCCGCTTGGTGGCGGCCGGCCACGATATCGCCTGCGTCTATTCCCAGCCGCCGGCGCCCCGGGGGCGGGGACAGACGCTCAAACCCTCGCCCGTGCACGCCTTCGCCCTGGAGCATGGCCTGCCCGTGCGCACCCCGGCCTCCATGCGCGATCCGGCCGAGATCGAGGCCTTTCGCGCCCTCGACCTCGACGCCGCCTGCGTGGTCGCCTACGGCCAGATCCTGACCCGCGCGGTGCTGGAGGCGCCCCGGCTCGGGGCCTTCAACCTGCACGGCTCGCTCCTGCCGCGCTGGCGCGGCGCGGCGCCCATCCAGCGGGCGGTGATGGCCGGCGACGAGATCACCGGCGTGCAGGTGATGCGGATGACCGAGGGCCTGGACGAAGGCCCGGTGCTGGCGACGGCCACGGTGCGCATCGGCCCGCGGGACACCGCCGGCGACATCCATGACCGCCTGGCCGAGCTGGGCGCCGACCTGCTGGCGCAGACCCTGCCGAAGATCGAGGCCGGGGTCGCCGAAGAAATCCCGCAAGGGACCGAGGGCGTCACCTACGCCAGGAAGATCCGCCCCAAGACCGCCCGCATCGACTGGACGCGTTCGGCCGCCCGCGTCGACGGTCAGATCCGGGGGCTCTCGCCCTTTCCCGGCGCCTGGTTCGAGGCGCCCGGCGAAAAGGGGCCGGTGCGCGTCAAGGTCCTGGCCTGCGTCCGCGAGGAGGGGGCGGGCGAATCCGGCGAGGTGCTGGACGATGATCTGCTGGTGGCCTGCGGCGACGGCGCGGTGCGTCTCCTGCGGCTGCAACGGGAAGGCCGTGGTCCGCAGGAGGCCGAGGTCTTCCTGCGGGGCTTTCCCCTGCCGGCCGGAACGAAGCTCAGCTGATGCCCCGCTACAAGCTCACCGTCGAGTATGACGGCCGGCCCTATCGCGGCTTCCAGGCCCAGGCGGGGCTGGCCTCGGTCCAGGGCGCCATCGAGAAGGCGGTCAAGGGGTTCTGCGGCCAGGACCTGCGGCTGCAGGCGGCGGGCCGCACCGACACCGGCGTCCACGCCACCGGTCAGGTGGTGCATGTGGACCTGGACAAGGCCTGGAAGGCCGATGTGGTCCGCGACGCGCTGAACGCCCATCTCGTGCCCGAGCCCATCGCCATCCTGTCGGCCGAGCAGGTGGAGGACCCCCGCTGGCATGCGCGCTTCTCGGCGGTCGAGCGGCGCTACATCTATCGCATCCTCAATCGCAAGGCGCCGCCGGCCCTGGACTGGGGGCGGGTCTGGCATGTGAAGAAGCCCCTGGACGCCGAGGCCATGCATGCCGCCGCCCAGGCCCTGGTGGGCCATCACGACTTCACCACCTTCCGCGACCTGCAGTGCCAGGCCAAGTCGCCGATGAAGACCCTGGACGTGGCTCGCGTGCGCCGCGAGGGCGAAGAGGTGATCCTGGAGTTCGCCTCGCGCTCCTTCCTCCACCGGCAGGTCCGCTCGATGACCGGCACCCTGGCCGAGGTGGGGCTGGGGCGCTGGAGCGCCGCCGATGTGGAACAGGCCCTGGCCGCTCGCGATCGCCGCGCCTGCGGCCCGGTCGCGCCGGCCACGGGCCTCTATCTGGTCGGCGTCAAGTATGGCGCGTCAGCGCCGGCAGATTGAACCACAAGGCTCACAAAGGGCACGAAGGAGACTCCGCTCTTTGTGAACTTCGTGCTCTTCGTGGTTGATCTTTGCCTTGCGCCTTCGGCGCGAAGGGTTTCAGCCGGCGAACCGCGCGAAATAGCGGGTGATCAGCCGCTCATAGACCGCCTGCAGGTCGCGGATCTCGGCCACCGGCGCGCGTTCGTCCACCGCATGCATGGTCTTGCCCACCAGGCCCAGCTCCACCACCGGGCACAGGGCGCGGATGAAGCGGGCGTCGGAGGTGCCGCCGGTGGTCGACAGTTCCGGGGCGCGGCCGGCCACGTCGCGCACGGCGGCGGCGACCACGT
>CAZERE010000048.1:0-14092 GCA_964515365.1 uncultured Phenylobacterium sp. | reverse complement strand
CCCGGGCGGCGTCAGGAAGGCCTCGCCGCTGATGGCCGGGGTGACCCGGACGGTCCCGTCGAAACCCTGCGCCTGAGCCTGCGCGACGCTGTCGATCCAGGCGGCGAGGTCGGCGCCCTTGTGGGCCGGGTTGAAGCGGATGTTCACCCGCCCCCGGGCGACCGCGGGAATGACATTGGTGGCGGCGTTGCCCACATCGATGGTGGTGATCTCGAGGTTCGAGGGCTGGAAGCCGGTATAGCCCTCGTCCAGCACATGGGCGTCCAGGGCCGCCAGGATGCGCACCAGCACCGGCGTAGGGTTGGCCGCCCGATGGGGATAGGCCACGTGGCCCTGTCGACCCTCCACGACGATCTCGGCGTTGATGGAGCCGCGGCGGCCGATCTTGATCATGTCGCCGAAGGTCTCGGCGCTGGTGGGTTCGCCGACCACGCAATGATCGACCGCCTCGCCTTCGGCCATCAGGGCCTCGACCACCTTCTTGGTGCCGTCGACGGCGATCCCTTCCTCGTCCCCGGTGATCAGGAAGGAGAGGGAGCCGTTCACCTCGCCCCGGGCCAGCGCCGCGCCCGCCGCGGCGGCGAAGGCGGCCAGCGCGCTCTTCATGTCCACCGCGCCGCGGCCGACCAGGATGCCGTCGACGATCTCGGCGGCGAAGGCGTCATGGCTCCAGGCGCCCGCGTCGCCCACGGGCACCACGTCGGTATGGCCGGCGAAGCAGAGGTTCGGCCGCGCCGTCCCCCATCGGGCGTAGAGATTCTCGATCTCGCCGAACCGCATCCGGCGGCAGGCGAAGCCCAGCTTGGCGAGTTCGGCCTCCAGCACGTCCATGGCGCCGGCGTCGGCCGGGGTGACGGAGGGACGGCGGATGAGATCCTGGGTGAGGCGGACGGCGTCGAGGCTGGTCATGCCATGCAGGTAGCCGCAGGCCAAGCGATGGGCAATGGCCCGGTCCCCCAGGCTGCAATAGGCCGCGCCCAGGATGAGATGTTTAATCGGCAATAATCATCTCAGTATAGGGACCGTCTGTATTTCACGAAAGACGGATGGATGGTCAGATGCCTCAGTAAATGGAGGCAAGTGATGAACTTAGTTGAGATGTTTGGCCGCCGTCCCGCCGCACCTTGCAAGTCGCGCGTGGGTATGGCCTTGAGATCATCCGACAAAAGCCGCCGCCCGCCAGAGAAGCCAGCGTTTGGGCAGCGTCATCGACGCCGCGCCGCCGCCGCGAGTGACCATCTTTACTTTGCTGTGCGTTCGCTGGGCGTGCAGGGGCGCGACCATGTTCTGCAATACGCCTTCGCCGACGATCGCGGAAACGTGGTCATGAGCGCCTTCGTCCGTTCCCAGGCGCCGGCGGCGATCCTGTTCGGGACACGGGCCGAGGATCTGGCCATGGAGCCCCTGGACGCAGAGGCGTTCGATCCCATCGCCGCACGACTGTGCGGCGGGGCCACTCTGGTGGGGTATCAGCGGGTCTTGCAGGGCGGGCTTCTGCCCTATGGCGCCGTCCGTTCTGCGGCTGGCGTCGAGTGCGCCTGGCGGCGGTTTCAGCAGACGGCGCGACGGATCGGCCTTGAGGTCTCGGTCCACGAGCCCCTGACGCTGAATGACTGCCTGGCCTATGCCGGGCTGCCCGTTCTGCAGTCCGAGGACGCCGCCCTGCGGGCCTTGGCGATCCGCAGTCTCTGGCGCTGGATGGACGAGGTGGGCTGAGCAGGAGGGCTCAGCCTCTCAGCCTGCCTAGCGCGGCGTGCGGACGGCGTCCCAGAAGAGGGGCTTCAGTTCGGTGAAGAAGGCGTCGAGACCGTAGCGGTCGCCCAGGGTGAAGAGGCCGTCGGCGTCGCGGTTGAGGTAGCCGTTGGCCGCCAGGATGAGCAGCTTGCGACGGGCGCTTTCCCGGGGAATGCCGGTGATTTCCGACAGGCTGAGCGCGTTCAGGCCCCGCGGCGGCCGGGGGACGCCCGCTTCGCCGTTGATCGTCTCCGCCAGCTCCGACAGCAGGAAGGTCAGATACAGGACGTACTGATCGAGATCGCCGTCAAATCGGGACCGAATCCGGATCAGAGCCGCCGAGAGCTGCCCGCCCCAACGGTAGAAGAAACGCTGCGCGTCCTGGTCCAGATAGCCTGGACTGGGTTCGCTCCAGCCGCGCGCCTCAGCGGGCACGCCCATCGCCTCATACGCTGCATCCCTGAGGGATGGCGATTGAGATTTCGAGCTTAACGAAAACATAACAACCGCTCCGGATATGGCCTCGTCGATGAAACGACGAAAACTCGTCAACAGTTAGGCGAAGCGGGGACCAATTCTATTTGGATCAATGGGTCAGCTGAGGGGGAAGACTTTTGTTAACCAAGAATAGAACCGCCCCCGCTTCTGAGGAACAACCTAGTCTACTCGCCCATAACGGGAAACAATCCCCGCGCTCAAAATGAGCGGGTGACGCCCTGTTGGGCGCATCGCGCTATGGGCGAGCAGGCCCTGATGCGGAAGGTGGCGGCGGAGGGTCGGTTTCTAGTCGCGGAGCAGTTCGTTGACGCTGGTCTTTGACCGGGTCTGGGCGTCAACCGTCTTGACGATCACCGCGCAATAGAGAGAGGGGCCGACGCCGTGCGGGTCGGGCAGGGAGCCCGGCACCACCACCGAATAGGCCGGGACCTCGCCGCGATAGGTCTGGCCGGTCTTGCGGTCGATGATCTTGGTCGAGGCGGTGATGAAGACGCCCATGGACAGCACCGCGCCCTCACGGACGATCACGCCCTCGGCCACTTCGGAGCGGGCGCCGATGAAACAGCCGTCCTCGACGATGGTCGGGTTGGCCTGCAGGGGCTCCAGCACCCCGCCGATCCCGGCGCCGCCGGAAATGTGCACGCCCTTGCCGATCTGGGCGCAGGAGCCGACCGTGGCCCAGGTGTCGACCATGGTTCCGTCGCCCACATAGGCGCCGATGTTCACGAAGGACGGCATCAGCACCACGTTCTTGCCGATATAGGAGCCGCGGCGGACCACGGCGCCGGGCACGGCGCGGAAACCGGCCTCCTGGAACTGGGGCGCGTCCCAGCCGTCGAACTTGGTGGGGACCTTGTCCCAATAGGGACCCGGGGCGCCGGCGTGCATGACGCTGTTGGGGTTCAGGCGGAAGGACAGCAGGATCGCCTGCTTGGCCCACTGACGGACCTCCCACTGGCCGTCGTCGGCCCGCTCGGCCACCCGCAGGCGGCCTTCGTCCAGCAGGCGCAGGGTTTCATCCACCGCCGTCCGGACCGGGCCCTTGGTGGCCGTCGAGATCCCATCGCGGGCCTCCCAGGCGGATTCGATCTCGGTCCTGAGGTCATCGAAGGTGAGCGCGGTCATCAGCGGGTCTCCCTGAGGCGTGCGGTCGCCAGGAACGGCGCCAGCTTTTCGGTGCGATGTTGAACGAAGGGGGCGGTCGAGGCGCCGGCATGGGCCCCCACCAGCACGGTGGTCATGCCCAGATCGGCGGCTGGCGCCAGGTTGCGCTCGGAATCCTCGAAGAAGGCCGTGGCGGCAGGCTCCAGGCCGTGGGCGTCCAGCATGGCCTGAAAGGCGGCCGGGTCGGGCTTGGGCCGGAAGCCGAAGGAGTCGATGTGGAAGACGTCTTCGAACAGGTGATGCAGGCCCAGATGGGTCAACACCCGCTCGGCGTGGAAGGCGTCGGCGTTGGTGAAGATCAGCCGGCGACCGGGCAGGCGTTCCAGCCCCGCCAGCAGGTCGGCGTCGTGGGCCAGGGCTTCCAGGGAGAGGTCGTGGAACAGGGCGTTGAAGTCGGCGGGATCGACGCCGTGATGCTCCATCATGCCGCGAAGGGTCAGGCCGTGTTCGGCGAGGTAGCGCTTCTGGAGGGCATAGGCCTCGTCCGTCGGCAGTCCGGTGACCTTGACCACGAACTGCGTCATCCGCGCCTCGATCTGGCCCATGAAGCCCGACTCGGCCGGATAGAGCGTGTTGTCGAGATCGAACAGCCAGGTGTCGACGTGGACGAGGTCGGCGCTCATGCGGAGATCAGGGTCCCGGCGCCGTGCTCGGAGAACAGCTCCACCAGCATGGCGTGGGGCCGGCGGCCGTCGAGGATGACCACGGCCTGCACGCCGGACTCCACCGCATTGATGGCCGTCTCCAGCTTGGGGATCATGCCGCCGGTGGCGACGCCCGAGGCGATGGCCTCGCGAGCCTGGGCGAGATTCATCTCGCGGATCAGCTGGCCATCGGCGTCCAGCACGCCCTTGACGTCGGTGAGCAGCAGCATGCGCTTGGCGCGCAGGGCGCCGGCCAGGGCGCCGGCCACGGTGTCGGCGTTGATATTATAGGTCTCGCCGGCCTTGGAGACGCCGATCGGGGCGATGACCGGGACATAGTCCTCATCGGCATAGATCAGGGCCTCGATCAGCTTGGGATCGATCTTGGTGGGTTCGCCCACAAAGCCCAGGTCCACCGCCTGTTCGATCTGGCTGTCGGGGTCCTTGCGGGTGCGGACGGCCTTTTCGACGGTGATCAGCCGGGCGTCCTTGCCCGACAGGCCCACGCCGCGGACGTCGGCCCCGGCGCCGGCCAGCGTGATCCAATTGGCGATCTCCTTGTTGATGGCGCCCGACAGCACCATCTCGGCGACCTCCATGGTGGCCGCATCGGTCACCCGCAGGCCATCGACGAAGCTCGACTTCACGCCGGCCTTGTCCAGCATGCGGGAGATCTGCGGACCGCCCCCATGGACCACCACCGGATGGACGCCGAGCATCTTCAGCAGGACCGCATCGGCGGCGAACAGCTTGGCCACCGACTCTTCGCCCATGGCGTGGCCGCCATACTTGATGACCACGGTTTCGCGGTCGTAGTGCTGGATGAAGGGCAGGGCCTCGGCCAGGGTGCGGGCGGTGGCCCAGCCTTCTTCTTCGGAGGTGTCGGTCACGTAGCGGCGGCTCCCTGGACGTGGATGGCCCCGATAGCCGACAGCGGCTTCTGTGTCACCCGCCGCCCGCAGCTTCGCCGCCGGCGATCGCGCGGCCCTGGGGCATGAATCTCGAATCGACGCCGCCCCGCCGCACGCCTATGCCCGGATGGGGTCCAGAGGGGACCTGCGAGTCGGGGGACAGGCCCATGGGCAAGGACATTCTTCGAAACAGCCTGCTGGGCGCCGTGGCCGTGAGCTTCATGGCGTTCGGGGCTCAGGCGCAGACCGTCGTCGTGCGGGCCGCTCAGCTGCTCGACCCGGCCACCGGCCGCATGCTGGCCGACCCGGTGGTGGTGATCACCGACGGCAAGGTCACCCAGGTGGCGGCGGCGGACCAGGCCCCGGCCGATCCTGCCGGCGCCACGCAGGTGAACCTGCCCGGCGTCACCCTGCTGCCGGGGCTGATCGACATGCATGTCCACCTGACCTCGACGCCGATCTATGGGGGCTACAACCATCTGCAGTTCTCCGACGCCTTCTGGACGGCGGTGGGGACCCGCAGCGCCAAGGACACCCTGGAGGCCGGCTTCACCACGGTGCGCAATGTCGGCTCGGAATTCTATGGCGATGTGGGCCTGCGCGAGGCGATCGCCGAGGGGCATATCCCTGGGCCCCGCATCGTCACGGCGGCCTATTCCTTCGGCGCCACGGGCGGCCACTGCGACTCCACCTTCTTCCCGCCCTCGATGGACGAGAAGAGCCCCTATGTGGCCGATGGGCCGGAGGCGGCCCGGCGCAATGTGCGGACCCTGCGCAAGTACGGCGCCCAGGTGATCAAGATCTGCGCCACCGGCGGGGTCTTCTCCCGGGGTTCGGAGCCCGGCGCCCAGCAGCTGGCCCTCGATGAGATCAAGGCCGTCACCGAAGCCGCCCACATGGCCGGCATGAAGGTGGCCGCCCACGCCCACGGGGCGCCGGGTATTCGTGCGGCCATCCTCGGCGGCGTCGACACCATCGAGCACGCCAGCCTGGTGGACGACGAGGGCATCCGGCTGGCCCGCGAACACGGCGCGTGGTTCAGCATGGACATCTACAACACCGAATACACCCAGTCCGAAGGGCGCAGGAACGGCGTGCTGGAGGACAATCTGCGCAAGGATCGCGACATCGCCGAGGTCCAGCGGGAGAACTTCCGCAAGGCCCTGAAGACCGGCGTGAAGATGGTCTACGGCACCGACGCCGGGGTCTATCCCCACGGCCAGAACGGCCGTCAGTTCGCGGTCATGGTCCGCTATGGGGCCACCCCGCTGCAGGCCATCCAGACGGCGACGGTGAACGCCGCCGAGGCCCTGGGCCAGGCCGGTGAAGTGGGGGTCGTCGCGCCCGGCGCCTGGGGCGACCTGATCGGCGTGACCGGCGATCCCCTGGCCGACGTCACCCTGCTGGAGGCGCCGGTGTTCGTGATGAAGGGCGGCGAGACGGTGAAGGCGCCCTGAGGGCCCCTTCTCCTAGACCTCGGTGATCTCGCAGGCCGCGGCGATCTCGGCCCGCAGCTCGGCCAGGCCGGCGGCGGTTTCGGCCGAGGTGGCGATCACCCGGGGGAAGGCGGCGGGGCGCTTGGCGATCGCCGCCTCGGTGCGGCGGCGGACCTCCTCCACTGCGGCGGGCCGCAGCTTGTCGGCCTTGGTCAGGACGATCTGATAGGAGACCGCGGCCCGGTCGAAGGCGTCCATGGGATCGCCATCCACCTCTTTCAGGCCGTGGCGGGCGTCGATCAGCAGATAGGCGCGCTTCAGGTTCGGACGGCCGCGCAGATAGTCCCGGCCCAGATTCTGGAACTTCTTGACCTCGGTGCGCGAGGCCCGGGCGAAGCCGTAGCCCGGCAGGTCCACCAGGCGCAGGCGTTCGTCCAGCACGAAGAAGTTCACCTCGCGGGTCCGGCCCGGCGAATTGGACGCCCGCGCCAGGTGCTTGTGGCCCACCAGGGCGTTGATCAGCGACGACTTGCCCACATTGGAGCGACCGGCGAAGGCGACTTCCGGCAGGTCCGGGGCCGGCAGGCCGTCCATGGCGACGGCCCCCATCATGAACTCCGCCTTGCGGGCGAAGAGGATGCGGGCGGCCTCCAGGGCCGCTTCGTCGAAGAGTTCGTCGGGCGCGCTCAAGTGACCGCCTTCTTGCCCTTGAAGCGATTGATCAGGCTGTCGATCGGGTTATCGACCTGGAAGCGGCGCATGATGATGTACTGCTGGGCGATGGTCAGGACGTTGTTCCAGATCCAGTAGATCAGCAGGCCCGCGGCGAAGGGCGCCATGATGAAGGTGAACATCACCGGCATCAGCTGGAAGATTCTCTGCTGGATCGGGTCAGTGGCCGGCGGGTTCATGGCCGTGGTCAGCCACATGGTGAACCCATAGAGCAGCGGCAGGACGCCCAGGTGCAGCGGGCCGTTCAGGAAGCCGCCGATCAGCGGCGCGGTCGCCGGATCCCAGGGGATGGCGCCGAACAGGTTGAAGATGGTCGTCGGATCCCGCGACGACAGGTCCTGGATCCAACCATAGAAGGGGGCGTGCCGCATCTCGATGGTGACGGTCAGCACCTTGTAGAGGGCGTAGAACACCGGAATCTGCACCAGCATGGGCAGGCAGCCGGTCAGCGGAGTGATCGTCTCGGTCTTGCGCTGCTCCTCGATCTGAGGCTGCACCTTCTTCATCTTGGTCAGCGACTCGTAGCTCTTGTTGGCCAGCGGGAAGAAGACCAGCTTGACCACAACGGTGAGCGCCAGGATCGCCAGGCCGACATTGCCGATGTGCTGATAGATGAAGTGCAGGAAGCTGAAGAGCGGCCGGGTCAGGAACCAGAAGTTGCCCCAGTCGACGGCGGCGTCCAGCCGGGGGATGTTCAGGTCGGTCTCATAGGCCTTGAGCACCGGCACGGTCTTGGCGCCGGCGAAGAAGCGGGTGGTCTCGGTGATCTGGCGGCCCGAGGCGATGGTGCGGGGCTGGCCCACATAGTTGGCTTCGAAGATCTCCACGGGGCCGGCGTTGGTGACGCGGAACTCGCCCTTCAGGGTCTCGTCCTGATCGGGGATCAGGGCCGCCAGCCAGTATTTGTCGGTGATGCCGAGCCAACCGCCCTGGGAGGTGACCTCAGGTCCGCCGTCCTTGGCCCACTTGTTGTACTTCACTAGGCGCAGCTCCTCGCCCAGCCAGCCCACCGCGCCCTCGTGCACGATCTGGTTCTTGCCAAGGTCGTCGGGCACGCCCTGGCGCTGCACCGAGCCATAGGGGGCCAGCGTCACCGAGCCCTGGCCAGTATTGGCCACCGTGTCGGTCACGGTGAACATGTAGCGGTCGTCCACCGAGATCTGCCGGGTGAAGGTCAGGCCCTGGCCGTTGGTGTGGCGCAGGGTGACCGGCGAGTCCGGCGCCAGGCGATCGCCCTCCACCAGGGTCCAGCGGGTGTCGGGGGTGGGCAGGCCGGTGAGATTGGCCCCGGTCCAGCCGAACTCGGCGAACCAGGCGTATTCGGCGCCCTCGGGGCGGAGCAGCTCCACGGGGTCGGCGTCGGCGTCAACGCTGACCTTGTAGTTGTTGAGGAACAGGTCATCGATCCGCGCGCCGCGCAGGGCGATGGAGCCGGTCAGGGAAGGCGTCGCCACCGGGACCCGGGCGGTGCGCGCCACCACGGCGGCGCGGTCGGCCAGCTGGGCCGGGCTGGAGGGCAGGTTGGGGTCGCGGCCCACCGGATTGGTCCCCGGCGCCACAGGGGCGTCGGCGGCCGCCCGGGCGGCCTCGGCCTGCTGGCGCCTGGCCGCGGGTTCGATCACCAGGAACTGGTAGACCACCAGCACGATGATGGCGCTGACCACGAACAGGATCGTGTTGCGGGTATTGTCATTTTGCATGGAGGTCAGCGCGCTCAGGCGGGAGGAGGGGTTGCGGTCGCAGACGGACGCGCCTGCCGGTCGCTTTCGGTCGCGAGGCTTATCAGCGCGCTTTTCACATCGTCAAGCAAACGCGGCCAGGCCCTGGCCGGCGCGCCGCTCCTGGCGATGAGAACATAGTCGAATCCAGGCCGCGCAAGACCCGGCAAAACCTCGTGGGCGGCGGCCCGCATGCGGCGCTTGGCGCGGTTGCGGACCACGGCGCCGCCCACCTTGCGGGTGGCGGTGAATCCCACGCGGACGAGCCCCGTGTCATCGGCCCGGTCGCGGGCCTGGACGACCACCGCGCCCCGGGCGCACGAAAACGCCCGCGCGGCGGCCAGAAAGTCTGGACGCTTACGCAGGCGCTCGATCTTGATAGGGGCGTCGGTCACGCCGACACCTCAATTCTACCGCTCAGCGAACGCCCTTAGGCGCTCAGACGCTTGCGGCCCTTGGCGCGGCGGCGCTGAATGACCTTTTGGCCATTCTTGGTGGCCATGCGCGCGCGGTAGCCGTGACGGCGCTTACGCACGAGTCGCGACGGCTGATATGTCCGCTTCACGTTGTTGGCTCCAGCTCAGAAAAACGAGGCGCGGAGATACGCCAACCACCTGGCCCCGTCAACCGCTCCGCTGTGGAAAAGGCCGAATGTCCCTCAATTGGCCAGGGTCATGATGATCGGTCCGTTGCGGGTGGCGACCAGGGTATGCTCGTACTGCACCGCCGGGCCGCCGCCGGTGGGGCGCAATGTCCAGCCGTCGTCCAGCTCGTCCACCCAGTCCTCGCCCAGCGCCAGGAAGGGCTCGATGGTGAAGACCAGGCCCTCTGTGATCTGGCGCCGATCGCCGGGTTCGTACCAGGTGGGGATGCTCTCCGGCTCCTCGTGCAGGGACCGGCCGACCCCGTGGCTGGCGAGGTTGCGGATCAGGCTGTAGCCGTTCTGGCGGGCGAAGCCCTCGATGCTGCGGCCGATGGCGTTCAGGGGCGCGCCCGGACGCACCGCCCGGATGCCGCTCCACATGGCCCGCCGGCCATCGCGGCACAGGCGCTCGACCTTGCGGGAGACCGGCGGCACGGCGAAGCTGGCGCCGGTGTCGCCGAAATAGCCGTCCAGCTCGGCCGAGACGTCGATGTTCACCAGGTCGCCGGCGGCGATCTTCTGGTCGCCTGGGATGCCATGGGCCACGTCAGGCCCCACCGAGATGCAGGTGGCGCCCGGAAAGCCGTAGGTGAGCTCAGGCGCCGGCCGGGCGCCCTGGGCCTCCAGCAGGCCCCGGCCGATCCCATCCAGCTCGGCGGTGGTCATGCCGGGCTCCAGGGCCTTCCCCATGGCCTCCAGGGTCTGGGCGACCAGCCGGCCGATGGTTCTCAGCTTTTCCAGGTCTTCCTGGCTGTTGATGGTCATGGGTTCGATCTTTCGTCGGGTGTGGCGTCAGAGGTCGGGGCGGATGACGGCCTTGCCCACCACCTGGCGCAGCGCCAGGCTGTCGAAGGCGGCGCGCCACTCGGCCAGGGGATATTCGGCGTGGACCCGCGGGGTGACCTGGCCGGCCTCGGCCAGGGCCCAGATGGCCGCCTGGTTCTCGCGCCCCTTCTCGGGGAACTGGCGGCCATATTCGCCGGCGCGGACGCCCATCAGGGAGAAGCCCTTGATCAGGGCCAGATTGACCGGCAGCACGGGCAGGCGCCCCGAAGCGAAGCCGATGGACAGGAGCCGGCCGTCAAAGGCGATGCAGCGCACGCTCTCGTCGAACACGTCGCCGCCCACCGGGTCATAGATGATGTCGGCGCCCTTGCCGCCGGTGATCGCCTTGACCGCCTCGCGAAAGCCGCCGGTGACATTGACCGTCGCCTCGGGTCCATAGGCCTCGACGACCAGGGCCAGCTTCTCGTCTGAGGCCGAGGCGGCGATGACCTTGCAGCCCAGGCGCCGGGCGAGATCCACGGCCGCCAGGCCGACCCCGCCGGCCGCCCCGTGCACCAGCACCCACTCGCCGGGCTCGGCCCGGGCGCGGCGCACCAGGGACACATAGGCGGTGAGATAGGCCGTAGCGTAGCCGGCCGCCTGGCTGAACGAGAGGCGCTCGGGCTTGCGGCGCAGGCCCTTGGCCGGCGTCACGGCGAATTCGGAAAAGCCGCCGATCCGCGCGCCGCCGACCACGGCCTCGCCGATCTGGAAGTCCTCGACACCATCCCCCAGGGCCTCGACCTCGCCGGCGATCTCCAGGCCGGGGATGAAGGGCAGGGGCGGCTTGTGCTGATACTCGCCGCGGGTCTGCAGCAGGTCGGGAAAGTTCACCGCCGCGGCCCGCACCCGCACCCGGACCTCGCCGGGGCCAGGGGCCGGGGTCTCGATTTCCCTGAGCACGCAGCCGCCATAGTCGGCCGCCAGGGCCTCGACCACCAGGGCGCGCATCAGCGGGGACCGGCCGGCTTGGGCTGGGCCTGGGGTAGGCCCTTGAGGCCCGAGAGGATGAGGGCGGTGGAGAAGGCCGTGGCGCCGTCCACGTCCACGGGCCGGCGGTTCAGCATCTGTTCGCCCACCTCGCGGGCGATGGCGATACAGGCCGCGGCCAGATAGTCGGCGTCGGCGGCCGGGACCCCGCCGCGGGCGATGGCGTCCAGGATGGCGGCGCGCACCTCGCTGAACACCGCTTCCATCTCCGGCGTCTGACCCTGGACGTGCAGGTGCTCCTCGGCGGGGCGGCGGTCGGTCCACTGCTGGTGCTCGTCGGCCAGGAATCGAAAATAGGCCCTCAGGGCGGCGCGCAGGAAGCTCTCGAAATCCTCGTTCTGGCTGCGCAGCGCCTTCAGGATCGGGCCGAAGCGCCGGGCCCCGTCATCGGCCAGGGCGGCGAACACCTCCTCCTTCGACTTGAAGTAGTTGTAGAAGGTGCCGGCGGCGAGGCCGGTGCGGCGGATGATGTCGCGGACGGTGCACGGCTCGTAGCCGATCTCTCCGAACACCTCGCGCGCGGCGTCCAAAATGGCGGTCCGGTTCTGGACCTTGGTCTTGGCGCGCTTTCCGGCCGGGAGAAGGGCAAGCTGGGACATGTGACTCCGTACGCAAAGCTGACGGGCGTCATTCTAGGCCCTGGTCTGGACAAGCGCCACCGATCTGCGTCGTCCATTCGTCC
Source organism: uncultured Phenylobacterium sp. (assembly GCA_964515365.1). Taxonomy (GTDB): domain Bacteria; phylum Pseudomonadota; class Alphaproteobacteria; order Caulobacterales; family Caulobacteraceae; genus Phenylobacterium. Next base: position 2,115 of record CAZERE010000048.1, on the reverse strand, counting down.
GTATGGCGCATTTCGTCCCCTGCGCCTGACCCTTGGGCGCCCCGCTCAGTCACGGGGGGCTTTGCGGTCTCAGGCGGCGGGGCCGGGGTCAGGGCCGCAGCCCAGCCGGCACTGCCCCCAGGCCTGGGGGCATTCGTCCGCCGCGGTCTCGGCCAGGCAGAAATAGTAGGTCTGGGCGCAGGACAGCCGGCAGGCCCGAGGGTCCGGCGGCGGGGGCTGCGACATCAGCGCCGGTCCCGCCAGGGGCCGCAGGTTCAGGCCCGCAGGGCTCGGCTCTGACGCCTCGGTCCCAGCGGCGTCAGCCCCCTGTGAGGCCGCCGCCGCCAAGGCGCCAGCCCCGCGCAGCCCCAGGGCGTCGGCGCCAGGCCGTGTCGGGTCCAGGCGTCCCTCGGTCTGTGCAGACGCCGGCAGGCCTGTCAGGGCGACCAGCAGAAGGGCGAGGATGAGACGCATGGGCTCACCCTGAGGCCGAGCTGTTAAGACCCGATTAACCACGTTTGAGCCGGACGGGCGGCCCGAGGTCAGACCGTGCGCTGGGCGCGGTCCTTCTCGTTGGTGGTCTGGATCGCCTTGCGCGCCGCCTGCCACTCATCATCGCCCCAGGCGCGCAGCCGCGAGAAGTTGCCGCCGGTGGCCTGCCAGGACGCGCCGTCGATGGCGATCGTCTGGCCGTTCACATAGGCCGACAGGGGATGCAGCAGATAGACCGCCAGATTGGCCAGCTCCCGCATGTCGCCCACCCGGCCCATGGGATTGCTGCTCATGTCCCCATAGGCGCCGCCGCTCTCCTCGGCCTGGCCAGGATTGAGCCGCGCGCTCATCCCCTCGGTGGGGAAGGGACCCGGCGCGATATTGTTGAAGCGGATGCCGTAGGAGCCCCATTCGACCGCCAGCGACTGGCTCATGGCCGCGATGCCCGCCTTCGACATGGCCGAGGGCACCGTGTAGGGGCCGCCGTTCCAGATCCAGGTGACCAGGATGGAGACCACCGAGGCCTTGCGCCCCTCGGCGATCCAGCGCTTGCCGCAGCCTTGCGTGACGAAGAAGGCGCCGCGGAAGACGATGTTGGAGATGGCGTCGAAGCCCCGCGGCGAGAGATCCTCGGTGCGGCTGATGAAGTTGCCCGCGGCGTTGTTCACCAGGCCGGTCAGGGCGCCGCCATCGGCCCATATGGCGTCCAGCATGGCCTCGATGGCGTCGGGCACGCGGATGTCGCAGGCCAGGCCCACGCACCTGCCCCCATGGGCGGCCATCAGTTCGGCGGCGGTGGCCTCCACCACCCCGCCCCGGCGGCCGCAGATATAGACCTCGGCCCCCAGCATGAGGCAGGCTTCGGCCATCACCTTGCCCAGGCCCGTGCCGCCGCCGGTGATCAGGATCCGCTCGCCGGCCATCAGGCCGGGGCGAAACATCAGGTCGTCCATCGAAAGCTGGGCCATGGGTCGTCCTCCGCTGTTTTCGACAGTGCGGACCTGTGACGCCTCGTCGGTCAAGTCCCGGCGTTGGCGGCGCGCTCTTTGCGCTCAAACGAAAGAAGCGCGCGGAGGTCCGCGCGCTTCGATCATCTCGGTCGGTCAGGGGAAGGGCTTTAGAACTCTTCCCAGCCCTCTTCCTGGCCTGCGGGCGCCAGAGCCAGGGCCGTGGCCCCTCGGGTGGCGGCGCGGGGCGTGGGGGCCGGCTGGGGCGCCGTCCGCTGCGGCGGGGCGGGGGGGCGATGGGCGGCGGGCTGGGTCGCGGAGACCCTGAACCGGCCCACTAGCTTGGCGAGTTCGCGGGACTCGTCGGCCAGCACGCGGCTGGCGGCGGTGGATTCCTCGACCATGGCGGCGTTCTGCTGGGTCACGTGGTCCATCTCGTTGACCGCCGTATTGACCTGGGCGAGGCCCAGCGCCTCTTCCTTGGCCGAGGCGGCGATCTCGCTGACCAGCCCGTTGATCTCGGCCACCTGGGTGACGATCCGCTCCAGGGCCTTGCCGGTCTCGCCGACGAGGCCGACCCCCTGGGACACCTGTTCTGTCGAGGCGCTGATCAGGGCCTTGATCTCCTTGGCGGCTTCGGCTGAGCGCTGGGCGAGCGCCCGGACCTCGGAGGCGACCACGGCGAAGCCGCGGCCGG
>CAZERE010000047.1:19155-20819 GCA_964515365.1 uncultured Phenylobacterium sp. | reverse complement strand
GGCTAGAGCAGGTCGGCGCACCGGGGCTGCGGACGACGTTCCCCTCTTCCTCTGTCATGGTCGGACTTGATCCGACCATCCATGAACACCAAGGCCAGCCCGGTGTTCATGGACCCTCGCGTCAAGCGCGAGGGTGACGGGAAACGCTGGGACCTCGGTCGGCCTCAGGCGCGCCGCCAGTACTGATAGCGCCACAGGGGCGTAAAGCCGGCGCGGGCGTAGAGGGCGCGGGCCGGCGCATTGCCCTCCTCCACCTGCAGGAAGATCTGCGTCGCGCCCTTCGCCCGGGCCGCCCGGGCGAGACAGGCCACCACCTGGCCGGCCAGGCCCTCGCCCCGGCGGGCGCGGCGGGTGCGCATGCCGTGCAGGCTGGCCCAGCCCTCGCCCAGACCGAGCGCGCCGACCGCATGGGTCCCCTCGGCGTCGCGGACGGCGGCGAACGCCGCGCCCGGCGACTTCGACAGCACCGCCACCCGCTGGGCGCCATCATCGGGATCGAACCCCTCGCCGAGGAACACCTCGGCCCAGGCCTCATCCGGCGCCTCGAGGATGACCGCCTGGCCAGGCTCGGCGAAGGCCGCAACCCGGTCGAGATCGGCGGTCATCACCAGGGTCGGCTGTTGCGGGCCATATCCCCGCTCGGCCAGGGCCTCCGCCACGCCGGACAGTCCGTCCACGTCGGGAAGACGGAAGGTGGCGGCCATGCCGCGGGCGCGATAAGCCGCCTCGATGCGGGCGATCAGGCCCTCGTCGCGGACCAGGGTGTGGGCGAGCGGCGCGGCGCTGTGGGCGCGGCCGATGGAGCCGGGCCGAAGCCCCAGGATCCAGGGGCCGATGACCTCGAAACAGTCGTGGGCGACCGTGGCGATCGTGGCGCGCTCGATGGCCTCGATCTGCGCCGGACTGGGCGAAGAGAGGCTCACCCCTTGTCGCGCAGCAGCCGGGCCTTATCGCGCTGCCAGTCCCGTTCGGCGGAGGTTTCGCGCTTGTCGTGCAGCTTCTTGCCCTTGGCGAGCGCGATCTCGAGCTTGGCCAGGCCCTTGTCGTTCCAATAGAGCTTGGTCGGCACGATGGTGCGCCCTTCCCGCTGGACCGCCCCGATCAGGCGGTCGATCTGCTTGCGATGCAGCAGCAGCTTCCGGGGCCGGCGCGGCTCGTGGTTGAAGTGGCTGGCCTTGGCGTAGGGCGGAATGTCGGCGTTGATCAGCACGATGTCGCGCCCCTCAACGGCCGCATAGGACTCGGCGATATTGGCCTTGCCAGCGCGCAGGGACTTCACCTCGCTGCCGGTCAGGGCCAGGCCCGCCTCCATGGCGTCGTCGAGGAAGTAGTCGAATCGCGCCCGCCGGTTTTCGGCGATGGGTTTTCCAGCCATGACGCGCGCCTAGACGATCCCGGCGTCGTGCAGAGCCGCCAGGACTTCCTTGCGCGCAGCCTCCGACGCCGGTGCGATCGGCAGCCGCGCGTCTTCAGAGCAGAGCCCCAGATGGGCCAGGGCGAACTTGGTCGGGGCCGGCGAGGCGTCGGTGAACAGCGCCTTGTGCAGGCGGATCAGGCGATCCTGCCAATAGAGGGCGGTCTTCCAGTCCCCGCTCAGGGCGGCGTTGTAGAAGGTGGAGATCAGATCGGGCGCCACAGTGACGCTGACCGAGATCGACCCGTGT
>CAZERE010000047.1:14366-19145 GCA_964515365.1 uncultured Phenylobacterium sp. | reverse complement strand
CATGTAGCCCAGCGCGCTGGGATCGTCCCCCGACAGCATCACCCAGTCCTGGCCGCACAGCAGGCGCTGCATGGTCGGCCGGGTCATGTCGCCGGTGGCGTCCTTGACGCCGACGATGTTGGGCAGGCGCGACAGCCGGCCCAGGGTGTCGTTGGAGATGTCCACCCCGGTGCGCGAGGGCACGTTGTAGACGATGATCGGCAGCTGCACGGCCTCGTTGATCGCCGCATAGTGGGCGTACATGCCCTCCTGGCTGGGGCGATTATAGTAGGGCGTCACCACCATGGCCGCGTCCGCGCCGACCGCCTTGGCGTGCTTGACCAGTTCGATGGCCTCGCGGGTCGAATTGGAGCCGGCGCCGGCGATCACCGGCACGCGGCCGGCCGCCGTGCGGATGCACAGATCGACCACCCGGCGGTGCTCATCATGGGAAAGGGTGGCGGTCTCGCCGGTGGTGCCGACCGGCACCAGGCCGTGGACCCCGCCGGAAATCTGACGCTCGATGAGGGCCACAAAGGCGTCCTCGTCCACTGCGCCGTCCCGGAAAGGGGTCACCAGGGCCGGCATCACGCCCCTGAATAAAGGTTCGGACATTGTCTGCAAAAAGCCGTGAAAGCGCCGCATGGTGTTGCGGCCTATGATGTTGCGCGGACAATATGTCCGGCGCGGGCATGCCCGCAACCGCCCTCTCATCCGAGGGGCGAGACTTGGAGAGTTCCTGCTTGTACGTCCTTGCGCCAAAGACCCTTCTGACCGCCGCGGCCCTGTTCCTCGTGGTCGGCGTCCCCCAGGCGCAAACACCCCCCGCCTCAAGCCAGGACCCCTTCCCCAAGCCTATTGAATTGCAGGCCGTGCGGCGGCCGCCGCTCGCCCCGCTCTCGGCCAGCGAGAATCAGTTGCTGCGCCAGGCCCTGGACGCCGCGCGGCGCAGCGACGTGGCCGGCGCGCGCAGCCTGATCGGCGCCATGTCCGATCCCATCGCCCGCAAGATCGCCACCTGGGCCCTGGTGGATGTGGCCGGCGAATCGGTCGGCTTCTTCGAGGCCGACCAGGCCCGCCGCGACCTGGCCGACTGGCCCCGCAGCGCCGGCCGCCAGGAAACCGCCGAGAAACTGCTGATCACCTCCGGCCTGTCGCCGCAGCAGACCATCGCCTGGTTCGGCGGCGAACAGCCGGTGACCGCCCGCGGCGCCATCGCCCTGGCCAACGCCCAGATCGCCGCCGGCCAGGAGGCCGAGGCCACCGCCCTCATCCGCCGCGTCTGGCGCGACGAGGTGTTCGAGGCCGACGTTCAGGCCTCGATGCTCGCCCAGTTCGGACGCTACCTGCGGCCCGAGGATCACGTGCGCCGCGCCGACCGGCTGCTCTACGGCCCGCAGGGACCGGCCGCCCAGGCCATGCTCGGCCTGCTTCCGGCCGATGAGCGGACGATCGCCGAGACCCGCATCGCCCTGCGCTCAGGATCGTCGAGCGCCGAGGCCCAGCTGGCCCGGCTGACGCCCGCCCAGGCCGCCCATCCCGGCATCGCCTTCGAGCGCGCCGCCTATTTCCGGGGCCGGGGCCAGGAGTCCCGCGCCTATGACGTGCTGACGCCCCTGCCGCCGGAGCATGCCGAGCTGAGCACGGCGGCCAGCCGGGTCTGGCGCGAGCGCTATCCGATGACGCTGGCGGCGCTTCGGGCCGGCGACTATCGCAACGCCTATCGCGCCTCGGCCAATACCGGCCTGACCGTCGGCGCCTCGGCCGCCGAGGCGGAATTCTATGCAGGCTGGATCGCGCTTCGCCGGCTGAACAACGCCGAGCTGGCCGACCGGCACTTCGCGGCCATCGCCGAGATCGGCTCCTCGCCCATCACCCGCGGGCGCGCCCTCTACTGGCGGGGTCGGGCGCATGAGGCCATGGGCGACGCCGCCGGCGCCCAGAGCTTCTATCGCGCCGCCAGCGAGCACAACACGACCTTCTATGGCCAGCTGGCCGGCGAGAAGGTGGGTGACGGGACCATGACCCTGCCGCCCGAGCCTGAGATCACCGAGTTCGACCGCGCCCGATTCGAGGGCCGCGACGTGGTGCGCGCCGCCCGGCGCCTGCAGGAGATCGGCGAACAGGGCCTGTTCCGCACCTTCGCCCTGCATCTGAAGGACACCGTGCCGAACGCGGCCGAGCAGGCGCTGATCGTCGACATGACCCGCGGCTATGGGGACCAGACGGCCTCCATGCTGGTGGTGCGCGGCGCCGCCACCCTGGGCCACATCCTGCCCCTGCGCGGCTATCCCTATCGCTCCCCGCCGGAGGTGGGCAACGCGCCGGAAACCGCCCTGACCCTGGGCATCACCCGGCAGGAGAGCGGCTTTGATCCGCAGATCCGCTCGCCGGCCGGCGCCCGGGGGATGATGCAGGTCATGCCGGGCACGGCCCAGATCGTGGCCCGCCAGATCGGCGTCTCCTACTCGGCCGGGATGCTCGACGACCCCGACTACAATATGCGTCTGGGCCAGACCTACATCTCCCAGATGCTGGGCCAGTTCAGCGGCTCCTATCCCCTGGCCATCGCCGCCTATAACGCCGGCCCCGGCCGCCCGGCCCAATGGGTCAGCTTCTGCGGCGATCCGCGGGGCGCCGGCACCGACCCCATCGACTTCGTCGAGTGCATCCCGTTCTCGGAGACGCGCAACTATGTGATGCGGGTGATGGAGGGCGCTCAGGTCTATCGGGCGCGGATGAACAACGGCACGGCCAAGATCACGCTCTCGCAGGATCTCGCCCGGGGCGGCTATGGCTATTCCACGGCCCAGGCGGCGACCATCGGCGATCAATAGGGGGCGAGGCCGACGGCCCTAATCGACCGTGACGCCGGCCAGCAGGCCTTCGATCGTCACGTGGATCAGCTCGTCCACCGGCTGCCAGGGGAAGTTGGGGCGCGAGAGGCGCAGGGCGACCACCCCGTGGCAGGCGGCCCAGAGCGCCTGGCTGGCGCTATCGGCGTCCCCCAGCCGCAACCGGCCCTCGGCGGCGATCTCGCGGACCACGCCGCTGAAGGAGTCGTAGCAGCCCGCCCCGAGTTCCGAAGCTGCGTCGGCCCCCTGGGGCAAGGGACGCACCGCCGAAAACACCAGCTGGTAGGCGTTGGGATGTTCGAAGCCCCAACGCATATAGGCGTCGAGCATCATGCGGGTGCGGCTGACGGCGTCGAGCGGGCGTTCGGCGATCTGGTTGTTGCGGTCCAGCAGTTCCTGCATGGCCCCCTGGCAGATCTCCAGCAGGATGCAGGCCTTGTCCTGGAAGTGCATGTAGAGGGCCGTGGACGACACCCCGACCTCGTCGGCGATCCGCCGAATGGTCGCGCCCTCATAGCCCTCGGCCACGAAGATACGCTCGGCGGCCGCGAGGATCTCGGCCCGCCGCAGATGGCCGTCACCCTTGGCCTTGCGCGCCGACCGACGCCTTGTGGTGCTGACGCCTACCAAACCCAATTCCCCCTCAAACACAGCAGAACACCGGAAACCAATTTCCCCCGTGTGACAAGCCCGGGCTGGATTATCCAGGTTTTTCAGCCGCTCCAGGCCATACCGGACCCTATAGGATTACATCCCCTGGCGTCGCGGGCGGCTTTTTCGTAAGCGGAGCCCATGACTTCACCACGCCCCACCGTCGCCGAAAGCCCCGGCGTGATGCGCACCACCGGCTGGGCCGACTACGCCCTGCTGGATTCCGGGGACGGCAAGAAGCTGGAACGCTACGGCCCCTATACCGTCGTGCGGCCCGAGCCCCAGTGCCTGTGGTCCCCGCGCCTGGACGCCGAGACCTGGGCCAGGGCCGACGCGGTCTTCGACCCCAGCGACGAGGAGGACGCCGGCCGCTGGCGCTTCCAGGGCAAGCTGCAGGACTCCTGGCCCATGTCCTGGCGCCAGGCGAAGTTCAACGCCCGCTTCACCGCCTTCCGCCACCTGGCCTTCTTCCCGGAGCAGGCGGCCAATTGGGAATGGCTTGAAGCGCGCATCCGCAGCGACGCCCAGGGCGCGGCCGAGCCGCCGCGGGTGCTGAACCTGTTTGGCTATACCGGGGTCGCCAGCCTGGTCTGCGCCTCGGCCGGGGCGGCGGTGACCCATGTGGACGCCTCCAAGAAGGCCATCGCCTGGGCCCGCGAGAACGCCGAGCTGTCGGGGCTGGCCGACCGGCCCATCCGCTGGATCTGCGAAGACGCCCGCCGCTATGTGCAGCGCGAGGTCCGCCGGGGCTCGCGCTATGAGGGGATCATCCTGGATCCGCCGAAATACGGCCGCGGCCCCACCGGCGAGGTCTGGCGGCTGTTCGAGGATTTGCCGGAGCTTTCGGCCCTATGCGCCGAACTTCTCTCGGAAAAAGCCTCCTTCCTTATACTGAACGCTTATGCGGCCAGGATCTCCGGCGCGGCCCTGGCGGGTCTGCTGTCCGAGCGCCTGGCCGAGCGCGGCGGGACCATCGAATGGGGCGAGCTGGCGCTGTCGGAGCAGTCCGGTGAGCGCGAGATCGGCCTGTCCTTCTACGCCCGGTGGGCCGCGTGAGCGGGCGGACCGTCACCTCCCTGACCAATCCGACGGTCAAGGCTGTGCGGGCTTTGCACCAGCGCAAGACCCGGGACGAGACCGGCCTGTTCGTGGCCGAGGGCCTGAAGAACGTCACCGAGGGCGTCGAGACCGGCCACGCGCCGGAAATCCTGCTCTTTGGACGCGAGGCCGCCGATCATCCCCTGCTGCGCGCCGCAGCCCAGGCGACCGACAAGGCCGGCGGCGAGGTCATCGA
>CAZERE010000047.1:0-14356 GCA_964515365.1 uncultured Phenylobacterium sp. | reverse complement strand
GAAATCAATGGCACAGCCCTTCATACCGCCAATGTCATCGAGGTGACCCAGGACATCCTCGCCAAGGTCTCCCGGCGGGACAATCCGCAAGCCGTGGTGGGCGTCTTCCGCCAGGTCTTCGCCCCCCTCACCTCGCTTGAACCGCGGACCGCCAGGGCCTGGGTCGCCCTGCACCGGGTGCGCGATCCCGGCAACCTGGGGACCATCATCCGCACTGCCGACGCCGCCGGCTGCGGCGCGGTCGTGCTGGTGGGGGAATGCTGCGATCCCTATTCGGTGGAGGCGGTGCGGGCGACCATGGGCTCGATCTTCGCCGTGCCCATCGCCCAGGCCACGGAAGGCGAGTTCGCCGCCTGGCGCCGCGACTGGCCAGGCTCGGTGGTCGGCACGCTGCTGAGCGCAGAGGTGGACCACCGCAGCGCCGATTATGTCCACCCGGCCCTGATCCTGATGGGCAACGAGCAGCAGGGCCTGCCGCCGGAAATGGCCGCCCTCTGCGACGTCAACGTCAAGATCCCCATGCGCGGTCGGGCCGACAGCCTGAATCTGTCGGTGGCCACTGGCGTGATGATCTACGCCGCCAGCTAGCTGCGAGGTTTCGTCCGGGTGGTCGGGTCGGCCACGGACGGGTCTTCCGGCCAGGGATGGCGCGGGTATCGACCGCGCATGTCGGCCCGCACGTCCCGCCAGGAGCCGCGCCAGAATCCTGGCAGATCCTGGGTCAGCTGGATCGGCCGCCGGGCCGGCGACAGCAGGGCGAGCGTCAGGGGCCGGCCGGCCACCATCGGGTGCTCATTCAGGCCGAACACCTCCTGCACGCGGATCTCCACCCGCGGGCCGCCCTCGGCCTCATAGTCGATCTGCGCCCGGTTGCCGGTGGGCGCGGTCCAGTGGGTGGGCAGCTCCGCCTCGACGCGCCGCTGGAGGTCCCATGGGACGAGGCTGCGCAGGGCGCCGTCCAGCAGGTCGGGCGTCAGGTCGGCGAGCCCGCGAAGGCCGTGCAGCAGGGGCGTCAGCCAGTCGTCGAGCGCCGCCACCAGCGCCTGGTCCGACAGGTCCGGCCAGGTCTGCGCATCCTGCTCGCGCAGGAAGGCGATCCGCTTGCGCAGGGCCGTCGCCGCCGTTCCCCAGCGCAGGGCGCCCAGCCCCTCCCGCCGCAGGCGCGCGGCCAGGGCCTGGGCGACAACCTCAGCCGGCGGATTGTCATCCTGGCTTTCGTGCAGGGCGAGCCGGCCAAGCCGCGTCAGGCGGCGCACGCGGATCCGGCCGCCGGGGCTTTCCTCGACACGATCCTCGGTCTCCAGAATGGGCGCGAAGGCCTCGAGGATCTCGTCCTGCGTCAGCGGCGCGGCCAGCAGGATGCGGTCGCGGCGATCGCCGCCGCCGAGTTCCGCCACCGCCAGCCAGGGCTCGCGGGCCAGGACGTCGCCGGGCTCGATATAGGCGCCGCGGCCGGTGGCCAGCTGGAACTCCCCCAAGGGCCCGCGGGCCTTGGCCACCCGTTCGGGATAGGCCAGCGCCAGCATCTGGCCGTCGCTGAGCGGCGCGCCCTTCCCCGCCCTCGTCCCCCGAGCCCAGCGGTCAGCCAGGGCGCGGGCGTCCCGGGCGCGGGGGGAGCCGTCGCGATCGAAGGCCTCCAGGCGGTGGGTCAGATGGGCCTCGCGTCCGCCCAGGCTGCGCTCGGTGACCAGGGCGGCGATGCGGGCGGCCCGCAGTCCCTGACCATGCTCGGCGGCCCGCAGGACCATGTGCGCCAGCCGCGGCGGCAGGGGCCTGTCGGCCAGGGCCTCGCCGTGCGGGGTCAGAACGCCGGCCTCATCGACCGCCTCCAGCCGGCGCAGCAGGGCCTGGGCCTCGGCCAGCGCAGCCTTCGGCGGGGGATCAAGAAAGGCCAGGTCGTCGGCCGACCTCGCCCCCCAGCGGGCCATGTCCAGGGCCAGGCCCGACAGGTCGGCGTCGAGAATTTCCGGGTCGGCGAAGGCCGGCAGGGCGCGGGTCTCGGCCTCGTCCCACAGGCGGTAGCAGACGCCCGGCGCCGTCCGGCCGGCCCGTCCGCGCCGCTGGTCGGCGGCGGCCCGGCTGACCCGCACCGTGGCCAGGCGGGTCAGGCCGCTTGAGGGATCAAAGCGCGGCACACGGGCCTGGCCTGAGTCGATCACCACCCGCACGTCCTCGAGCGTCAGGCTGGTCTCGGCGATGGAGGTGGCCAGCACCACCTTGCGCAGCCCCGGCGGGGGCGCCGCCACGGCCCGGTCCTGGGCCTTGGGGTCCAGCGCGCCATAGAGGGGCGCCACCAGGACGTCGTCGCGCCGGAGCCGCTCGCTCAGGCGCTGGGCGGTGCGCAGGATCTCCCCCTGGCCAGGCAGGAAGACCAGGATCCCGCCGGCCTCCTCGGCCAGGGCGCGCTCGATGGCCCGGACCACGGCGTCCTCCAGGCGCAGGGGCTCGCTGCGGCCGAGATAGCGGGTCTCCACGGGGAAGGCCCGGCCCAGGCTCTCGATCACCGGGGCGTCGGCCATCAGCCGGGCCACCGCGGCCCCGTCCAGGGTGGCCGACATGACCAGCAGGCGCAGATCGTCCCGCAGCAGGCCTTGCGCGTCCAGCGCCAGGGCCAGGCCAAGGTCGGCGTCCAGGCTGCGCTCGTGGAACTCGTCGAAGATCACGCAAGCCACCCCCGCAAGGCCGGGATCGCTCAGGATCATCCGCGTGAAGACCCCCTCGGTGACCACCTCGATCCGCGTGCGGGCCGAAACCTTGGACTGCATCCGCACGCGAAAGCCGACCGTCTCGCCCACCGCCTCGCCCAGGGTGGCGGCCATGCGCTCGGCCGCCGCCCGGGCCGCCAGGCGCCGGGGCTCCAGCATGATGATGCGGCCGGACCCCAGCCAGGGCGCGTCCAGCAGGGACAGCGGCGTGACCGTGGTCTTGCCGGCGCCCGGCGGGGCGACCAGCACGGCGCGGGTCCCTGCCGCCAGGGCGTCGCTCACCGCGCCTAGGACATCATGGATCGGCAGCATGGGACTCAAGGGCGTGACCGCGCGGGGTCGGCTCAGCTGATCAGCTGGGGGAAGAGGCCGAACAGCAGGATCAGAAATACCGCGATCGGGCACAGCCAGGCGACCAGGAAGCGCCATACGGGCAGCAACGGACCGCCCGCCAGGCCGGTTTCGGCGTCCACCAGCTTGCGATCGGCGATCCAGCCGACGAACACCGCGGTGATCAGCCCCGACAGCGGCAGCAGGATGCGCCCGGTCACGCCGTCAAAGGCGTCGAACCAGTTGGCGTTCTCGAAGCCCGGCAGGAAGGCCAGCGGCCGGTGATCGGCCCAGACATTGAACGACAGCACCGAGACCATGCCGATCAGGAAGAAGCTGCCGCCCAGGAGGCTCGCCACCACCGCCCGGCTGATCTTGAACCGCTCGACGAAATAGGCGGTGGAGATCTCCAGCAGGGATACCGAGGAGGTCAGGGCGGCGAACAGCACCAGGACGAAGAAGGCCAGCCCCACCAGGGCGCCGGCCGGCATGCTGTGGAAGGCCGCCGGCAGGGTCTGGAACATCAGGGTCGGGCCGGCGTCCGGGGTCAGGCCGACGCTGAACACGATGGGGAAGATGGCCAGACCGGCGATGATCGCCACCCCGGTGTCCGCCGCCGAGATGAAGCCCGAGGTCTGGCCGAGATTGGTGTCGCGGGAGGCGTAGGCGCCATAGGCCACCATGGCCCCGCCCCCCAGGCTTAAGGAGAAGAAGGCCTGGCCCAGGGCCGAGTTGAGCACCTGGGGCTGCAGGGCGCGCCCGAAGTCCGGGGTGAACAGGAAGGCCACGGCGGCGGAGAAGTCGCCGCTGATCCCGGCATAGATGGTGATGGCCACCAGCAGCACGAAGAAGGCCGGCATCAGCCAGGTCGCCGCCACCTCGATGCCGCCCTTCACCCCGCGGGCCACCACGAAGGTCGTCGCCGCGGCGAACAGGAAGTGGGTCAGGGTCATCTGCAGCGGATTGGCGAACAGGGCGGGCATCTGGCCCCTCACCTCTTCGACGCTCAGATGGGAATAGGCGCCGGCAAAGGGCTGGCCGGCCAGGGTGGTGCGGACCACGTCGGCGGCCGATGTGCCGATGTAGTAGAGGACCCAGCCGGCGACCACGCTGTAGAAGGTCAGGATCACATAGTTGGCGATCATGCCGATCACCGCCAGGCTCGCCCAGGCGCTGCTGGCCTTGGACTGCCGGGCGAGGAGCACGGCGCTGGCCACGGTCGATCTCTGGCCATGGCGGCCGATCAGGGTTTCAGCCAGCAGCAGCGGTGCGCCGATCAGGGCGACGCACAGAATATAGATCAGTACGAAGGCCCCGCCGCCGTTCGCGCCGGCTTCGGAGGGAAAGCGCCAGAGATTCCCCAGGCCGACAGCTGAGCCGACCGCGGCCAGGACGAAGGCCGCCTTGGACGACCAGTGGGGCTGACCCGCAGCAGCGGCGTTGGCGACCATGAGGATTTCCCGCAGCGAGACACGTCCGGGGACGCCGAAACCGCGACCTTGGCCAGCGTCGGGCGAACAATCAAGCAGGCGGCGGCGAAGACCGCCGGGGCCAGGGTGGTCACATCCCCAGCCCCGACGCTGTCCCGTTGCGGCTATTCCGCCGCGCCGAGGGTCTTCTCGTGATAGCGCGAGTGCCAGTAGGCGTAGCCGAAATAGACCACGATCCCGATCGCCAGCCACACCACCAGCCGCACGAACGTGGCCGCCGGGAGGCTGGAGATCAGGTAGAGGCAGGCCAGCATGCCGCCGGGCGCGACAAGCCAGACCAGAGGTGTCTTGAAGGCCCGTGGCAGGTCGGGCCGCGAAATCCGCAGATAGAGCACCGCCCCGCAGATCATGGAGAAGGCCAGCAGGGTGCCGACCGACACCAGCTCGCCCAGCAAGCCGATGGGGAACAGGCCGGCCATCAGCCCTGCGAAGATGGCCGTGAGCGCGGTGCCGGCCCAAGGGGTGCGCCGCTTGGGATGCACCTTGGAGAAGATCGGCGGCAGCAGGCCGTCGCGGGACATGGCGTAGAAGATCCGCGACTGGCCATAGAGCAGCGCCATGATGGTGGAGGCCAGCCCCACCGTCGCGCCGATGGTCACCACCGGCTTCAGCCAGGCCAGCTGCGGGCCGACATTGTCCACCGCCACATAGACCGGGGCCGGCACATTCAGCATCGTGTAGGGCGCAAGGCCGGTGATCACCAGGCTCATCAGGATGTAGAGCCCGGTGCAGATGCCCAGGGAGGCGAGGATGCCGATGGGCAGGGTCCGCTGGGGATTCTTCGTCTCCTGGGCGGCGGTCGAGATGGTCTCGAAGCCGATATAGGCGAAGAAGATCACCCCGGCGGCGGCGAAGATCCCGCCCAGCCCATACTTGGACGCCCCCGTGACCGGGTCCGTGGTCTCGGCGGGAATGAAGGGCTGCCAGTTGGCCGGGTTCACATAGAGGAACCCGAACACGATCACGAGGAGCACCACCGAGACCTTCAGAAGGACGATGGCGTTGTTGAAGACCGCCGATTCCGTGATCCCGGCGATCAGCACGGCGGCGGTGATCGCAATGATGGCCATGGCCGGAACATTGAGGATGGCGCCGGTGGCGACCAGCTGGTGGGCGTCGTTGACGAGATAGGGCGCCTGGCTCCAGGCCGCGGGTATGATCACGCCGAAATCGGCCATCATGCCCACGAAATAGCCCGACCAGCCGACGGCGACCGTGGCCCCGGCGAACAGGTATTCGACGATCAGATCCCAGGCGATGATCCAGGCGAAGAACTCGCCCACGGTGGCATAGGCGTAGGTGTAGGCCGATCCCGCCACCGGAATGGTCGAGGCCAGCTCCGCATAGCAGAGCGCCGCCAGGGCGCAGACGAGCCCGGCGACGATGAAAGAGATGGTGATGGCCGGCCCCGCATGGGCCTCGGCCGCCTGGCCGGTCAGCACGAAAATGCCCGCCCCGATGACCGAACCGATGCCGAGCGCGGTCAGGCTGACCGGGCCGAGGCTGCGCTTGAGCGTATGCTCGCCCTGTTCCGCCGCCTGCGCCAGAAGCACTTCGATCGGCTTTTTTGCGAAAATCTTCATCGCAAGTCTTGTCCCCACGGGCGCAGCACAACGCCGCCCGAATGGGCGAACCCATGCACGCCCCGTCGAGTCCGGCAATCGTGCTTGAGAGAGGGCCTTTTCGCGCCTGCGTGAAATGGGGAGAATGCCGCGAAAAGCGAAGGTGAACGCTCTTGAACCCATCGGAACCGCCCATCCGCGCCCTGGTCGCGCCGGTGACGCCCCTGGCGCAGAACTGCACCATTGTCTGGTGCGCCAAGACGAAGAAGGCGGCGATCATCGATCCTGGCGGCGAGGTCCCTCGCCTGCTCCAGGCGCTGAGCGACCATGACCTGACCCTGGAGAAGATCTGGATCACCCACGGCCACCTGGACCATGCCGGCGGGACCGCGGCCTTGAAGGCGGCCACCGGCGTGCCCATCGAAGGCCCCCACCGCGACGACGCCTTCTGGATCGACCAGATGGACGCAGACGGCGCCCGCTGGGGCATGCCGGAGGCGCGGTCCTTCACCCCGGACCGCTGGCTGGAGAACGGCGACAAGGTGCAGCTCGGCGAGACCGAGTTCGAGGTCTATCACTGTCCCGGCCACACGCCGGGGCATGTGGTCTTCTTCCATCGCCAGGCCCGCTTCGCCCAGGTGGGCGACGTGCTGTTCCAGGGCTCCATCGGCCGCACAGACTTTCCCCGGGGCAATCATCAGGACCTGATCGAGGCCATCACCGGCAAGCTCTGGCCGCTGGGCGACGACGTGCGCTTCGTCTGCGGCCATGGGCCGATGTCCAGCTTCGGGGCCGAGCGGCGGACCAATCCCTTCGTCGCCGACGAAGTGTTGGCGCGCTGAAACCACGCACCCGCCTTTTTCAGGCGTGAAATCTGACGGTTACCGCGGAGGGCGAAAATGGCTCGCATGCAGACGACGCTCACCGACGCGCCCGGCCCCACCGCCCGGATTCTGATGGTCGACGACGACCCCGGAATCCGCGACGTGGTGTCCGATTTCCTGGGCCGCCACGGCTATTCGGTGACCACGGCCGGCGACGCCCGCGAGATGGAGCAGGCCCTGGAGCGCGAGCCGGTGGACCTGATCGTGCTGGACGTCATGCTGCCCGGCGAGGACGGCCTGGCCATCTGCCGCCGCCTGGCGGTGGGCGAGGCGCCGCCGATCATCATGCTCTCGGCCATGGGCGAGGACACCGACCGGATCGTCGGCCTGGAGCTGGGCGCCGACGACTATCTCTCCAAGCCGTGCAATCCCCGCGAACTGCTGGCCCGCATCCGCGCGATCCTGCGGCGCGCCGAGCAGCGGGGATCGGGCGACGACCTGGGGGCGGCCTGCGAGTTCGCCGGTTGGCGGCTCGATCTGGTCCGCCGCGAGCTGCGTTCGCCGCAGGGGGTGGTGGTCAATCTGTCCAGCGGGGAGTTCTCCCTGCTGCGCGCCTTCGTCGAGCGGCCCCAGAGGGTGCTGACCCGCGACCAGCTTCTGGACTTCGCCCGCGGGCCGACCTCCGACGCCTTCGACCGGGCCATCGACGTGCAGATCAGCCGTCTGCGCCGCAAGCTTGACGATGGCGGCGGCCACGACCTGATCCGCACCATCCGCAACGAGGGCTACATGTTCACCCCCAAGGTGAAGCGTCCGTGAGCCGAGCCCGGAACGGCCGGCCCACCGCCTCCCTGTTCGTCCAGGTGCTGATGCTGGTGGGGGTCAGCCTGATCACGGCCCAGGCGATCAGCGTCTTCCTGCTGTTCAACCTGCCCCCGCCGGTGCCGGACTTCTACCGTTTCTCCGAGATCGCCGAGGCGCTGCAGGGGCGCCCTGACGACCTGATCGAACGGCGGGATCTTCAATACCAGCTCGCCGACGCCCCGCCGGAGGGCCAGTCCACCGCCGACAGCATGATGTGGGCCCGGGACAAGCTGGCCGAGGACCTCGGCGTGGCGCCGAGCGCCATCGTCATCGCCAAGACCTATCGCCTGCCCATCTCTGACCGCCGGGTCTTTCGCATCGTCCGAGACCGCATGGAGCGGGAGGGCGGCGAGGGCCAGGAGGACCGGTTCCTGGTGGCGCCCTTCGAGATCGCCATGCAGCGCCCCGACGGCCGGTGGGCGGTGGTGCGCCCCGAACGGGGGCTGGGGCTGAATGTCTGGCAGCAGCGGGTCATGCTGTGGTTCCTGCTCTCGGCCCTGGTCATGGCGCCGATCGCCTGGATGTTCGCCAAGCGCCTGTCGCAGCCCTTCCGCCTGTTCGCCGAGGCGGCCGAGCGCCTGGGCCGCGATCCCGAGGCGCCGCCCCTGACGATCCGTGGCTCGGCCGAGATCGCCGTGGCCGCCCGGGCCTTCAACCAGATGCAGGAACGCCTGCGCCGCTATGTGCAGGACCGCACGGCCATGGTCGGCGCGATCGCCCACGACCTGCGCACGCCCCTGACCCGGTTGCGTTTCCGGATCGAGAACGCGCCCGAGGACCAGCGCGCCAAGATGGCCTCGGACATCGATCAGATGGAGGCCATGGTCGCCGCCACCCTGGGCTTTGTCCGCGACGCCACCCGCCCTGGACAACGCACCCGGCTGGAGCTGGCCTCGCTGGTCGAGAGCGTCTGCGACGAAATGGCCGAAACGGGCGCGGCCATCGAGGTCGAGCGGGCCGAGAAGGTGGTCATCGAAGGCGATCCGGTGGCCCTGCGACGGCTGGTGACCAATCTGTTGGAAAACGCCGTCAAGTTCGGCGACCGGGCGCGCGCCCGCGTGGTCACCGCTGAGCGCGCCGTGATCATCGAGATCGACGACGAGGGTCCCGGAATCCCCGAAGCCGAGATCGAGCGCGTGTTCGAACCCTTCTATCGCCGCGAACCCTCCCGCAGCCGCGGCACCGGCGGCATCGGCCTGGGCCTGGCTGTCGTCCGCTCCATCGCCCGCAGCCACGGGGGCGACGTCGCCATGGTCAACCGCCCCGGGGGCGGACTGACGGCCCGGGTGACCCTGCCCGGTTGAGCCCCGTCGAGCGGTGGACGCCTGACCGCCATCTGCGGTCGACGGCCGCCCCCGGCGACCGCGATGCCTCTGTAAAAATTCCGGGATTCGCTGACGCAACCTCAGATGCGATTCGCGGGTTGCTAGAGCGGAGCCTTACACGACCTTCCGAAGCCGGAGCGTCGGGCGAGAGTTCCGACGCCGCCTGCAAGGAGTGACCCTGATGAGCATCGCCGACCAAAACCCCCCCCGCGCCCGTCGTGGCTTCGCCGCCATGAACCCCGAGCGCCGTCGTGAAATCGCGCGCAAGGGCGGCGCCAGCGTGCCCGGCGAGAAGCGCAGCTTCGCCAAGGACCGTGATCTGGCCGCCTCGGCCGGCCGTAAGGGCGGCGAGGCTTCCCGCGGCGGCGGTCGCCGCGACACCGACGAGACGCCGGAATCCTAAACGCTGCCGGGCTCAGCCCAGGCTGGACATCCTGAAGCGCGCCAGAGGTGATTGGGGCCACTCGCCTCTGGCGCGTTTCAGGCGTCTGGTTTTCAGGCGCTAAGCAGGAAGATCCCAAACGCAGGCGCCGGACTGATCCAGCGCCGTTCCATCGCCCAGCCGGCCTTGCCCGCCAGAGCCTCAAGCCGCTCTGGCGTGAATTTGTGTGAGTTCTCGGTGTGGATGGTTTCGCCGGCCGCGAAGTCGAACCGGCGGCCCGCGACCTGCACGCCCTGGGCCTGATCCGACACCAGATGCATCTCGATCCGCGACTCCTCGGCGTTCCACAGGGCGCGGTGCGAGAAGGCCGAGAGGTCGAAGTCGGCGGCCAGCTCCCGGTTCATCCGCGCCAGCAGGTTCAGGTTGAACGCCGCCGTGACGCCTTGCGCGTCGTCATAGGCGGCCACGAGCACGTCCTCGTCCTTCACCAGGTCGGCGCCGATCAGGAAGCGTGCGCCCTCGCCCAGCAGGTGGCGGGCGTTGACCAGGAATTCCACGGCCTCTTCCGGCGTCAGATTGCCGATGGTCGAGCCCGGGAAGAAACCCACGGCGGGGCGACCCTGCGCCTGAGCGGGCAGATCCAGCGCGGTGGTGAAGTCATCCGCCAGAGGGGCGAGGACGAGATCTGGATAGTCAGCCGAGAGGCTGGCCACGGCCTCGTCCAGGGCGCTGGGGCTGATGTCGATGGGGCTATAGACCGCCACCTGCGGCGCATGATCGAGGATCTGGCGGGTCTTGAGGCTGGCGCCGCTGCCAAACTCCACCAGGACGGCGCCCGGCGGGATGAAGGCGGCCATCTCCGCGGCGACGTCCTTGAGCAGGGCCAGTTCGGTGCGGGTCGGATAATATTCCGGCAGGCCGCAGATGTCCTCGAACAGGCGGGAGCCCTCGGCGTCGTAGAAATACTTGGGCGACATCGCCTTCTGCGGACGCGACAGGCCCGACAGGGCGTCGGCCTCGAAGGCGCTGCGACGGCGGGGCTTGGGCGCGGCGCCATCCTTGGCCAGGCGCAGGCCCGAGAACATCCACCGCTGGTGGGGGTGGAAGAAGTTGCGATAGGTGGCCCGCACATGGCCGGCCGGCGTCACGCAGGCGCCGCCGCGCAGCACCATCTGGCCGCTCATGAACTTGCCATTGTACTCGCCGACCGCGCCTTCGGCTGGGGCGAAGCCCGGATAGGGGCCATAGGCGCTGCGGGTCCATTCCCAGAGATCGCCGTACATCTGGCGCAGGCCTGCGCCGCTGGCGGCCGGCGGCGCCGGACAGGGCCGGGCGAGGAAATTGCCGCGGCGGGGAAGCTGGCTGGCGGCATGCTCCCATTCGGCCTCGGTGGGCAGGCGCGCCCCGGCCCAGGTCGCGAAGGCGTCGGCCTCGAAATAGCTGAGATGGGCCACTGGCATGTGGGGATCGAGGGGGCGCAGGCCCTGCAGGCTCATGGCGCTCCAGCCCGTGCCGGCCTCAGCCTCCTGCCAGTAGAAGGGCGCACGCCAGCCCTCGGCCTGGACCCGGGCCCAGCCGTCCGAGAGCCAGAGTTCAGGCCGCTCATAACCGCCGTCGGCCATGAAGCTCAGCCACTCGCCATTGGTCACCAGACGGTCGGCCAGGCTGTAGGGCGCCAGATAGGTCTTGTGCCGGGGACCTTCATTGTCGAAGGCGAAGCCCTTTGCGTCATGGCCGATCTCGACCAGTCCGCCCTCAAAGCCTTGGAAGCCCAGGACGCCAGGATCTGCGGCCAGGCCTGTGGCGGCGCTGCGGCCATAGGCGGGCTTCAGTGGCGACTGGGCGAAGAGATGCAGGATGTCCATCAGGATCAGTTCCTGATGCTGCTCTTCATGGGCGAGGCCCAGGTCGAACAGGTCCTCGAAGCCGGCCTCCCCCGACAGCAGCAGCCGGGTCATCGCCTCGTCCACATGGGCGCGATAGGCCATCACCCGCTCCTGCGAGGGACGGGTCAGAAGACCCCGCTGGGGGCGGGGCTGACGGGGCCCAAGGGCCTCGTAATAGGAGTTGAATAGGAATCCGAACCGCTCGTCGAAGACCCGATAGCCCGGCAGGTTGGGCGCCAGCAGGAAGGTCTCGAAGAACCAGGTGGTGTGGGCCAGATGCCACTTGGTCGGGCTGGCGTCCGGCATCGACTGGGCCAGCTGGTCCTCGGACGACAGATCACGGGCCAGATGCTCGCTGCGCGCCCGGGTGGCGAGGTACCGTTCCAGCCGCGCCTGGGCGGGCGCGTCCTGGGCGGCGAAGGTCATGGTTGCGTCGTCCGAAGGCGCCATTCCACCCCTCCCCCATCCTGGTTCCGCAGGCCTGCCGGCCCCGCGACCTTCGCCAATGCGAAGGTTCAGAGATGAACGCTGATCAGGCGCCCCCTGTTCCTTAAGGTTGGTCCTCAGACCCGCCGGCGCAACCCGGAACGGAAGACTCTCGGCCACGTTGGTGATTTGCGACCGATGAGACCACCCTATCGGCCCAAGGAGCAGGTGTGACGAGCGAAGGCTCCCAGATGACACGCGACCGGTGGCGGGACGCCGTGGTGGCCATGATCCCGGCCCTGCGCGCCTTTGGCTGGTCGCTGACCCATAACGGCTCGGACGCCGATGACCTGGTGCAGGACACGCTGATCAAGGCCTGGGCCAACCGCGACAAGTTCGAGCCGGGGACCAATCTGCGCGCCTGGCTCTTCACCATCCTGCGCAACACCTACTACACCCAGATCGCCCGGCGGCGGCGGGAGGTGCGCGACGAGGATGGCGACTACGCCAAGCAGTTGAAGACGCCGCCAAGCCAGGACTGGAGCGTCGCCATGCAGGACCTCCAGGCCGCCCTGGCCCAGTTGCCGGACGAGCACCGCGAGGCGCTGATCCTGGTGGGCGCAGCCGGCCTCAGCTACGAGGAGGCGGCCGAAATCTGCGGCTGCGCCATCGGCACCATCAAGAGCCGGGTGAACCGCGCCCGCCACAGGCTGATCAAGATCATGGAGGAGAGCGAGGCTCCCGATCCGGCGCCGGAGACCTCGGACGCGGTCACGTCCCGGTAGCGGCTCGCGCGGGCGTCGCCGCGTCGGGCTCGGGGTCGCCATCCAGCTGGTCCACCACCGATGTGATGCGGTCGGGCACGGGCTGCGATTGAATCTGCTGGAACATGTCCGACAGCTGCTGCGTCAAGTCATCCTTCGCCGGGCGCCGGTCGGCCGACATGGGGAAACTCCTGTGAGAGACTCATCGATTTTGCCGCAAGGAAGGTTAACGCAGCCTCTCTGAGGGAACGAGTCGGAGACCGCGGGGGTTGAAACGAACCATCCAAGGAGACCCCATGGCCGAACATCCCAAGCCGCCCGCCTCCTCGACCGAACGCACCAGCGATGAGCCGGGCCAGACCCGCCCCGGCGCCCAGGCCTTCGGTATCGGCGCCGAAGAGGCGCGACCGGAACCCAGCGGCATCGTCGATGAGCACAAGGCCTATGTGAAAGAGCTTGGCCACCCCACGGCGCCGGAGACCGACCTGGGCGAGCCGGCCGAGGAAACGCCCGATCCAGTCGAAAAGCCCTGAACTGACCCCCTCCTGGGAACCTGGGCCGCATCGGCGGCCTTAACTGCGGCATGTTCCAAGCTGACGCCGCAGGCGGCTTCCAAGGCGGCCTGACGTCGCTGCTCCAAGACCATCCCGAGCAGGCCGGACTGGTGATCGGCCTGCTGGTCTTCGCCGAAAGCCTGGCCTTCGTCGGCTTCTTCGTGCCCTCGACTCCCATGCTGCTGGCCATCGGCGCCATGCTGGGCGCCGGCGTCCTGGAGCCTGGACCTCTGCTCCTCTACGCCATTGTCGGCGCCGTGGCCGGCGACGCCGTCTCTTACGAACTTGGTCGCTGGATGGGGCCTTCGGCCCTGCGCCACCGCATGCTGAAGCGTCGCCGGCGCGCTGTGGCCCGGGCGCGCCTGTTCATCCGCAAGGCTGGCATGCTGACCATGGTGCTTGGCCGGTTCACGGGTCCCATACGCTCCCTGGTGCCCCTGGCCGCCGGCATGCTGAAGATGCGCCGTCTGCGCTTCCAGATCGCCAATCTGATCGGCGCCGTTCTCTGGATCCCGGTGATGCTGGCGCCAGGCTATCTCGCCGCCCAGGGGCTCAGCCTCCTGCCGGAAGGCATGCTGGAGCCCGCCCTCGCGGGCCTGGCGGTGGCGGCGATCATCCTGCTGGTCTGGAAGTGGCGCAGAGGTCAGTCCGCGTCAGGCTGAGACCGCCACCATCTCGTTGATCTTGGCGGCGAGCTCTTCCAGACGGAACGGCTTGGCCACCATCGACATCTTCGCGCCGAGGAAATCGGCCCGGATCGTGGCGTTTTCGGCATAGCCGGTGATGAACAGGATCGGCAGGTGCGGCCGGTGGGATCGCGCGATCCCGGCAAGCTCCCGCCCGCTCATGCCCGGCAAGCGGACATCGAGCAGCATGAGGTCCACATCGTCCTGTTTGAGGACCGCGAGGTCCTCCTCACCGGTGGCCGCGGTAAGCACGGTGTGATCTCGCTTGAGGATGGCCTTGAGCGTGTTACGCATACCTTCGTCGTTGTCGACGAGGACCGTTTTTGGCTTTGAAACCATAGAGGCCATTATGCGGCTCGAAACGAGGATTTCGTACCGTTTCAGCGCCGTAAAACGATGGCCCGGCGCGCACGTGCACGCCCGCGGCAGAGCGGCGAGGGGGGTGGGGCCACCCGCTAGCGACGGAGCCGGGGTGTGGGGCAGAGCCCCACGGGAATCGAAATTGTAGGCGGGGGCGGGCTGAAAGCAAGGCGTGGTACAGTCGCCCGATGGCTACCG
>CAZERE010000046.1:0-20967 GCA_964515365.1 uncultured Phenylobacterium sp. | reverse complement strand
AGCCCGCCGCCGCACCACGACATCTATTCGATCGAGGATCTGGCCCAGCTGATCCACGACCTGAAGAACGTCAATCCCAAGGCCCGCATCTCGGTGAAGCTGGTCTCGGAAGTCGGCGTGGGCACGGTCGCCGCCGGGGTCTCCAAGGCCCGGGCCGACCATGTGACCATCTCCGGCTTCGAAGGCGGCACCGGCGCCTCGCCGCTGACCTCGCTGACGCACGCCGGCTCGCCCTGGGAAATCGGTCTGGCCGAGACCCAGCAGACCCTGCTGCTGAACGGCCTGCGCACCCGCATCGCCGTGCAGGTGGATGGCGGCCTGCGCACCGGTCGCGACGTGGCCATCGGCGCCCTGCTGGGGGCCGACGAGTGCGGCCTCGCCACCGCCCCGCGGAGCGCGGCTGGCTGCACCATGATGCGCCAGTGTCACCTCAGCACCTGGCCGGTGGGGGTGGCCACCCAGGACCCGGTCCTGCGGGCCCGTTTCAACGGCCAGCCCGAGCACGTGATCAACTACTTCTTCTTCGTGGCTGAAGAGCTGCGGGAGATCATGGCCCAGCTCGGCTTCCGGACGATCAACGAGATGGTCGGCCGGGTGGACCTGCTGGACGCAGCCCCTGCGGTGGATCACTGGAAGGCGCGCGGCGTCGACCTCTCGCGTCTGCTCTACCAGGCCCCGCTGGAGAACCCGAAGGGCCTCTGGAACACCGAGCGCCAGGACCATGGCCTGGAGGCCGCCCTCGATCACAAGCTGATCGCTGTGGCCAAGCCGGCCATCGAAAAGGGCGAAGCCGTTCGCGGCGAGTTCGAGATCCGCAACATCAACCGCACGGTGGGCGCCATGCTGTCGGGTGAGGTGGCCATGGCGCACGGCCATGCCGGCCTGCCGGACGGCACGATCTCGCTGACCTTCCGCGGCACCGGCGGCCAGAGCTTCGGCGCCTTCGCGGCCCGTGGCGTGACCCTGGAGCTGATCGGCGACAGCAACGACTATGTGGGCAAGGGGCTCTCGGGCGGCCGCGTCATCGTGCGCCAGCCCCCGAACTCCAAGCGCGAGCCGACCCAGAACATCATCATCGGCAATACGGTCCTCTATGGCGCCATCGCCGGCGAGGCCTATTTCGAAGGGGTGGCCGGCGAGCGTTTCGCCGTCCGCAACTCCGGCGCCGTGACGGTGGTCGAAGGCCTGGGCGACCACGGCTGCGAGTACATGACCGGCGGCGTGGTGGTGGTGCTGGGCGACACCGGACGTAACTTCGCGGCCGGCATGTCCGGCGGGGTCGCCTATGTCTATGACCCGAAGAACCGCTTCGCCGAGCTGTGCAACATGGCCATGGTCGAGCTGGAATCCGTTGCGCCGGCTGGCGCCGTGGACCCCGCCGATGAGGCCCAGCGCCCGCGGCAGAAGTCGCCGTCGGTGGACGACAATGGCATGGGCGACGTGCTCGCCCATGACGCCGAACGGCTGCGTATCCTGATCGAGCGCCACCTGCTCTATACCGCCAGCGCGCGCGCCCGGATGATCCTGGAAAACTGGGACTCCGAGCTGGCCAATTTCCGCAAGGTGATGCCGACCGACTATCGTCGCGCCCTGCTGGACCTGGCCCAGGAACGCAAGGCCGCCGCCGCCGTCGCCGCCGAATAAGACTGAAGATCGGAGCACCGCCATGGGAAAGCCCACAGGCTTCCTTGAGATCGAACGTCAGGACCGCGGCTACGAAAAGCCCGAGTCGCGCCTGAAGACCTGGAAAGAGTTCGTGCGCCCGCTGGCGCAGCCGGACCTGACCAAGCAGGCCGCCCGCTGCATGGATTGCGGGATTCCGTACTGTCACAACGGCTGTCCGGTGAACAACCAGATCCCGGACTTCAACAACCTCGTCTATCGCGAGCAGTGGCTGGCGGCGCTCGAGAACCTGCAGTCGACCAACAACTTCCCGGAGTTCACCGGTCGGGTCTGTCCCGCGCCCTGCGAGGCGGCCTGCACCCTGAACATCGTCGACACCCCGGTGACCATCAAGACGATCGAATGCCAGATCGTCGACAAGGGGTGGGATGAGGGCTGGATCACGCCGCAGCCCTCGCCGCGGGGGACCGGCAAGCGGGTCGCCGTGGTCGGCTCTGGCCCTGCGGGCCTGGCCTGCGCCCAGCAGCTGGCCCGGGCCGGCCATGCGCCGACCGTGTTCGAGAAGAGCGACCGGATCGGCGGCCTGATGCGCTACGGCATCCCGGACTTCAAGATGGAGAAGCACCTGATCGACCGTCGGGTGCGCCAGATGGAGGCCGAAGGCGTCATCTTCCGCACCAATTTCGAGGTGGGCGTGAACGTCTCGGTCCAGCGCCTGCTGGATGATTACGACGTCCTGGTCATGGCTGGCGGCGCCGAGAAGCCCCGCGACCTGGAGATCGAGAACCGCGAGCTGGAGGGCATCCATTTCGCGATGGATTTCTTGACCCAGCAGAACCGTCGCGTGGCGGGCGATTCCGAAGAGGTTGCGGCGCCGACCGGCACCCTGTCGGCCAAGGGCAAGCACGTGGTGGTCATCGGGGGCGGGGACACCGGCTCGGACTGCATCGGCACCTCGAACCGTCACGGGGCCGCCTCGGTCACCCAGCTGGAAATCATGCCTCAGCCGCCGGCGCGCGAGAACAAGCTGATGACCTGGCCCGACTGGCCGCTGAAGCTGCGCACCTCGTCGAGCCACGAAGAGGGCTGCGAGCGCGACTTCGCCGTCGCCACCAAGCGGGCCATCGGCAAGGACGGCAAGATCGAGGCCCTGGAATGCGCTCGCCTGGAGTGGGTCAAGGGCGATGACGGCCGCATGGTGATGCGCGAGATCGAAGGCAGCACGTTCCAGCTCAAGGCCGACCTCGTCCTGCTGGCCATGGGCTTTGTCAGCCCGCGCCGCGAGGGCTTCGTCGACCAGTCCAAGGTCGACCTCGATCCGCGGGGCAATGTGAAGGCCTCGGTGGACGATTACCGCACGTCCGAGCCCCGCATCTTCGCTTGCGGCGACATGCGCCGGGGCCAGTCGCTGGTGGTGTGGGCGATCCGCGAGGGCCGCCAGGCGGCCCAGGCGGTGGACGCCTACCTGATGGGCGCGAGCAAGCTGCCTCGCTAGTCTGACTGCGCGCGCGGTGGCGGCTGGCATGGCTGGCCGCCGCCGCGCGGCTTGACGCGCCATGCCCCGGGGCCAGGCGTGGCCTTGATCGCTGGCCGAACGGCGTTCCCAACATTGCGTCAGAAATGCGAAGGATTCGCATTGTCAAAGGCGCGGCCAGGACATAGGAATGCCTCGCAATCTCACCCGAGGTTTGGGGGCTCCTGAAAGATGTTGAAGCGGACAACGGGCGTACGCGCCTATTCACGACGCGCATGGACGCCGGCGGCGGTCGCCGGCCTGGCTGGGCTGGCCATGGCGCCGCACGCCCTGGCCGAGGACGCGCCGCACGAGGTGGCGGGCGTCGAGGTCGAAGGCCATCTGACGCCCGAGCCCGTCTCGCCGAAGTTCACCACGGACCTGATCGACACGCCGCGCAGCGTGACCGTGATCCCGCAGGTGGTGATCGAACAGACCGCCGCCACGTCGCTGCAGGACATCCTGCGCACCTCGCCGGGCATCACCTTCGGGGCGGGCGAGGGCGGTCAGCCCCTGGCCGACCGCCCCTTCATCCGCGGCCAGGCGTCGGGCAACAACGTCTTCGTCGACGGCGTCCGCGACAGCGGCGGCCAGGTTCGCGACATCTTCAATCTGGAGCAGGTCGAGGTCATCAAGGGACCGGACTCCGCCTATAATGGCCGGGGCTCCGGCGGCGGCAGCATCAACCTGACCAGCAAGCAGCCCAAGCTCGTCCAAGAGACCAGCGCCAGCCTGCGCGTCGGAACCGACTCCTATCTGCGCGGGTCGATCGACGCCAACTATGTGCTGGGCGACACCAGCGCCGTGCGGGTGAACCTGATGGGCGCTCAGGGCGACGTGCCCAAGCGCGACGCGGTGGACTTCGACACCTGGGGCGCGGCCGTCGCCGCCGCCCTGGGGCTCGGGACCGACAGCCGCATGACGGTCAGCTACTACCACCTGACCCGCAACGACATGCCCGACTACGGCGTGCCGCTCTCGCGCAAGCTGCCGGGCGTCACGCCGACCGAGACGGGAATCCTCGACGTGCCGCGGGACGCCTTCTATGGCCTGACCGCCCGCGACTATCAGGAAACCACGGCGGATATCGCCACCCTGACCGGCGAGCACGACATCAACCAGGCCATGACCTTCCGCGGCGTCTTCCGTTACTCGAAAACGGTCAACGACTATGTGGTCACCAACCCCGGCGACGGCGGCTCGGCCCAGTTGGTGGGCGGCGAATGGTGGATGAAGCGCGGGCTGAAGTCGCGCTGGAACCCGGCGACCACGGTGGCGGCGGTGGCCGACATCTATGGCCGCTTCACCACCGGCGCCATCGAACACAGCTATGATGTCGGCCTCGAACTCTCGCGCGAGAAGAACGAGAACGCGTCCTATACGGTCACGACGATCGCCGGGGCGCCCTGTCCGACGGGCTTCACCGGCGCGGGCACGGGCGACTGCACGCTCGTCTATGCGCCCAACCCCTCCGACCCGTGGGAAGGGACGATCGTCCGGGGGCCGGTCTCCTCGACCGTCTCGAAGACTGTGGGCTTCTACGCCTTTGACACCCTGTCCTTCGGCGAGCATTGGATGCTCAACCTCGGGGTCCGTCACGACGAGTATTCGGTCACCGGCCGCAGCGTGTCGACCACCGCCATCACCTCAAGCGAGGGCGACTGGAGCTTCACCAACTATCAGGCCGGCCTGGTCTACAAGCCGACGGCCAATGGCAGCATCTACATCTCCTATGGCACGGCTTCGACCCCGCCGACCATTTCCGGCGGCGACCAGAACGGCGCGCCCGCCTTGGGTTCAGGCAATCTCGGTAATGACGTCCTGGATCCGGAAGAGACCAAGTCCGCCGAAATCGGCGTCAAGTGGGCCTTCTTCGGCGAACGCCTGACCACCTCGGCCGCGCTCTTCCAGGTCACCCGCGAGAACGCTCAGATTCTGATCGAGGCCGGCGTCTACGCCCAGGCTGGCGAGACCGAGGTGCGGGGGCTTGAACTCGCCGTCACGGGCCAGGTCACCCCGGCCTGGTCGGTGTTCGGCGGCTATACCTATATGGACAGCGAACTGGTCAAGGGCGCCTACAACAACGTCAATGTGGGCGATCCCCTGGCCAATACGCCGGAGCACAGCTTCAGCCTGTTCTCGACCTACAAGGTCACCGAGGCGATCAGCCTGGGCGGCGGCGCCTACTATGTCTCCGACAGCTTCGGCGGCAATCAAGGCGGGGCCGGCGGCGGCGCCAACGGGGTCTATGCGCCGGAATACTGGCGCTTCGACGCCTTCGCCAGCTACCAGATCAATCCGCGCCTGAACCTGCAGCTCAATGTGCAGAATGTGACGGACGAGGACTATATCGCCCGGACCAACGGGGTTCACCACGCCGACTATGGCCCGGCGCGCCAGGCCATGCTGACGCTGAACGCCAAGTTCTGACTCCACACGGAACGATGCGTTCGACGTCAGGCCCTGCGAGTTCGCTCGCAGGGCCTGTTCGGCTTAAGAGGGGCAGGCCAGGAGCTTCGCCATGATGCTGCATATTCCAGAGGTGCTGACCAAGGCCGAGGTCGCCGACCTGCGGCGGCTGATCGACGCCGGGACCTGGGTGGACGGCAACGTCACTTCGGGAACCCAGTCGGCGCTGGCCAAGCGCAACGAGCAGTTGCCGGAGGCCTCGCCGGAGGCCCGGGCGGCCGGCGAGCGCATTCTCGACGCCCTGTCGCGGAATCCGCTGTTCGTCACCGCCGCCCTGCCGCAGACGGTGTTTCCGCCGCTGTTCAACCGCTATGGCGGCGGGCAGACCTTCGGCCTGCACGTGGACAACGCCGTGCGGCAGAGCCGGGATGGCGCGGTCCGGATTCGCAGCGACCTGTCGGCGACCCTCTTCCTCACCGAGCCGGAGGACTATGACGGCGGGGACCTGCTGGTGGAGGACACCTATGGCGTCCACGAGGTCAAGCTGCCGGCCGGGGACATGATCCTCTATCCGGCCTCGAGCCTGCACCAGGTGAGCGCGGTGACCCGCGGCGCCCGGGTGTCCAGCTTCTTCTGGATCCAGAGCATGGTGCGCGAAGACGCCCAGCGCAGCCTGCTGTTCCAGATGGACATCGCCATCCAGCAACTGGCCGGCAAGGTGGGGGCCGGGGCGCCGGAGCTGGTCTCGCTCACCGGCGCCTATCACAACCTGCTGCGGATGTGGGGCGACCTGTAGGGGCCGCCCCGAGCCCGCAGTCCTCAGCCGCGGCGGGCGCCGGCCAGGAAGTCCAGCTTGCCGATGGGCGCGCCCTTGTGGCGCAGCAGGGCGTAGGCCGTGGTCACATGGAACATGAAGTTGGGCAGGGCGTAGGTGAGCAGGAAGTCCTTGGCCGTGAAGGTCATGGCCCCCTTGGGCAGGGGCAGCTCGATGGTGCGCTCCAGATCCTCGCTGATCTGGTCGGGGGTGATGCTCTCCACGAAGGCCAGGGTCTTGGCGATGCGGGCCTTCAGGTCCTCATAGGTCGTCTCGGTGTCGGGCATGTTGGGCGGGGCGACCCCGGCCAGTCGGGCTGCGCCACCCTTGGCCGCGTCGCTGGCCAGCTGGATCTGACCCACCAGGGAATGCATGTCAGGGGCGAGCCGCGCCTCGGTTAGTTCCGAAAGCGGCAGGCCGGTGGCCACGGCGTGGGCCTCAGCCTTGTCCAGCAGGGCCGCGAGGTTGCGCAGCATCTGCGCATAGACCGGGATCGAGGCGTCATAGAGGGTCAGGGGCACGGGTCTCTCCAAATGGTCAGGCTTGCTGGCAGATGGGGATGGCGCAGCCGCCACGCCAGCGGCCCCGGCGCCTCCAGGCCCAGAAACAGCCTGCAGCCCAAAAGAAGAGGGCAGGGTCAGGCGGTTCCGCAGAACCATCCAACCCTGCCCAGTCAGCAGCGTATGGGAGAGAAACGCCTTAGAAGGCCTGGTTCAGCTCGACATAGCCGAACAGGGTTTCGGCGCCGGTGGCGTTGGGCGCGTCGTCCAGGAACTCGCCGTTGAACAGCTTGGCGACGCCGAACTCCAGGCGGGTGGACTTGGGCACCACCCAGTAGCGGGCGCGGGCCTCGAACTGGTGACCCGCGAAATCGCCCGAGCGGCCGGTGGCGTCACGCACGCCGGTGCTGGCGAAGGAGTCGCCGGCCTCGTCCAGCCAGAGGGCCCGGTAGAAGGCCATGGCGTCCCAGCGCTTGTTGGGGACCACCTCGACCCGCACGCCCGGCGAGTTCAGGTTGGAGCGGCCCAGGGGGCCGTAGGCGCCGGGGGGGCCGAAGTCCGGACGGCGGGGCCCGAACAGGCCGTCGAAGCGGTTGTAGTCGCCGTCGGTGGCGCTCTCATCGCCGCTGGCGAAGTCGTATTCGAAGGCCACCCGCGGCGACCAGGCGGCGTCGAAGGTCTTGCCGACTTCCAGGTGCAGATACTGGGCGTCGACATCCAGGTCGCGCAGATCGGCCGCGCTGGTGGAGTTGCGGGTCTCGCCGGTCTGCCAGCCGCCTTCGAGCTCATAGTCGAACTTGCCCTTGGCCGGATTGCGGACCAGCCGGCCGCCCACGGTGGTCAGCCGGCGGTTGCGGGTGGCGGCGCGGGGGGAGTCTTCTTCCTCCAGCCGAAGGGCGAAGACCTCCAGCTTGCCGCCGTCGGCGAATTTCGGCGTGGTGTACATGCCGCCCCAGAAGACGAGATCGTCATTCTGGCGATCGCTCTCGATCTCGTTGTCCAGAATGCTGGCCCGGTCGCTCGGGCGCTTTTGGAGGGGATAGGTGTAGAACAGGGTCACGTCGCCGGCCGCATCGGCGCTCCAGTCGGCGCGCAGGCCAGCGAAGGCGTTGGTGGCGTTGCCGTAGGACGAGCGTCCCACCAGGCGGCGGGAGCCGAGGTCCATGGTGAAGCGCCCCGCCATGACCGAGGCTTCGGACCCGGTCAGGAACAGGTCGTTGGCGTCGACCGCCACATAGGCCTGCACCAGTTCCAGGGCGTTGACGTCGCCCGTACCGGTCGGCGAGCCGCGGTCGTTCAGATAAACCCGGGCGTCGATGATCTCACCGCCGATGCGGATCGGCGTCAGGTCCAATTCGGCGAAGAGGGTGGAGCGCAGGACCAGGCCCTGATCCGAACCGTCGCCATAGGCCGGGCGATACTGGCCCTCCAGGGTTTCGTAGCGGGCGCGGAGGGAGCCGGAGAGCTTCAGGTTGTCAGGCGCGCCGATCGCCTCATGGAGCGTCCAGGGGGCGGCCTGGGCGGCGGCGGGGCTGGCGGCGACAGCGCTCGCCAGCACGATCAGGGATGCGCCGAGGGCGCGCGAGGTCTTCAGCGTCATGGTTCAGAATTCTCTCTGCTCGGACAACGACGTTCGGTGTCGTTCCGCAGCGAGCGAGCTAGCGAGCAAAGATTGCCTGAGGCTTAAGCTTCACCTTGAGCCAAGGATAACGGCCTGGGGGTGCGACGGACCTCAACCCCTGACGCAACAAGGGATTTCGGGGCTCCCAGGGTGAAGGTTTGACCCCCGCGCACCCCGGTCACGCGCGACGATCCGCCGCGTCGCATGACGCTGAAATTCGAAAACTAGACGCCCGCGGCCCAGGTGCGACGGCTCAGGGCGTAACGATCTCGAACCAGAAGTCGAAGCGGTCGAGGCAGGCCAGGAGGGCGGCCAGGCGATCTGGCTGGGCGGTGTCGACCGCGCCCTCGGCCAGGGCGGCGTCCAGCGCCTGTTCCCCCAGCACCAGGGCGACCAGGGTCGGTCGGCTCAGGCGGACGGGGGTGGCGTCGGCCGCCACGCGGTCGCGGGCGTGGTGCAGCACGGCGTTCTCGACCGACAGACCAAAGCGCTCCTCCGTGTCGGTGAAGGTGAGGTCGAGGGCGAGCTCCAGGGATTCAGCAGCTTCGCCGTTCAGCCGCACCGACAGGGAGTCCAGCAACTGCTCGGCCGGCAGGTTGCGGATCTGGCCGGCGGCGCCCTGGCGTGGCGTGGGGGAGGGCGGTCGCGGATTGCGAAGCTCCTGGGCGCCGGTGAGGTAGAAGGCCCGCCAGGGGCCGGATTCCGCCTGATAGCCCATCTGTTCGAGGGCGTCGGCCTGCAGCTCGCGGGCCGCCGCGTTGGCGGGGTCGGCGAAGACCAGATGGTTCACCAGCTGCGCGGTCCAGCGGTAGTCGCCGGCCGCGAAGGCCTCGCGGGCCTTGGCCAGCAGGGGCTCAGGGCCACCGGCCAGGTCCACATAGCGCTTGCCCGCCTCCACCGGCGGATGGGGATGCAGGTTGGCCGGATTGCCGTCGAACCAGCCGAGATAGCGCTGATAGACCGCCTTGGCGTTGTGATTGAGCGTGCCGTAATAGCCGCGGGTGTACCACTCGGCCTCCAGGCTGGGCGGCAGTTTGAGCGCCTCGCCGATCTCCAGCGGCGTCATCCCGTGATTGGCCATCCGCAGGGTCTGGTCGTGGATGAACTTGTAGAGGTCGCGCTGCTTCTTCAGGAACTTGCGCGCCCGATCCTGGCCCCAGCGGGGCCAGTGGTGGCTGGCGAACAGCACCTGCGTCCGGTCGCCGAACAGGTCGGCGGCTTCGTCGATATAGTAGGCCCAGCGCTTGGCGTCGCGCACCTGGGCCCCGCGGGGCGTATAGATGTTGTGCAGGTGGCAGGAGCAGTTCTCGGCCATGCAGAGCGCGCCGAACTGCGGAAAGAAGAAGTTCATCTCCGCCGGCGCCTCGGTGTCCGGCGTCACCTGAAACTCGATCTCGATCCCGTCGATGGTCAGCTTCGTGCCGGTCGCGCTGATGCTCTCGGTGGGCGGGATCAGGCTGACCGATCCCATGGAGGTGGTCTTGCCGAGGCCGGAGTCCACGTGGCCGCGGGCGTCGCGGGGCAGGAGGGCGCCGTACATGTAGGTGGCCCGCCGGCCCATGGCGTTGCCGGCCAGGACGTTCTCGCTGACCGCCTCCTCCAGGAAGCCTTCCGGGGCGATGATCCGCATGCCGGCTTCGATGTCGGCGTCGGAGATCACCCCGCGCACGCCGCCATAGTGGTCCACATGGCTGTGGGTGTAGATGACGCCGGTCACCGGCTTGTCGCCGCGATGCTTGCGCATCAGGGCCAGCGCTGCGGCCGCCGGCTCGGCCGAGATCAGCGGGTCGATGACCAGATAGCCCTTCTCGCCCTCGATGAAGGTGATGTTCGAGAGATCGAAGCCGCGGACCTGATAGACGCCGGGCGTCACCTCGAAGAGGCCGTGCAGGGCGTTCAGCCGCGCCTGGCGCCACAGGCTGGGATTGACGGTGGGCGGCGCCGTCTCGGCCTCTTCAAAGGCGAAGGCGCCCATGTTCCAGACCACGCCCCCGGCGGCGTTCTCGATCCGGGCGTCGGGAAGGGTGTCGATGAAGCCGCGCCGGGCGTCGGCGAAGTCCTGGCCGTCCTCGGCGGGCAACTGGTCCTTGAGCGCGGCGTGCGCCTGCAGGGTCGCCTCGGTGGCGTCCTTGGGTGCGGTCATGGCGTCTCCCCCTCGTTTCTTCTTGTCGGCGCCCTAGTAGTGACTGCCGGGCTTGTCCTCGACCGCCTGACCCCGGGCCGGGATCAGCATGTCGCGGCGGAAGGTGGCGATGATCTTGCCGTCCTGGTTCTTGCCCAGGGTGCGGATGGTGACGATCCCCTGGCCGGGCCGCGACTTGCTCTCGCGCTTGGCCAGCACCTCGCTCTCCCCATAGAGGGTGTCGCCGGCGAAGACCGGGGCGGGGAACTTCACCTCGTCCATGCCCAGATTGGCGATGGCCTTCTGGGAGCAGTCGCTGACGCTCATGCCGATCAGCAGGGCGAGCGTATAGGTCGAGACCACCAGGTTGCGGCCAAACTCCGTCTGCTTGCCGTATTCGGCGTCGAAGTGCAGCGGGTGGGTGTTGAGGGTCAGCAGGGTGAAGAGGTGATTGTCGGCCTCGGTCACCGTCTTGCCCGGCCGGTGCTCATAGACATCGCCGACCACGAAGTCGTCATAGTAGCGGCCGAAGGTCTCGCGGTAGCGCCCCGGCGCGATTTCCTTGACGGTCTTCATCAGCTCATCCTCTCGCCCGTTCCAGGATCCGCCGCGCGGCGCGGGCCACGGGCAGTTCGATCAGTTTTCCGTCCAGCAGGGCCGGACCCCCGGCCGCGGCGTCGAAGGCGGCGACCACCGCCTGGGCCTTGGCCAAGTCTTCGGCGCTGGGCGTATAGGCGGTGTTGACCGGCACGACCTGGCTGGGATGGATGCAGGCTCGGCCGGTGAAGCCCAGGCGCCG
Organism: uncultured Phenylobacterium sp.; assembly: GCA_964515365.1. Lineage (GTDB taxonomy): Bacteria > Pseudomonadota > Alphaproteobacteria > Caulobacterales > Caulobacteraceae > Phenylobacterium. The sequence continues at coordinate 9,566 of CAZERE010000046.1, read as the reverse complement.
GGCGCGGTCGGTCTCGGCGACCAGCGCCTCATCCTCGCCGATGGCGGCCGGCGGGGCGTCCAGGGCCTCGACGCCGGCCCGGGCGCAGGCCGCGGCGATCTGGCTGCGTGCGAACAGCAGCGGCTCCCAGCTCATCTCGCAGCCCACCTCGGCGCTGTAGTCGAAGGCCCCGAACAGCACGCCGCCGACGGCCGGGGCCGCGGCGATCTCCCAGGCGCGCATCAGGCCCTCCGGCGTCTCCACCAGGGGCCAGAAGGGCCGGGCCTCGCCCAGCGCCCGCTGCAGCATGGCGAACTCCTGGGCGCCGGACGCCTTGGGGATCATGAAGAAGTCGGCCCGGGCATGGGCGGCGGCCTTCAGATCGTCGTCGAACCAGGGGGTGGCGCGGCCATTGAGGCGCAGGCCCACCTTGACCTCGCCGGTCGGGCGGCTCGCCAGATAGTCCAGGGCCGCCGATCGCGCCGTCGCCTTGTCCGGCGGGGCGACCGCATCCTCCAGGTCCAGGCAGACGGCGTCGGCGCCGCTGGCCAGGGCGCGCTCGAAGCGGTCGGGCCGGCTGGCCGGGGTGAACAGGAGCGAGCGGAACTGGGCCAAGCATCCTCCGGACGGGCTTTGCGAGTCGTCGGCGCAGGATATGACACTGACCGGGCGCGGTCGGCCAGGGCGCCCCCAACGTCAACCCGGCCCCATGCTATGGCCAGGCGCCGAGGCAAGCCAGACGACGACAGGAGGACGCCGCCATGTACGACCTGCTCAAGGGCCTCACCGTGGTCGAGGGCTCGGCCTTCATCGCCGGCCCCACCTGCGGGCTCTATCTGGCCCAGCTGGGCGCCCAGGTGATCCGGTTCGACAATATCGGCGGGGGCCCCGACTTCCGCCGCTGGCCGCTCGCCGCAAATGGATCGAGCCTCTATTGGGAGGGGCTGAACAAGGGCAAGAAGTCGGTGGCCATCGACCTATCCAGCCCCCAGGGCCGGGAGCTGGCCCAGCGCCTGGCCGCCGCGCCGGGCAAGGACGCCGGCCTGTTCGTCACCAATTTTCCGGTCGAGGGCTTCCTGTCCTACGACAAGCTCAAGGCCATCCGCGACGACGTGATCTGCGTCCGCGTCATGGGCTGGGCCGATGGCGGGCCGGGCGTCGACTATACGATCAACAGCGCCGTGGGCGTGCCGCTGATGACCGGCCATCCCGACGATCCGCGGCCGGTGAACCACGTCCTGCCGGCCTGGGACCTGCTGACCGGCGCCTTCGCCGCCTTCAACCTGACCGCCGCCCTGCTGGACCGCTACCGCACGGGGCGGGGGCGGGAAATCCGCATCCCCCTGTCTGATGTGGCCGCCTCGGCCCTGGCCAATATGGGCATGACCGCCGAAATCCTAGCCGGCGAGGGCGAGCGGCCGCGCCAGGGCAACACCCTGTTCGGCGCCTTTGGCCGCGACTTCGTCACGCGCGATGGCCAGCGGCTGATGGTGGTGGCCATTACGCCGCGCCAATGGACCGGCCTGATCGAGGTGCTTGGCGTGGGCGAGGCCGTGGCCGCGGTGGAGGCCGCCCGCGGGGTCGACTTCCGCAAGGACGAGGGCGTCCGCTTCGCCCATGTTGAGGCCCTGATGCCGATCTTCGAGGCCGGGTTCGCCCGCGCCGACAGCGCGGACCTCTTGCCAAGGTTCGATGCGCTCGGCGTCTGTTGGGGCCCCTATCAGACCTTGAGCCAGGCCCTGGAGGATCCGCGCCTCTTCAAGGACAACCCGATCTTCTCGAACCTGGCCCAGCCCAGCGGCGCGACCTATCCCGCGCCCGGCTATGCGGCGACCCTGCCGCAGGACGCGCGCCGGCCGCCGGCGCCGGCCTCAGCCCTGGGCGCCCATACCGAGGAGGTGCTGGGCGACCTGCTGGGCCTGGACGCCGGAGAGATCGCCCGCCTGCACGACGCCGGGATCGTCGCCTCCGCCTGAGAGCTCAGGCCTTGGGCTTGGCCATGTTGGCCAGCGCCGTGCCTAGCTCCATGGGCATGGGGAAGACGATGGTGGTGTTCTTGTCCGCCCCGATGTCGGAGAGCGTGTTCAGATAGCGCAGCTGCATGGCCTCGGGGATGGTGGCCAGCGTCTGGGCGGCTTCCAGCACGGCGTGGGCCGCCTGCTTCTCACCCTCGGCGTTGATGACGCGGGCGCGGCGGTTCCGTTCGGCCTCGGCCTGGCGGGCGATGGCGCGGATCATGCTCTCGTCGATATCGACGTGCTTGATCTCCACATTGGCGACCTTGATGCCCCAGTCCTCGGTCTGGCTGTCGAGGATGCCGCGGATGTCCTGGTTCAGCTTGTCCCGCTCGGCCAGCATGTCGTCCAGGTCGTGCTTGCCCAGCACCGAGCGCAGGGTGGTCTGGGCCAGCTGGCTGGTGGCGTCCATGTAGTTCTCGACCTGGATCACCGCCCGGTCGGCGTCGATGACGCGGAAATAGAGCACCGCTGAGACCTTCACCGAGACGTTGTCCCGGCTGATGAGGTCCCGGCTGGGCACGGCGAGCACGCTGGGCCGCAGATCGACCCGAACCATCTGCTGGACCACGGGGATCAGCAGGATCAGGCCCGGTCCCTTCACGCCGGAGAACCGGCCCAGGGTGAAGACGACGGCGCGCTCATATTCCCGCATCACCTTCACGGCCTGCAGCAGGACGACGATGACGAGGATGGCGAGGGCGCCATAGCTGGCGATATCGAACATGGGCTTGATCCTTCTCCGCCTCAGGCGGGGTTTTCGGGTTCGACGGTGAGGGTGAGGCCGTCCCGGGCGGCGATGCGCACGTGTTGGCCAGGAACGAGCGGGGCGCTGGACCGGGCGTGCCAGTCTTCGCCCTGGGCGTGGACATAGCCTTCGCCATCGGCCCAGCTCTGGACCACGCCGGTGGCGCGCAGCAGTGCGGCGGCGCCCGTGGTGACCTTGAGCCTGGCGGCGCGAACCGCAGCGCGCAGGGCGATCGCCACGAAGGCCAGGCTGACCGCGACCGTCGCCAGGATGACGAGGGGTGAGAGCTTGAAGCCCGGCGCATCTCGAAACAGCATCATTGAGCCGAGCGCCAGGGCGACGCCCCCGGCCGCGCCGAACAGGCCAAAGCCTGGCGAAAAAGCCTCGGCCACCAGCAGGCCGATCCCCAGCAGCATCAGCGCGCCGCCGGCATAGTTCACCGGCAGCATGTTGAGGGCGAAGAGGCCGATCAGCAGACAGACCGCGCCCACCGCCCCGGGACCGACGGCGCCGGGGGCCATGAATTCGAAGATCAGGCCGTAGATCCCGATCATCAGCAGCAGATAGGCAATGTTCGGATTGGTGATGACGGCGAGCACCTTGGCCCGCCAGTTCGGTTCCAGGGTCTCGATATCGGCGCCGGCGGTCTGCAGCACGCGCGGCTCGCCGTTCAGCATGACCGTGCGGCCGTCGGCCTGGGCCAGCAGGCCGTCGAGATCACGGCTCAACAGCTCGATCACGCCCTGGTCCAGGGCTTCTGCGGCGGTCAGGGTGGCGGCCTCGCGCACCGCCCGCTCACCCCATTCGGCGTTGCGGCCCTGAAGGTCTGCCAGGGACCGCATATAGGCCGCGGCGTCATTGGTGACCTTGGCGGTCATGGCGTCGCCCATCGGCGCCTTGGCGTCTTCGCCCTCGCTGGTTTCGGGCTCGGAGGGCGAGAGGGGGTTGGAGCCGCCCATCTGCACCGGCGTGGCCGCCCCCAGATGCGCGCCCGGCGTCATGGCCGCCAGGTGGCTGGCATAGAGGATGTAGGTCCCGGCGCTGGCGGCCCGGGCGCCGGCCGGGGTCACGAAGACCGCCACCGGGACGGGCGAGGCCAGGATGTCGGCGATGATCTCGCGGGTGGAGGAGTCCAGGCCGCCCGGCGTGTCCATGCGAATGACGGCCAGACTGGCCTCGCGGCGGGCCGCCTCGTCCAGGCCACGACCCAGGTACTCGTAGGTGGCGGGGCCGACGGCGCCCTCGAGGTCCAGGACGAGGACCAGGGGCGCTGGCGTCGCGGACGCCGGCGTCCCGGTCTGCGCCCAGGCGGTGGGCGCGAGCAACAGGGCGAGCCAGGCGACAGCCAGGGCCGCGAAGACCCTCAAGGCGGGCTGAAATGACCTGGGACCGGACATGTCTGTCTCCCTCGGCGCCTGCGGCCAGACGAGCCGGCCGCTGCGGGCTGGGGGCAAGCATAGCACCGAAGGCGGCCGACGGGCCGACTTCTCGCCGCCCACGCTTGATCCGGCGGGCGCAAGGCGCCACCAGGGAGCGTCCATCTCAGGGAGCCCCGCCATGAAGACTCGCGCCGCCGTCGCCTTCGAAGCCAAGAAGCCGCTGGAGATCGTCGAACTGGATCTGGAGGGGCCCAAGGCCGGCGAGGTCCTGGTTGAGATCAAGGCCACGGGCATCTGCCACACCGACGCCTACACCCTGGACGGCCTGGATTCCGAAGGGGTGTTTCCCTCGATCCTGGGGCACGAAGGGGCGGGCGTGGTGGTCGAGGTGGGGGCCGGGGTCACCAGCCTGAAGCCCGGCGACCACGTAATCCCGCTCTACACGCCCGAATGCCGCCAGTGCAAAAGCTGCCTGTCGCGCAAGACCAACCTCTGCACGGCGATCCGCAGCACCCAGGGCAAGGGCGTCATGCCCGACGGCACCAGCCGGTTCTCCTACAAGGGCCAGATGGTCCACCACTATATGGGCTGCTCGACCTTTTCGAACTTCACGGTCCTGCCGGAGATTGCGCTCGCCAAGATCCGCTCCGACGCGCCCTTCGACAAGGCCTGCTACATCGGCTGCGGGGTGACGACGGGCGTCGGCGCAGTGACCAACACCGCCAAGGTGGAGCCGGGCGCCAACGCCGTGGTCTTCGGCCTGGGCGGCATCGGGCTGAATGTCCTGCAGGGGCTGCGGATGGTCGGCGCCTCGATGATCATCGGGGTGGACATCAATCCCGACCGGGAAGAATGGGGCCGCCGGTTCGGCATGACCCACTTCGTCAATCCCAAGGAGATTTCCGGCGACGTGGTCGCCCACCTGGTGGAGATGACCGGCGGCGGCGCCGACTACACCTTCGACTGCACCGGCAATGTCCAGGTGATGCGCCAGGCCCTGGAGGCCTGCCATCGCGGCTGGGGCGAGAGCATCATCATCGGCGTGGCCGAGGCCGGCAAGGAGATCGCCACCCGGCCGTTCCAGCTGGTCACCGGCCGGGTCTGGAAGGGCACGGCCTTTGGCGGCGCCCGCGGGCGCACCGACGTGCCGACCATCGTCGACTGGTACATGAACGGGAAGATCGAGATCGACCCGATGATCACCCACACCATGCCGCTCGAAGACATCAACAAGGCCTTCGACCTGATGCATGCGGGCGAGAGCATCCGCAGCGTCGTGGTCTTCTGAGGCGGCCGATGAGCATCGAGGTTCTCCAGCAGCATCGCGTCCATGGCGGGACCCTGCGCTATGTCCGCCACCAGAGCGCCGTCACCGGCACGCCCATGCGCTTCTCCCTCTTCCTGCCGGAGGGGGAGGGGCCGTTCCCGCTGCTGGTCTGGCTCTCGGGCCTGACCTGCACCGAGGACAACTTCACCACCAAGGCCGGCGCCTATGGGGCGGCCGCCGAGCACGGCCTGGCCATCCTGGCGCCCGACACCAGCCCCCGCGGCGAGGGCGTGGCCGACGATCCGGCCTATGACCTGGGGCAGGGGGCGGGCTTCTATGTGGACGCCACCCAGGCGCCCTGGACGCCGCACTTCCAGATGGAGACCTATGTCACCGGCGAGCTGCTGGAGACGGTGATCGCGGAGTATCCCCTCGCCCGGGAAAAGGTGGGCGTCTCCGGCCACTCCATGGGCGGCCATGGCGCGCTCACCCTCGCCCTCCGCCACCCGGACATCTTCAGTTCGGTCTCGGCCTTCGCCCCCATCTGCTCGCCCACCCGCTGCCCCTGGGGGGAGAAGGCCTTCTCGGCCTATCTGGGCGAGGACCGGGCCGCCTGGGCGGACCATGACGCGGCGCTGTTGATCGAGGCCGGCGCCGCCAAGGGCCGGTTCGACGACATCCTGGTGGACCAGGGCCTGGCCGACAATTTCCTGGCCGAGCAGCTCAAGCCCGACCTGCTGGAGGCTGCCTGCGCTGCCGTGGGCCAGAAACTGACCCTGCGCAGGCAAGACGGCTACGACCACTCCTACTTCTTCATGGCCAGCTTCATCGCCGACCACGTGGCGTTTCATGCGGAGCGGCTGAAGGGCTGATCATTGGTAGTCGGAAAACAGCGGCTCACGATCACTTGCCGTGGGCAGCGGAGGTGGCGTGGGGATTCATCGCTGTCGCGTCTTAGTGATCGATTTCAGCTTTGAGATCAGCATCTCTGTTCCGCTTGCGCTCCGCATTAATCCACATGCGGCCTCTTATGGCCTGAATGGCTACGACCAATCCGACGACGTTGATTAAGAAGCTAAATGGGGTGATACGCACCGCGCCAGTCGCCCCCAATAGAGCTTTGTCGGCTGTCTCAGCGATAAGCCAGATCAATACGAAGCAGAGGGCCCAAAGCGGCTGTCGAAGCCATATTCGCCAACCGATGAAGGCGGCCAAAACCAATCCCACAACGTGGCCGATCTGAGTTGCTGCGCTGGGGTCTTCGCTCCAGAGAGAGACGCCTCCGAAGGCCAAAAGGGCGATGTTCACAACGTAGGTGAAGGCAAGCAGACCCGCACATATTGCGCCGCCATCTCTCGCAAGTGAGTTGGCGTGCTCCTCGTCATTGATCTTGACGAATGGGTTCCAGGAGAATGTTCCGGCCGCTTGCTTCGTTTGATTGGTCATGTGTCCCCCGCGGTTCTCAGCCTGGCAGAGACTTTAGCGGCTGTCGAACGACGTTAGCTGCGGCTTATCCCACCGCTTTTCACCCATTGTTGGCAGCCGGCTCTGCACCCGTTGCGACCATGTGGCCTTCCACGCGGAGCCGTGGAAGGGCTGAGGGTTCGGAGTCCTGTGGCTAAAACCGCGGCTAACGACCACGCCGGTCCTTATCAGGGCGTCCACGAAATTTTCGGGGGAGCCTTGGCGATCGCCATGCTGGCGTCGTTAGCTTCGGCTACGTCGATAACGTGCCGCGGCCAGAACGGGAGTTCGCTCCCCAGCCAGAGGGCGTCGTTTTCAGAGGTCGATGCCGGCTCGTTGTTCAGGACGCCCATGTAACCATCCTGGGTTCTTCCAGTCACCACGACACACATGCGTTCAAAGGATGCCGGGTCTTCTTCGTCATCGACTGCGATCTTGAAGATGAGCTGTGCAAAATCACCCGGCTCCAGCGCCTCGCGGCCCCAGAGCGGCGGGATCTCGAAGCGATCTGGCGCTGCAGCGTGGCGCTGTTCTCCATCGTCAAGCGACCAACCATCACGATCAAAATCTGGCGCGCGCATCCCGCCTCCCGGTAAGGCCCGGTCGCGAGGATGCGTTTGATTTCAGTCTTGGACAACCTCTGGCTGGCGTCGCGAACTGCTCTGCGGTTGAGGGCGGAGGCGACCCATCCAACCACACCCCGTCATGCTCGCCCCTGTGGCGAGCATCCCTGTTGAGGGCGGGCGCAAGCGGTGAGAGGGATTCTCGGCACAAGGCCGAGAATGACGCGATGGGGGGCAGGGCGCCCGCCCCCTAGTCCAACGCCCCAACATCCAACACCGGCGAGGCGTCGATGCCCTCGGCGTTCAGCAGGGCGGCGACCCGCTCGAGGCCCGCGATGACCGAGGCCTGCTCCCAGTCGGCGAGTTTTTCGAAGCGGGCGGCGAAGCGGTCCTGCAGGACGTCGGGCATCTCGGCCAGGGTTCGGCGGCCCTCGGGCGTCAGCTCCACGGAAATCCGCCGGCGGTCTTCGTTGCGACGGTGCCGCACCACCAGGCCGCGCGCCTCCAGCTTGTCCAGCAGGGCGGTGACGGTGGCCTGGCTGAGCCGCGCGGTCTCGGCGATGGCCCCGGCGCCCGGCTCACCCTCCCGGGCTACGATCTGCAGGACGATCAGCTGCGAGGGAGTCAGGCCCGTCGTGCGCGACAGGTCGCGGGAGGCGAACTCCGCCGCCCGCACGATCCGGCGGATCGCCACCAGGGCGTCGCTGACGCGGCCTTCCATCCTCAAACCCCCAAGGCTTCGCTGAGTCTTTGCAGTCTCCTGATCCTCCAGATGCCTCGGGGACGCAAGCGTCGCGAACGCGCGGGATCGCGATGATTTGAAGAATAAACGAATCACGTTCGTGATTTCTCAAGGATATGCCCGTTTTTCCCGCGAATGCCGGGAACCAAGCCCATTTTGATGCGTAAACCCTGGGCAGTCGGGGTTGACATAGTTAGATCGACGAACCAAGTAACGGCCATGGAAATTCAGAGCTATCAGCCGATGACCCGGGAGCCGGGCGTCGCCGAGCGCTCGGGGGGTGGGTTGGACTTCGTGGCGCCTGGCGCCGATGACGGTCCTGATGTTCACGCCCTGATTGCGGCGTGTCCGCCGCTCGACCAGAACTCCGTCTATTGCAACCTGCTGCAATGCACTCACTTCGCCGACACCTGCGTGGCGGTGAAGCGGGACGGGCGGCTGGTGGGCTGGGTGTCTGGCCACCGCCCGCCCAACGAGCCCGACGTGCTGTTCGTCTGGCAGGTGGCGGTGGCGAGCGAAGCCCGCGGCCTGGGTCTCGCCGGTCGCATGATCGCCCATATCCTCGAACGCCCCGCGTGCGAGGGGGTGAGCCGGATCAAGACCACGATCACCCCGGACAACGCCGCTTCATGGGGCCTGTTCAAGGGGTTCGCCCGGAAGCTGTCGGCGCCGCTTAACGAAGCGCCCTGGTTCCTCAAGGACCAGCATTTTCCGCCCGGGCACGACACCGAACACCTGGTCACTATCGGCCCCTTCGAGCGGGACGCCCTGACCATTCCGAGCCGCCCTGCGGCCTAAACTCATCGACCCGACCCCAAGGAAGGGAAATCAACATGTACGACGCCGAAACCCAGACCCGCGAGACGCGCCCCTTCGCCACCTTTGAGCGGATGGAATCCCAGGTGCGGTCCTATTCGCGCAGCTTCCCCGCCATCTTCGACCGGGCCGAGGGCTCGTGGCAGTACGACAGCCAGGGGAAGGGCTATATCGACTTCCTGACCGGCTGCTCAGTGCTGAACTACGGCCACAATCACCCGGCCATGAAGCGCGCCCTGCTGGACTACATCGAGAGCAACGGTGTGGTGCACAGCCTGGACATGCACTCCCGCGCCAAGGCCGAGTTCCTCGAGGCGCTCGAGGGCAAGATCCTCAAGCCCCGCGGCATGACCTATCGCGCTCAGTTCACCGGCCCCACCGGCGCCAACGCCGTCGAGGCGGCCATGAAGCTGGCCCGCAAGGTCACTGGCCGCACCAATATCATCGCCTTCACCAACGGCTTCCACGGGGTGACCCTGGGCGCCCTGTCGGCCACGGGCAACAGCCACCACCGCGGCGGCGCCCATACCCCGTTGAACGGGGTGACCCGCATGCCCTATTGCGGCTACTTCGGCGCGGACGTGGACACCGCA
>CAZERE010000045.1:4940-22030 GCA_964515365.1 uncultured Phenylobacterium sp. | reverse complement strand
TGAGGGCCGCCGGCTGGCGGGTCTCGTGGGCGAGCTCGCGTGGCTCGAACAGGGCCCGACGCGCGGCATCGACCAGCCAGGCGGCCGCGCCTTCGAAGTCGCTCCGCGGATAGGCCTCGGCGATCCGGCGGCGTGCATCGACATGCAGACACCATCCGCTGCCCAGACGCTTCAGGGCGTTGTTGAGCCGCGCCCGCACCGACATCAGTTCGGCATCGGAGGCGGACTCCAGGTCGGGGCCACGAAACCGCAGGCCGCAGGTGAAGGAGCCGTCCTTGTTGAGGACCACGCCGGGCGCCACGACGGCGGCCCACGGGAGGTGGTCGGACAGAAGCGATGGCCGGCGGCGATGTTCGTCGAGAAAGCGCATGGCGGCCTCAGGCGTCCAGGTGGCCGGGAAGAGCGAGATGGCGGCGGAGCACTTCGAAGAACCGCTTGTCCGCCCGAGCCGCGTAGAGACCGATCGCGTGGGCGACCGCCCACCACAGCAGGCCGAGCCACCAGATGCGCAGCGCCAGTCCCAGCACGACGGCGATCGTGCCCATGAGGATCGCGTATTCGCGCGGCATGCCGGCGAGTGTGAGCGGCTCGGTCAGGGCCCCGGCGACCGGCAGTTCCCAACCGGGCGGACGCGCATCGGCGGCTGTGTCCGACATCACGCGATCTCCGCCCCGCCGGCGAAGCCGAAGAACTGCAGGAAGAAGGTCGATGCGGCGAAGGCGATGGACAGCCCGAAGAGGATGCCCAGTCCTCGCCGCATCGAGGAGCCGTTCTCGCTCATCGCGACGCCCGCCCCGAACAGCACGACCGCGACAACGGCGGCGGCCTGGACCACCGGGCCGGTGATGGAATCGACGATCTGCTGCAGCGGGCCTTCCCACGGCATGCCCGACCCGCCCGCCAACGCCTGTCCCGCGAACAGCAGGCCGCAAGTCGCCGTCGCGGCCGAAAGGCCGCGTTGAAGTAAACGCTGCATGGATTGAGTTCCTTGGTCGCTGCGCAAGGTCTGCGCTGACGATCTACAGCAAGCAAAAGCATCCACAGCCTGTCAACGCGGCCTGTGAATATATTTTGGCACGCAGATTTCTGCGTCTCTCTACTGATTCCCGCTCATCGAAATCATCGGGCAAATCGGCCTTCTGCCGACTTGCCGACGACTTTTCGCAGAATGCTGAAACGCGCCTTGATGCGGTGACCCGGCCGACCCTCGCCGTCTTGCCGCCCCAGTTGGCGATCCATGGCGCGGCCCCGTCGCCGGACGCGTTCCAGTCGGAACGCCCCGACGCCGGGCGTCGAGGAAAATACGGTGGCGCGGTGGATCGTTGGTCCGACCACGACGTCCGGTCGGCTCGTTCAGGCCGGGGATCCGGCCGCGGCCTCGATCTGTCGGGCGGCTTTCAGGGCGATCGAACCGAGGTCCGCGTCGTCGAGCCAGCCCTGGACACGGGCCAAGTCGCTCGGCCGCTCGGTGCGGCCGAGGATTTCAAGGGCGAGACGACGCAGGCGGAACAGGTCGGACAGCAGGGGACTGGAGCGGACGAACAGGACGGTGGGCGCGAAATCCCGCTCGAGCGCCGCACGCGCCAGTCGAGCCAGGCCCTCGGCGAACCGATCGGCAAGGGCGACATCGGCCTGGATGTGATAGGCCCTGTCGCTCAGGAGATGATCCACCGGATCGAGGACCAACGCCGCCCCCAATCGCTCGAGGCCGCTCCACGCCTCGGCGATCGCCGCGGCGTCCGGGACAGGTCGGTGCATCTCATAGACGAGCGCGCCCACCCGAGCCCAGGCTTCGGCCGCGGGGCCGGGTCGTAGATCAGCGGGGGGAAGCGGCTCCTCCAGACGCGCCAGGGCTCCGACGGCGTGGATGTAGACGCCGATCGAATCCTGAACAGACAAGACGTCGGTCGCGGGTCCTGTCGCCGCGTCCCGGAGGGCCGTCAAGGCCGCCGGGGGCGGGTCGGTGAACAGGTCCGCCGCCAGGTGCGAGCGCGTCAGTGAATACGGCTCGGCGACCCCGAACGCCCGAGCCCGGATCGTCTGGCGCTGGGCGTCGTCGAGGCGTTCGAAGAAGGCTTCCGCATAGGCGGCGGCGTAGGGATGGTCCGTGGTCCAACCGTAGAGCACGAGCGCTTCTTGGTCCGCAGCAGCGCCGTCAGGAAGCGCGAGAACGTCGGCGAACGCGGTGAAGGCCGCATCGACGTCCAACTCGGATTCCAGGGCCCCGATCGCGCCGAGCGCGTCGAACAGGAAGGTGTTCAGCATCACCTCGTCATTCAGGAAACCGCCGAGCAACTCGGCCAGCTGATCCTGCTCGTGTTCGGGCAGGCGGTCCCCGAAACGGAAGGCCACATCTGTGACCAGGGCCCTCAGGAGATAGACCTCTGTCCTCCAGGCCGCGGCCAGTGCTGCGAGGAAGGTCGTTGGCGGCGGCCCTGCGAAATCGTCGAAGGCCATCAGGGCCTCGAAGAGGAAGGCCAGCTCCCCGACCTCATGCTCCGCGCTCGCGTCGACGGCGGCCTTCACCACAGGAAACAGGTGCTCATGGGATCGTCGATCGAACAGGGTGAGCTTGGTCGATTGAAGAAGATCGTGGACATCGGTCAGGCCGGCGTGGCGCGGCGCGCCGAAGACCTCGTCCAGGATCGCGATCGTCCAGCCGAAGCCCACGGCGGGATGCAGGACCTTCAGCCGCGTCCCCTCGGCGCGGGCCTGGATGCTCATGCCCCGGAGCAGCTGGAGGATCTCCGGCAACAACCCCTCCCCGACGGCGAGCGGCAGAATACGCAGAACGGCCTCATCCGGACGCGACAGCAGGGTGTGCGGCCCGGTGACCAGGTCAGGACCGAGGAAGACGTCGTCCGGCCCGGGCTCCCGAGGCAGGCCGAAGCGGACTTCCGAGTACCGCGCGGCGATCCGCTCCATCAGCAGGCGGCATCGGTCGAGGACCGCAGCGCGGGCCCGGGATCCGCAGGCGCAGCGCAAACAGGCCGCCAACAGGCGTGGCTTGGCGCCATCGAGCAGCGCCTCGAGTTCGGCGGCACCCTCGCTGCCGCCGACGACAAACTCCTCCAGTTCGGCGTTGATCGGCCGGGACGTCGCCGCCGCCAGCGCGGTCGGATCCGTGGCGTGCGCGAGCAGATGTTCGGCCCCGTAGAAGTCCGCGAACAGGTCGTGGCGGAAGCGGATACGCTCGCCCTCGGCGACGATCAGTCCGGATCGGATCAGCCGGTCCGCCAGTGCATCGACGCCCTCCGCAGGCGGATCGAGCCGCCCCAATCGACGCGCGAGCACGCTTCGCGGCAGGACGGTGACGAAGCGCTCGCGCATGTGCGTCGCCAGATCCGAGAGGGCTCTGTGAGCGGCCCCATCGGACGACAGGCGATGGCGGGCGAAGGCGGCATAGAGGGCATGGCGCCCATCCGCTGCGCCCGGCGTCCGGATTACCGTCGCCAAGACCGCCGCATCGTGGGCGGTGGAGACGATGTCCAGCGCCGCGGCTTCCCGGTCATCGAGCGGTCGACCCAGGCGCAGAGACACGATGGCTCGCGCCTGATCGCGATCCGGCTGGGCAAGTGCGAGCACAGGCCCCTGTAACGAGGCCGGCACCTCGATGGCCGCCTGGCCGGCGATGACCACCTGCAGGCCCCAGCGAAGGCGGGCGGCGTGCAAGGCCTTGACGAGTTCGGATTGCTGGTCCGGCGGACATTCATTCCAGCCGTCAACCAGCGCCACGACAGGGGCGCCTGACGCCGCGGCCGAGCGGAACAGTTCGGTCGGAGCTGCGTCCACCCCGTTGGCGACAGACTGGGCCAGGAGCGGCGCGAGGCGACCGGTGAAGTGACGCGCGGGCAGCGGCAGACAGACCATTCCCTCCGCATTGAGGGCCCGGCCGAGCGCCTGGAGAAAGAGGCTCTTGCCGGAGCCGGACCCGCCGACGATCTGAACGCACCAACCGGATCGCAGACCCGCGACGACGCCGTCGAGGTCTACCTCATCACCGCCCCGGGTCAGCGCCATCGGGGCGGTGGGTTCCGCGAGGGCTCGGGCGAGGTCGGCGAACCGGGCCCTGTAGGTCGACACCATCGCGTCTTCGGGGACGAGGGCGAGGTCCTCTCGCCGGGTCAATCCCAGGGCGTCGGCGAACTGTCGCCAAGCCGCAAGGCCGATCGGGCGCTTGGGTCCCTTGTCCAGCAGCTCCAGCAGGCGGCCGTAACCACCGATCCAGGCCTTGTAGGTCCCCTCGGGGAGGTCGGAACCCAGAGGAGGCTCCGGGAAGAGGCAGACGAGGGCCGATAGTCCCGCTTTGGGGTCGCCCCCTCCGGCGAGATCGGACAGTCGGTCGGCCACCGCGAACCGGGCTTCCTCGGCCTGGATGACGGGATTGCGCTCACCCAGACGGCGCTCTCTGCCCCCTTCCCCCGCCAGAACCCAGGCGCCGTTCAGATCGCCGCGCACCGCGCTCTTGTAGCCCTTCGCCTCCACGACCACGGCGGCCGTCTCCGTCGCCACGACGAGATCGATCTGCAGATGCCGACGGCCGACCGAGAAGTTGGCGAGGATAACGGCCTCGACGCCCCGCCGGCGCAGGTCCTTCTCGAGGCGGGCGAGCAGTCGACGTTCGGTCGGATCGGTGGGGTCCGCTCCGAACCAAGTCTCGACCCTCGCCGCTCTCGCCGTCATCGCGGCGGATCCGGCAGGCGCAGGTCGTCCGACAGCGGCTCGTATTCGTCGGCGTCGCGCAGCAGGCCGCGCAGCCGCTCGTCGGCGCCGGCCCAGGTCTCGCCGTCCGCCCCGTCATGGTATCGATCAACGGTCTTGCGCCAGGCCGCGCCCGGATCACCCAGCAGGTCCAGGAAGTACCGATAGGTTTTCCGCGGCGCGAGGATGTAGGCGAGAAACCGCTCGTACGCGGCCTCTTCCTCCCCCCGATCGCAGGCCCTGCGCGCCGCTTCGGCCAAGGCGTCGATATCCACGTCATGCAGCGCATTCGGGCTGGCGGAGATCGAACTCGAGATGTCCGAGAGCTGGAGCTTGAAAGGTCGGTCCGCCACGTCCGGCCGCCTTTGCTTCAGCCAGGCGCCGAGTACGCCGCAGCTGTCGCAGATGACCATGTCGTCGTGGCCGATGATCATGGGTTCGCGGGTGTCGTCTTCCCGAGGCAGGGACCAGACATACTGGCGGTGTCGCTGAACAAACCCGGACCAACGCCGGCGCCCTTTCTGGGAACGGCGCAACAGGCTTCGTTGATCGCGCGCGCACCCGGGACACCGCCAGTCCGGAGGAAGGGCGGCCCAGAGCTCGGGGTAGCGGCCACCATCATAGGCCGCCAGCTCCGCGTCGCTGGGCGCCGGTGCATCGACGCGCTTTGTCGTCGCATTGCGCCCCGCGCCCTCGCGCGAAATCGATCGCGCCTCAAGGGCGGCGGCATCCGCGCGAAGGCGGACGCCGGCGACGTCGTCGCGGTTCAGCCAGTCCAGGGCATATTGACCGGGAGCGTAGGCTGGACTCGCGCCATCGGGCGCGCGGGTGCGAACCAGGCGCCCCGCACCCACGAGGTCGGCGATCGTGCGCCCAAAGGCGAGGCGCGGCTCGAAGTCGCCCGCCTGTTCGAGCCAGATCGCGAGCGCGACCTCCAGATCGACCTTGTGCTTTTCGTTGGGAACCGGGGTGATGAACCGACGGATCTCATCGGGCCGGAAGCTGAAGTACCGATCGATCTGAGGCAGGTCGCGTTTCGCCTTCGCGTCAGCGCCGTTGCAGTCCTGGCACAGGATCGTCGGGGCGAACCGTTCGATCATCTGCGAGCCCATGTGCTCCAGATGGTAGGTCCCCTCCGGGATGCCCTTCGTCCACTCCATCCCGAACCGTTCCTGGAGGCGGTGCGCGATGTACTCGTGCAGATGATCGTGGTGACGGTGAAGATGGGCCATGAGCACGCCGGTCTTCGACACCCGAAGAAGCGCCTTCTTGCCCCGATGGCAGCACGGACAGGCCCAGAACTGCGGGGTGTCAGCCCACGGTCCATTGAGATCCACGACCTCGACCCCCGGTATGGTCAGCGCCTCGCTGATCAGCGCGCTCCACCGGCCGTCGCGATAGGGGAACGCCCGACGCAGGTCTTCGTCGGACATCGCCTCGATGTCCGGCGCCTCGAACGTGATCGTGTGGGTGGGCCACCCCGGCTTCAAGCCATCCTCCCGACTGCCGCGACCTGATTCTGCGCGCGATCTCCGTCAGGATCGGTCGCATCCGGTGCAAAATCCAGCGCCGCGGACGAGGCGTCAGTCGGGCGGAAGCGGGCCGGGACCGTCGATGTCGAGGATGGCCTCGATACGGCGCCCCTCCCCGGTCCGCCGGATATGCACAACGACATCGATCGCCTGGGCGATCATCCGTCGCGGCGGCGTCGTGGTCACTTCGGCGATCAGGTCCTCGATCCGGACGAGCGCCTCTTGGGCGGAGTTCGCATGAATGGTCGACAGCCCGCCCGGATGGCCTGTGTTCCAGGCCTTCAGGGTTTCGAGCGCGGCGGAGCCCTCGCGCATCTCGCCCACGACGATGCGGTCCGGCCGCATTCGAAGCGCATCCCGCACCAGATCGACAACCCCGATCACAACCGGGTAGCGGCGCGTGAGGGTCGGGACGAGGTCCCAGGCGGAACACTGGAGTTCCGGGGTGTCCTCGATGAGGAAGACCCGGTCATTCGCGAACGTCGGCTCGGCCAGCAGGGCGTTGGCCAGGGTTGTCTTGCCCGAGCCCGTGCCGCCTGAGATCAGCAGGTTTCTCCGCTCGGAGACCGCTGCACGCAGACGCGCGGCTTCGGCCTCGGTCATGACCCCGTCGCGGACGTAGTCGTCGAGGCGCCAGATGACCGCGGGCCGCTTCCGGATCGAGAAGGCGGGCGCGGGCGTCACGGGCGGCAGGAAACCCTGGAATCGCTCACCGGTGCCGGGCAGCACGCCGGCCAGCCTCGGCGTCTCCCGGGTGACCAGTTCGCCGACATAGTCCGCGATCAACCGGACCACGCGTTCGCGGGCTTCCGGAGCCAGATGAAGATCCTCGGCGGAGCGCCCGTGACGAATGCGATCAAGCACCAGCCGCCCGTCCGGATTGACGAGAATCTCGACGACCTCGGGATCCACCAGCGCCTCGAGAATCCGCGGGCCCAGAGCGTGGCGCAGCGCTTCCAGCTTTCGTTCTGCGACGATGGGATGGGTGGTCATGGCCTGCCCGGATCGCCGCCCGAGGCGTCCTGCACATCCTGCCGCTGCGCACGAACACCGGAGATAAGCCTGGCCGCCGTGGCGTCGAGCAACGCTTCGATGCGTCGATCGACGGCCGCGAGGGTCACCGGGTCCCTGTCCGTCACAGCATCGGGCAGCCTGAGGAAGAAGGCGCGCGCCAGCTCGATGACCAGCTCCTGGATGATCTGCACATCCCGGGCGGTCGAACGCATATGATCCCGCAGCGCCCGATCCAGCTGCAGGAGCCGATCGTCGGGGTCCGCGGGGAGGCTGCGCGCCAATCCCTTGGCCAGAGACCGTCCGGCGGCCTGGCTCAGGGGGATGTTCGACTGACGGGCCTCGCGCTGCAGCGCGGCGACCACCCGGGGATCGGTCAGATAGACCTGGACCCGTGTCGCGGCGGCGTCACGTCCGGCCATCGGACCCTCCCTGAAGGCCGTCCAGCACGGCCTGTTCGGCTGCGTAGGCCGTCGAGATGCGCTCGTAGGTTTCCGCCGCACGGGCGGCGACGCGCTTGTCGTGGATGGCGGCCTCGACCTCTTTGAACAGCGGGAGCGCTGCGCTGGGATCCTCGCCCAGGCTGCGCATTCCGGCCCAGGGGTGCGCGGCCGGACCCGGGGTGTCGATGCGAGCCGCCTGGTCTGGAACGGGCTGGTCAGCGCGGCTTCGGAACGGCCGCTGGCGATCGTACTGCACCTTGCGGGTCCGCAGCGGTCGGTAGCCTGCGGCGAAGGTGATCTGGACGTCGTCCGGCAGGGCGCGCACCTCGCCCGGCTCCAGCAGAGGACGTTCGACCTCGGAGCGGGAGACGGAGCTGCGCCCGCCCGCCAGACCGGCCGGACCGCTTCGACTGGTCTTGGGTTCGAGGATGGTGCCGGTCAGCTTGGACACCTTGTCCTGGGTCAGCGGATCGAGCGCGCTGAAGGCCGTGTAGACATGGCAGTTGTCGAGGATGGTGTTGTGGGGCCCGTAGGTCTCGACGATGTCGTTCAACGACTGGGCCACAAACATCGTCTTGATGCCGTAGCCGCTCATCAGGCGCAGCGACTTTTCGAAGAAGGACAGGCGCCCCAACAGCGGAAACTCGTCCATCAGCATCAGCAGCCGGCGACGCTTCGATCGCCCCCCCGCGTCCGTGGTCTCGTGGGCCGTCAGCGTCTGCGCCGCCGCGTAGAAGAGCAGCCGGACGACGGGACGGAGCGCCACCGCGTCGGCCGGCGCGACCTGGACGTAGAAGGACATCGGGTTGGGCGCGCACATCAGGTCCGACAGGGCGAAGTCCGACGCCGACAGGGCGCGCTCGAGGTCCTCGCCGGCCAGCCATTTGAGATAGCTGCGCGCCGTCCCCTGCACGGACGTCCGAAACCGGTCGTGCATCGCAGCATAGCCTTTGACGGCGGTGGCGATGAAGGGATGGACCTCCGGCTCTCCCGACGAACCGCGCCGATGCAGGGTCCGAACCATGACGTCGGCGGCGGTGTCGAGATCCGCCAGCATGGCCCTGACCGTGATCAGGGTCTTGTCCGCGTCCGGCGCGGTGTAGAGCACATGCAGGATGACCGCCTCCAGGATCTCGGTCGCCGCCTTGTCCCAGATCGCCTCGTCGTCCCGAACGCCGCCCGGATCGCTGAGAATGGCGACCAGCCGCTGCACCTGGGCCAGCTCCTGAGGCCCGGGACGAATCTCCGCCAACGGATTGAACCGCGCCGTCGCCGGGTCTCTCGGATTGAAGAACAGGGCGTGGCTGTGCCGCCCCCTCCAGCCCGCGGTGACCCGCCAGAGCTCTCCTTTCGGGTCGTGCACGAGAACGCTGTCGGTCCAGCTCAGAAGGGTGGGCACCACATGGCCTCGCCCCTTGCCCGCGCGCGTGCCGCCCGTGACGAGGGTGGGCCGAAGATCGGTCGTCGCCAGCAGCCGGCCGTTCAGTCGTCCGAGGATGCATCCGGCGCCGTCCCTCAGGCCGGCGCGCGCCGCTTCGGCCAACCCACCCCAGCCGCGCGTTCGCCGGACGGCTCCGTTGGCGAACAACAGCATCGAGCCGGCCCCGGTCGCCGATACGAGGAGGAAGGCGGAGATGGGAAGCGAGAAGGCCTCGGGCTGCTGGCCGCCGAACCGACGGCGCCAATCAAGGATGCTCCACGGCCAGTAGACACCCGTGTCGCCGAGCCTCAGGGCCGGGCCGAGGGCGTCGTCAAAGCGGAACATCCAGGCGAAGGTCTGGGTCGCCGCCTGAAGGGCCGCCGCGAGAGTCAGAGCAAGGATCAGGATACGGGCAGTCGGCATGCGGCTCGAACCGAAACAACAGCGTTCGAGACATCGAGGCGGCCGATCTGGGCGACTTTCTGGCCGGGCTCTCAGGGAGCCGGGCGTCGCGGCGTCTGTATTTTCCCGGCTCTAGACGGGCGGGGCCGTCTGCGAGGCGAGTAGACAGAGACTATATTTTCACCATCCCGAGGCCGCAGCCGGTTGGAGACCCGACAACCCGCACTAGCGACTGAAGACAACGCGCTCGGGCGCGATCTTCGACGCGCTGTAGCCGGCGGCCGTCCAGGCTGCGTGTTGCACGCCTTTCGGCGTCGTGCCCTCCGTCGGCGACCACCACGCGTCCGAGAGAGCCGCCTTGGGCAGAAGGTAGCCGATCAGGTTCTCGATCTCGCGGAACGTGAGCTCTATGCGGTCCGTGCGCTGGCGGCGGAGGTAGGCGCCGAGCGGGTCATACTTTGCCATCCGCGATCCCCTCGGCGACCTTCACCGGGAAAGCAAGGGCCCGGCTTGTCGCGCGCGCGTATCAACGGCCCCCTTCTCGCCCGCCTGAGGCGCGCAGGAGATCGCCGATCTGGCGGCCATTCAGACGGCACCGCGCGATCACGCGATCGAACACGATGACCCGTCCGCTGCGGCCGCGTTCCGCGACGCAGTCCAGGTTGCGACCGTTCACCAGCCGAACCAGGCGATCGCGCGCGTCTCGTCCACCCCGTTCGTTGAGCTCGGGCGCGTTGAAGTCGGCCAACCGCACCTCGATCCACTCTGCGGGATTCGAGGTTCGACCGACACACAGGCTGTCGCCATCGCCGACATAGCGGACCGACCCGGCGAAGCGGTCGCCCGCCCGGGACGGCAGACGCCCCTCACACGGGTCGGCGCGTGCGGCCGACGCGAGCCCCCAGAGCGTGAGAGCGAAGAACAGGATCCTGATCATGGCGGCAGTCTGACGAGCGTGCGCCGCCTCGCCAAGGGCCGATCCCGACCACAGCCCAGCCCCGGCTCGAAGTGGAAAGGAAGGGTTGGCGGTTGGCGCTCCGTTCGGGAGCGCTGCTGGAGAACCGCCATGAGCCCTGAAGCCCGGAAAGTCCAAGACACATCGTCCGTCATCGTCGGCGTATTCGGCGATCGATCGTTCGCTAGTCTGGACGATCGCGCGCTGCTGAAACGTCTGCTGGGGCCTGCGGCGCACGAGATCGACCTCGATACCCCCATCCGGCGTCTGTTCGATCGCTACGGCGGCCTCGCGGCGATCATCGCCGCCGACCTGTCCGAGCTGGCTCGGGTCAGCGACTTGCCGAAGCGCGCCCTGGAGCATCTCAAGCTCTCGCGCCTGCTGAGCGAACGACTGGCCCGAAGCGAGGCCTCCGCCCGCCCGGTGATCTCGTCCTGGACCGCGCTCCTCGCCTATGCCCGCGTCGCCTTGGCCGAGGCCCCGCGCGAGCAGTTCCGCGTCCTGTTCCTGGACAGCCGGAACCAGCTCCTGACGGACGAACTTGTCGCAGACGGGACCATCGACCACGCCCCCGTCTATCCGCGAGAGGTCGTTCGGCGCGCCCTGGAGGCCTCGGCCGCCGCCCTTATCCTGGTCCACAATCACCCATCCGGCGATCCGACCCCATCTCGGGCCGACATCGAGGTGACCCGTCAGATCGTGGACGCGTCGAAGCTGTTCGGGATCAAGGTCCATGACCATCTGGTCGTCGGGCGCGGCCACACCGCCAGCTTTCGCACGCTCGGGCTTCTGTCATGAGCCTGCGCGCCATCGTCCGGGCGCTCGGCGGCGACCTCTATCAAGGCGGCCATCGCGCCAACATCCCGGCGCCTAGACACAGCGCCGCTGACCGATCCGTCTCGCTCGTGTGGACGCGGGGCCGTGTGATCATCCACTGCTTCGGGGAAACCCGGTGGCAGGATGTCCGGGACGATCTTCGACGGCGTGGCCTGCTCGATGCACGCGAGCAGGACGGCGTCTCCTTCGTCGCCATGCCGCGGCCGGACGATCATACGCGGCGTCGTGCGGCGATCGACCTGTGGGCCCGAGGCGCGAGCACCGGCGCCGTCGGGCTGCTCTCCCGACACCTGGCGCTTCGCTCCGTGGTCTGGTCGCCCCATCTCATGGATCTGCTCGAACACCCGAGAGCGCCGGTCTCGGTGTATCGCGGTCGGGGGGCGTCTCGACCCGCCATGATGGCGGCGATCCGCGACCCGGACGGCGTGCTCACCGCCGTCGAACTGACCTATCTCGAATCCAACGGCCGGCGGGCCGACAGCCTGATGCTTCCGCGAAAGACGGTCGGCCTTGTGCCCGCCGGGTCGGCGGTCCGGCTCACGCCGGCAGCCCCGGAAATGCTGGTCGCCGAGGGGGTCATCACGACGCTCTCGGCCATGGCGCGCCTCGGTCGTCCGGGATGGGCTCTGCTCTCGGCCGGCAACCTCGCCGGGTGGCGGGTCCCGCCCGGCGTGGGAGATCTCCTCATCGCGGCGGATCGCGGACGGGCCGGCGAAACCGCAGCGCGACGGCTCCAGGATCGCACCCGCGCGGCGGGAGTCCGATGCGAAATCGCCTTGCCGCCGGCCCCGTGGGGCGATTGGAACGAGGCGGTCCGCCACAGCGAGGGAGAGGGAAAGGAAGGGTTCGGCAGGACGCCGGAGGCGCGGGGATGAGCCCCGACCCCGGCGGGAGATCCACAATGACCCGATCCGCATCCCCGGCCTCGACCGTTCAGGCCGACCCGACGACCAGCTCGCGCGTCCCGATCCAGACCCCGCTACGGGACGTCGATATCGCCCCCGAGAACCTTCGCTTCGGCGAACCGCCGGATGAGGACATCCCCCTGCTGGCCGAAACCCTGCTCGCCGCAGGCCAACTTCAGCCCCTCACCACAAGACCGGGCCGCAAGAAGGAGCGGGGCCACATGGCGCTGGACGGACGCCGTCGGCTCCTCGCCTTCCGGCTTTTGCTGGACCAGGGCCGCATCGCCGACGATCATCCGATCGACATGTTCGTGGAGACCGATCCGGCTCGCCAGGCGGCGGCTGTCCTGCTGACCAACACAGCGGTCCCGGTTCATATCGCCGACGTCATCGCCGCGATCGGCCGGATGTTGAAGTCCCGCCTCGGCGTGACTGCGATCGCCAGGGCGATGGGCTATGCCGAGATCGACATCAAGCGGCTCGCGGCGCTGTCCGGGCTGCCGCCGGTGGCACTGGAAGCCTTGAAGGCCGGTCGGCTCAATCTCCGTCAGGCCAAACTGCTCGTCCGCCTGAACGACCCGGACGAGCAGGCGGAGCTGGCCCAGATGACGCTGGACGGCCACGGCTTCCAGGACTGGCGAGTGACCGAGAAGCTCGATGCAGGAGCGGTCAACGCCAACGATCCCCGCTGTCTTTTGGCCGACGCCGACCGTTACAACGCGGCCGGCGGCCGCACGGAGACCGACCTGTTCGGCGAGCGCGCGCCGGTGCTTCTCGATCCCTCGATCCTGACGGACGTCTGGTCCCGGCGGGCGCGGGAGATCGCCAACGTCTTCGAGGATGAGGGCCTGCCCGTTCATGTGACTGCGGGCGAGGATCCGGAGCTTCCCGAGGATCTGGAAACGATCGGCTACGTCTACGGCGGCATGCTGCCGAGCGCCGCGATGGCGGTCTATCGCGAGGCGCGAGAGCGCTTCCAGGCCGCCGGGGACGAGGCCGCCGCGATCCTGACGAACCCCGAACGAGCCGCCGACGCCGACGACGCGCTGATCGCGCTGGTCCGGTCGAGGATCGCCATGGATCAGGCCGGCTGGAGCGGGCGGGTCGCGACGACGCTGATCTTCCGCCCGTCCCGGCAGCATGGCCTCGACGTCCAGTGCTTCACGCCGGTCGAACCCGACCCGCAGACGGACGAAGACGAAAGGGAGGAGCCCACGCCGCCGCCAGCACCCGCGTATCGACCGCCCGAAGCGGAGGCGCCCGAGCCCGACACGGACGGCGTCAACCACGTGCTGCATGCGGTGCGCACCGATGTGGCCACGCGCGGCCTGATCCGCAGCCTCGCGGACGACCCCGGGGTGGCCCTGACAGCCCTCATCGCCCGTCTGTTCGGACAGGTGGCGATCCGCACATTCGGCGTTCGGGCCGAAAGCGCGCTCGCCCTGAGCGCTTCCGCCTTCAATCCCGTCGGCGGGCGGGTGATCGACGCGCTCGACGGCGAGGTGCGGCAGCGCCTTGATGATCGAAGGGCCGCCTGGGAGGCGTCGGGGCTCACCGTCATCGCCTGGGTGCATGGCCTGCCCCATGGCGAGAAGATGAGCCTCCTGGCGGAGCTGACCGCGCTGGCTCTCGACTTGCGCGAGGAACGCACCACGTTGATCCGGCGCGCCGCCCGGGCGGAGGCGGCGGAGCTGGCCGAACTCTGCGACGCCCGCATCACTCTGCACTGGACGCCCGATGCGGACTTCCTGAAGCCACACTCCAAGCCCCTCCTCCTGGGGATGCTGGAAGAGATGGGCGAGGACGACGCCCGTGCGGCCGGCCTGAAGAAGACGGAGCTGATCGACTGGGTGGCGGAGCGCGCCGCCGAGCGGAGCTGGGCGCCGTCCGTCCTCTCCTGGACAACGCCGCCCGTCGACGGCGCGGTCGAGGACGACGATGCAGGCGCTCCCGATGAAGGGGACGCGCCGGACGATGACGGCGTCGGGGCCTTCATCGTCACCGACGCCGGTCACGCGGCTCTTCAACCCGCCGCCTGAGCCGCCGGATCGAGACGCCCGCCCCGCACCCGCGGGGCGGGCGTTGTCGCGGCGACGAGGAGGAAGAGGAAGGGCGGCGCTTCGCGAGTCCGGAGGACCGCGAGGGAGGCGCCCTCCGCTCCGAGGCTCGAACGGAGCCTGCCATGTCCCTGATCAGTTCACCCACGCTGTCGCTGTTTCCGCAGCCGACGACCTCCGCCGCCCGGTCAGCCAACACCTTCGCGGCGGCGCGGGCCCTGGCGGCCCAGCTCGCCCGCTCTCGCCCGTTGGATCGACGCCTCGTCTCGACGATCCTCACCACCGCCTTCGGCGCCACCGACGCCGAGGGTGCCTGGTCCTGGCGCGACGCCTATGACGCGATCGAGGCGGCGACGGTGCTTCAGATCCGCCGGCTGGGCTCTCAGGTGGCGCGGCTGGAAGACGCCCCGGCGGAGATCGTGACCCTGTTGGCCGGGATCGGAGCGCTCGGGCTCACCCACAGTCGTCGAAGCGAGGAGCAGGTCGCGCTCGATCAGTTCTCCACGCCGGCCGAGCTCGCCGGGGTGGCGCTCCTCGCCGCCCAGGTCCGCCACGGAGATCGCGTGCTCGAACCCTCCGCCGGCACCGGCCTGATGGCGGTCGTCGCCGAGGCCTGCGGCGGGACCCTCGTCCTGAACGAACGCGGCGAAGGCCGGGCGGATCTCCTGGCCAGCCTGTTCCCCGCGTCCCCGCCGTCGCGCCACGACGCCCGCCATTTGCACGACCTGCACCCCGACGCCGGGCGCATCGATGTCGCCGTGTGCAATCCGCCTTTCTCGGCCCTCGAGGCGCACCTGATCGCCGCGCTCGGGTGTCTCGCGACCCATGGACGCCTCGTCGCGGTCGTCCCCGTCTCAGCCCTGACCGATGCTGGACTGATGGCGCGACTGGCCAGGCGTGGGCCTGTTCTCGCCCGGATCGGGTTTCCGCCGCGCGCCTTCGCCCGACATGGAACGAGCGTCGAGACTGGTCTCGTGGTCATGGATCGGGGCGAGGCCGGCGCGATCGCGTCGATCACCTCCGCCGACACCCTTTCGGACGCCGCTGTCGTCGCCGCCGCGCTTCCGGCGCGTACGGGAGCCCGACCGCGCCAGCGCATACGGACGGCCCCCGCGGCGCTGCTGCGGCCAGCGGATCGCGCGCGCGCTCTGCCCTCCGGACGTTTGTCCTTTCTCGACGGCGCGGCGACTGTTTCGTACGAGACCCGCCCGTGGTGCGGCGAGGGGCGTGACGTGGGCCTCTATCAGGCGCACCGCCTCGCCCGCATCGCGCTCCCCGACGCCCGGCCTCACCCGTCGCCTCTCGTCGAATCCGGCCCCATGGCCTCGGTGTCGCCGCCGGCGCCCACCTATCGGCCGACCCTCCCGCCGGCCCTCCGCGACGAGGGCCGGATCTCCGACGCCCAGACGGAGACCGTGATCTACGCCGGAGAAGCCCACGCCGGCTACCTGCCCGCATGGTGGAGCCGTGGAGACGCCGGCCATCAGCTCGTTCTGGCGCGTGAAGACGTCGACCAGGCCTTCCAGCTTCGGCGCGGCTTCTTCCTCGGCGACGGCACGGGGTGCGGCAAGGGACGGCAGATCGCGGCGATCATCGCCGACAACATGGCTCAAGGACGGACGCGCGCCGTCTGGCTGTCTCGCAATGACGCCCTGCTGGACGATGCCAGGCGCGACTGGGGCGCTATCGGTGGCGGCGCGCACGACATCGTGCCGCTCAACCGTTGGAAACTCGGCGAGGGCGTCCGGCTCGACCGGGGCGTCCTGTTCACGACCTACGCCACCCTGCGCCAGCCGGCGCGCGGCGAGAAGATGTCTCGCCTCGACCAGATCGTCGCTTGGCTCGGTGAGGACTTTGACGGGGTGATCGCCTTTGACGAAGCCCATGCGATGGCCAATGCGGCCGGTGGCGGAAAGGGCGCGCGGGGGACAAGGAAGGCCTCCCTCCAGGGGATGGCCGGTCTGGCGCTGCAGAACCGGCTACCCAACGCCCGCATCCTCTATGTGTCCGCAACAGGTGCGACCACCGCGGAAAACCTCGCCTATGCGGCCCGACTGGGGCTCTGGGGCGGGCCCGACGCCCCCTTCGTGACGCGGGAGGACTTCCTCGAGGCCATGGACAAGGGCGGGGTGGCCGCCATGGAGCTGGTGGCCCGCGAGCTCAAGGCGCTGGGCCTGTACGCGGCGCGAAGCCTGTCGTTCGAGGGCGTGGAGTACGAACCGCTCGCCCACGACCTTACCGAGGACGACATCGCCATCTGGGACGCCTGGGCCGACGCCTTCCAGATGATCCACGCCAACCTCGGGGAGGCGCTGAAGGCGACGGGGCTCTCCGATCCAGAGGGCAAGCCGCATAGCGGCATGGCCGCGTCGGCGATCCACTCCGCGTTCGAGGGCGCCAAGCTGCGCTTCTTCGGTCACCTGCTGGCGGGGCTCAAGGCGCCGACCCTGACGGCGGCTATCCGCCAGGATCTGGCCGAAGGCCGATCCGCCGTGGTTCAGATCGTCTCGACGAACGAGGCCGTGATGGAGCGGCGTCTCGCCTCGATCCCGCCGGAAGAGTGGAACAACCTCTCCATCGACCTGACCCCGCGCGAATACGTCCTCGACTATCTGCGCGAGGCCTTCCCGATCCACTTGATGGAGGCGATCGAGGACGATGACGGGGGCATGACCATGGTCCCCGTGATGGTCGACGGACGCCCTGCTGTCAGCCAGGACGCGCTGCAACGCCGCGCGTTTCTGATCGGCCGCATGGCCAGCCTTCCGGCGGTCCCTGGTGTTCTTGACGCGATACTCGCCGCCTTCGGGACGGACGCCGTCGCCGA
>CAZERE010000045.1:0-4930 GCA_964515365.1 uncultured Phenylobacterium sp. | reverse complement strand
CGAGATCACCGGACGCACGCGCCGGGTCGTGGCGCGCGATGGGCGGCGATTGGTCGAGCGGCGCGGGGCGGCCGCGGCCCGGTCCGAAACCGACGCCTTCATGTCGGGCCGCAAGCGCGTCCTCGTCTTTTCCGACGCGGGCGGCACAGGCCGCAGCTATCACGCCGACCTCTCCGCGCCGAACCAGCAGCGCCGCGTCCATTATCTGGTCGAGCCGGGATGGCGGGCTGACGCCGCGATCCAGGGCCTTGGAAGGAGCCACCGGACACATCAGGCGTCGGCCCCGCTCTTCCGTCCCGTGATCACCAACATCCACGGGGAGAAACGCTTCACCTCCACGATCGCGCGACGACTGGACTCTCTCGGCGCCCTGACCCGAGGAGAACGCCGCACCGCCGGCGCGGGTCTGTTCAGGGCGGAAGACAATCTCGAGAGCCCATGGGCGCGTCGCGCGCTGCTGGTCTTCTACGGAGCACTGGGTTTCGGCGAGCTGTCGGCGATGGATGTGGAGACCTTCGAGACCCGCACGGGCCTGAAGCTTCGGGACAGTGACGGCGCGCTGAAGCCGTCAGACGACCTGCCGCCGATCCACACCTTCCTGAACCGATTGCTCGCGCTTCGGATCGCGGACCAGAACGCCCTGTTCGCAGACTTCGACCAGATCCTCGGCGGAATCCTGGAGCGCGCCGCCGCCTCGGGCGACCTCGACCGCGGGCTCGAAGACATCGAGGCCCAGGAGCTCGAGGTGGTCCAGACCGAGACGATCCGGACCGATGTATCGACCGGGGCGGAAACGGCTCTGGTCACCTTCGACCTGAAGGTTCGGCGGGAGATCACGACCTCGGACGCGGTCCGCCAGTCCTGCTCCGGCGTCGAACACCGGCTCGTGGTCAACGGCCGGTCCGGGCGTGCCGCCGTCGCCGAGCTGGGCCTGACCACGACGACCGATGATGATCGCCTCGTCGCCGCCGTCCGCCTGCATCGCCCGGACCAGCATCAGGTCGTGCCGCAGACGGCATTCGCGGAGTCGGCGTGGGCCGATGCGGAGGCATCGACCTGGTTGACGCTCTGGGACGAGGAGGTCGCCGCCACCGACTCATGGCGCACGCGCCGAATGACGCTGGCGACCGGGCTCCTCCTGCCGATCTGGGGTCGCCTGCCCGCCAAGGGGTGTTCGGTTCGCCGGGTCCGCGCACCGGACGGACGGCGATGGCTGGGGCGGGTTCTGGACGAGGTTCAGGCCGCGTCTCTCAAGACCGCTCTGGGTCTCGGGGACGCGGGGGACGCGTGGGGGGACGGAGCCCGCACGGCCGCCTGCATCCTCGATCGCAACGTCCAGCTCGCACTCGCCGGCGGGCTTTGGCTGCGGCGCGCGCGGGTCATGGATCGATGGAGGCTGGAGGTCGTGGGCGGTCGCACGGATCGCGACGCCCTGGTCGCCTGCGGCGGGTTCGTGGAGATCATCGCCTACACACCGCGTCTCTTCCTCCCCGTGGATCGACCGGATGTCGTGGAGGCGGTGCTCCGCCGACACCCGGTTCAGTCGGTCCTGGACGGCGCCGCAGCGTGAGCGGCTGGACCATCCGGAAACAGATCTCGGCCCATCGAGCGTGAGGCCGCCGCCCGCCGGGCGAAGGCCCGGCCGGAAAGGAGGGAAGGAAGGGGAGGTCTCGGGTGAAGCGGGATTGGGGAGATCGGCTCCCCGTCGGCTTCGCCTCGAAAAGGAGACTGAGATGCAGACCATGGTGTTCACCGGCCGCCTCGCGGCCGATCCCCAGATCAGCGACGACTTCGGCAAGGCGGTGTTCCGTCTGCTCGAGCAACGCGGCGTCGATGGCGCCGGCAAGCCCAGGCTGGTCGGCGTCAACTGCGTCAGCTGGTCGAAAGGGCTGAACGAGAAGGTCATCGCCCGAGGCCTCGCCCAGGGCTGCGAAGCCGTCGTCGTCGGCGCCTTCATCGATACGTCCTACGCGACCCGGGACGGCCAGGAACGCACCGCCAAGGAACTGGTCGTCAACCGGCTGACCGTCCTGGACTGGGCCGAGGACCGGGAGGCGCACGCCGCCGACACCCGCGCCGCCGCCTGATCCACCCCCCCTTTCATTTCCAGGAGACTGACCATGCAAACCCTCACCCTCGAAGGCTATCTGGCCGCCGACCCGTCCATCCTGTCCGCCCAGGGCTCCGGCAAGAAGCGCGCGAGCTTCCGCGTTCTGGAGACCACCCGCTTCCGCCGCGCCAGCGGCGAGCCGGGCGAACGCACCACCGGCTTCAACTGCGTCTGCTTCAACGAGGCGACGACCGAGAACTACATCCAGCCCTACGCTCGCAAGGGCAGTCGGGTGGTCATCCAGGGCCATGTCGAAAACGACACCTGGACCGGGAAGGACGGCGTCGAACACTACGACCTCCGTCTCGTCGTCAGCGACATCCGGCTGAAGAACCGTCGCGAGGCGGAACGGTCGGATCGGGCCGCGGCCGGCGTGTCCGAGCGGGACGCCGAGGCGGGCGGCGGCTACGACCTGAACGACGACATTCCCTTCTGAGACCCGCTTCGCGCGGATCCAGGCCCGGAGCTCTCGGCTCCGGGCCTTTTGTCTGTGATCAGGCGAGGACGCGGCCGATGGCCGCGAGCAGCTGGGACACCGGGGTCCATCCCGACCGGACGAGGAGCCCCAGGACGAACATGGCGAAGGCGCGCATGGCGAACATGTGGGCCATCTTGATCGCGGTGACCTTCCTGTTGACGCCCGGACGATTGAGGCGGACGCATTTCAGAAGTTCGCGCGCGAGGGCCACCTTGCGATCGGCCCCGGTCCACATGGTCGCCAGCTCAGCGGCGTCAGGATGGGAGGAGGTCTGAACCTCGATGGCCCGGAGCGCCCAAACGCCGCACCAGAGCAGATACGCCCCGGCGGCGAGGAACAGGGCGAGGGTGATTGCCAGGCGCGGCCAACCCTTGTCCGGCGAGAGCGCGTCCGGTGCGATGGTCGCCAGAATCGGCGCCAGCACGCCGACGAAGGTCAGGTAGATCGCCGCCTTGGTCTCCGCCGTCTTGCGGCGTTCGTTTTCCAGATCCGAGAGCCGACGCGCCTCCTCGATCAGGACATCGAGGTCCTTCGACACGGCGGCCGTCTGGATCACGTCCAGATCGTGCTTGCGGCCCTCGGCCGCCTTCCGCTGCTCATCGTCGGTCGGCGGCTCGAGCATCGGCCAGAACAAATCGACGATCCTCATCGTGCGGCGATCTCCTCAAGGGCGTCGACCAGAGCCGCGGCGATCGGAAGGCCGGTGCGGTTTTCGATCCAGGCCCACTGGCCGTTCGGATTGACCTCCAGGAACCAGAACTCGCCATCGCGATCCCAGACCAGATCGATCGCGCCGAAACCGAGGTTCAAGGCCCGCACCAGGGCCACGCAGCGCGCCGCCACCGTGTCCGGCAGATCGACGACCTC
The DNA here is from genome assembly GCA_964515365.1 of uncultured Phenylobacterium sp. Classification (GTDB taxonomy): domain Bacteria; phylum Pseudomonadota; class Alphaproteobacteria; order Caulobacterales; family Caulobacteraceae; genus Phenylobacterium. Next base: position 1,475 of record CAZERE010000045.1, on the reverse strand, counting down.
ATGCGCCAGATCCGCGACGCCGCCCCGGCGCCAGTCCACCTCGGTTTCCTCGCGGGCCTGAGAGCCGATCGCTGCGGCGAAGACCCGGTCGCCGACCACCGTGACCCGGATATCCGCGCGTTTGAGCACTTCGCGTTGGAGGATGATCGGCGCGGCTTGCATGGCGCGTTCATCCCGCTCGGAGAGTTGCTCGACGCGACTGGTGAAGATGACCGCCTCCCGGCCGCCGTCGATCCGCGCCTCTCGCAGAGGCTTGGCGATCGCCGGCGCCCCGTCGAGAAATCGGCACGCGTACCCGAAGGCGTTGGTCACGAGCGTCTCCGGAATCCGGAACCCGGCCGCGCGCGCCGCCAGCAACTGGCGCGGCTTGTCTTCCGCCACCATGATCGCGGAGGGCGCACTGAGCCAGCGCGGTTCAAGTCGCCCGTACAGGGTCTTCAGAAGACCGCCCCACTCGCTCGCGCAATAGGCGCGCTCGCCCTCGTCGCGCACCGCGGTGTCGATCGCCGGGAGGCCCGGACGGCGGAAGTAGGCCGCTCGCACCGCGTCGCCCGACAGCTTGAGACCGGGGAAGTCGATCGACCAGTCGTCCGCCGCTTCGAAGCCGAGGCGCACCTGGGCCTGCGGCAGCCTCTCGGTATTGAGCCGCGCGTAGGCGACGCCTCGCCTCTGGAGTTCGAGGACGATGAAATCTGTCGTCAGGTCCTGCGCATTGGTGACGAGCAGGATCACTGAATGGGCAGCGGCGGGATGCGCCCCCCGATCGAAGGTTCGAAGATCTCGAGGCCGACGGCCGTATCATCCCGTTCGGTGTTGGCGTCGGTCTTGGTCGTGACCGCCAGCAGCGCAGCCGCCGTGCGGTCGACATCGTCGGCCTCGCCGAGCACCCGCGTCGAGGTGCCGAGACTGGCCTGCAACGCCGCCCGATCGAGATCGTCGTCCTCGGCCTTCACATAGGTCTCGGTGCCATAGTCCAGGCCGCTGCTCACATCGGTGTCGTCGCCCTCCACGCCCACCTTGGTGGAGGTGGAGGTCCGCCCCACCGCCTGGTTGGCCAGGATCAGAGGCAGTGGTCCCTCCTCGCCGTCGACCACCCAGACGTGCTGCTGGTCGCAGTACCGGCCGACAGTTTCATCCGACCCCGTGCGCGGCGTGGCGAAGGTCGTGAGAAACGGGTGGATCGTGTCTTCGGACTTCATGTCTCTCTCCGAAAGCCTGCGGCGCATGCGGGCGTCGTCTGTTGTGGCCCACAGGGTCGATCCGATCGCGCTTCGGCGCAATGATGGATTTCAGGCCCCTGCGAGCTCGGCGTTCCGCCGTGCAGGAAGGCGAGCGCGCGGCGTCTTCTACGGTCTCGGCGCAGCGGCGCCCGACGGTGTCGCCGTCGCGCAGGGCGACGGCGACTTGCCCCCCCACAACGCCCTCCGACCTTGTCAGATCACCCCGGAAGTCAACGGCTGCGCCGTTCCCCTCCG
>CAZERE010000044.1:16653-22080 GCA_964515365.1 uncultured Phenylobacterium sp. | reverse complement strand
GCCGCCATGCTCAGATTCCTTAACAACCCCTTGGAATCACGACGAATCACTTATCGCCTGTATGGCGAATCGAGGGCAAGGCGAAATCGGTCTGCTGCGACAAGAAACCGGTTTGCAACACAAAAACGCCCGCCTCATCGGAGGCGGGCGTTTCGGGTGATTCAAGCCAGGCGCCCCGGATGGGGCAGGCTGGGCCTTAGCGCTTCTTGCGAGCGGCCTGACGACCGCCCTGTCCGAGGCCCATCTGCTTGGCCAGGTCCGAGCGCGCCTTGGCGTAGTTCGGCGCGACCATCGGATAGTCCTTGGGCAGACCCCATTTGGCGCGGTATTCTTCGGGGCTCATATTGTACTTGGTCCGCAGGTGCCGCTTCAGCGACTTGAACTTGCGGCCATCCTCCAGGCAGATCAGGAAGTCCGGCGTGATCGAGCGGCGGACAGGAACCGCGGGCTCTTTCGGCGGCGCTTCAACTGCTTCCGGCGCGCTGGTGATGCCGGCGAGGGCGCGGTGCACCGCCTGAATCAGGTTCGGCAGGTCAGCGGCAGCCACCGAATTGTTGCCGACATAGGCCGACACAATGTCCGCCGTCATCTCGATGACTTCTGTTTTCTCGTCCATTTGTTCTACCCAGAACGACGCAAGGGGCGCGCCACAACATCTGATTCCCAGATCAGTTGTTAGCTACTTAACTCTGGGGGGGAACCGACACAAGAGCAGACCAGGGCAATATGTCTTGATCGCCGCCTTCAGGAGACCAACACATGCTCTAGTTGAGTAGGCCACCGCTCTGGCATAGCGCTGATTTCGATCAGACCACTTTAATGCGGTGGCCCAGCCTAGTTCCGGCCGAATTCCTTAGAAAAGGCCAGCATCGCGGCCCGCTGAGGCAGGGAGTATTCATCAATGGCGGCGTCATCGCCGTCTCGGATCGCCCGCAGCAGATCAGGCGTGAGAGCCGAGGATAGCGACCAGTTCCAGTATCTCAGCACAGTTTGGGCGCGATCGACCGCCAGCATGTCGTAGATCAGCAGGGTGCGCTCAAGAGCCGCATTCGGCTGGCCGTCGGGGTCGGTCTCGGGGCGCCGCAGCCCCCGCCAGAGGGCGCGCAGGGCGTTGCGCGGCAGCCCCGTGGCCTTGCACAGGATGGCCAGCGCCTCCCCGCCCGGATCGGTGAACAGCTTGGCGCCCGTCATGGGCTTGAGGCCCGACAGATAGGAGATCTCCTCGGCCACCTCACGGCTCATGCCGTGCTGGGCGGCCGACACCGCCGCCTCCAGGCTGGCGAAGGGGCTCTTCTCGATGGCGGCGCGATTGCGCTGCCGGCGCTCGATGAACTGCAGGGCCTTGCGCGACATGGGGTCCTGCCAGCCCTCCTCCGCGGCCATCGGGAAGATGTCGCCCGCCGCGTCCTGCAGGATTTCCCGGGAGACGGCGAAGCGCTGCAGGATCGTGCGGCGCGCCTCGTGATCGGCCCACCAGAACAGCACATAGGCCTGGGCCGGCCGCAGCTCGGGCCGGCGCAGCAGGGCCGGCGCCAGGTGCGGCGCCTCACGGCTGATGGCGACCAGCGCCTCCAGGCTGGCATGGCCCAGGCGGGCCTCGCGATTGGCCAGCAGGGTGTCGATCACCGGCATTTCGCCCGAGGCGACGAGGGCTTCGACCACCACCTCGCTCAGCGCCTTGCGCGCGGCGATCATCAGCCGGTGCTCGGCGCCGGCCATGCGCGCGCAGTCCAGCAGCTCGGCGTCCGACAGGCTCTCGCAGTCGGTGAGCAGCGGGCGGGCCACCTCGACCTCGTCGCGCAACAGCAGGCGGACGAGCTGGGCTGGAACCTCCGACAGCCCCGCCAGCCGGCGCGACACCCGGGCGCGCTCTTCGGGGGAGGCGTCCCGCAGCATCTCGATCAGCAGGTCGGCGGTGACCGAGCGTTCGAAGGCGTTGACCCGGCTGGACGGCAGGCAGACCACATCGGCCAGCCGCCGCAGCAGCGCGCCACGGGCGCGGAAACGCGGCGGCGGCGGCGAATCGTCGGGCAAGGGCGCGCTCTGGTCCATCAGGAGGCGCAGTCCAGCACAGGGGCGTTAACCTTGGGTTCCCGCCGCCCGCGACAGCTCAGGAAAATTCAGGCGGCGCCCAGCCCGGCCAGATGTCGGGCAGGCCGTCGGAGACCTTGTCGGGGAAGGCCGGCGGCCGCTTCTGGAGGAAGGACTCGACCCCTTCCTTGGAGTCGGCCGAGGCGCCCCTGGCCTGAATGCCGCGGCTGTCGGCCCGGTGGGCGATCATCGGATGCTCGGCGCCGGCCATCCGCCACATGAGCTGCCGGGTCAGGGCCACCGACACCGGCGCGGCGTTGTCGACGATCTCCCGGGCCAGGGCGCGGGCGGCGGGCAGCAGGTCGTCCGGCGCGTGCAGCGACCGGACCAGGCCCCGATCCAGGGCCTCCTGGGCGTTGAAAACGCGGCCGGAATAGCACCACTCCAGGGCCGTCTGCATGCCCACCAGCCGGGGCAGGAACCAGGAGGAGCAGGCCTCCGGCGTGATCCCCCGGCGGGCGAAGACGAAGCCGAACCGCGCCTCGGTGGAGGCCAGGCGGATATCCATGGGCAGCTGCATGGTCGCCCCCACCCCCACGGCCGCCCCATTCACCGCCGCGATCACCGGCTTGAGGCTCTCATAGATGCGTAAGGAGACCAGGCCGCCCCCGTCCCGATAGACGCCCGACTCCGTCCGCTGGCCCAACGGATCGGCGGCGCGGTTGTCGAAATCGAAGGTCGAACCGCCCCCGGCCAGATCGGCCCCGGCGCAGAAGCCGCGGCCCGCCCCCGTGACGATGACGGCGCGGACCTCGTCGGTCGCATCGGTCAGGTCGAAGGCCGCGATCAGCTCGCGGTTCATCAGCGGATTGAAGGCGTTGAGCTTTTCGGGCCGGTTCAAGGTCAGAAGGGCGATCCCGTCCTCGAGCTCGAGCTTTAAGGTCTCGAACTCGGCGAGGCTCTCGGTGGCCGCCGCGTCATCCAAACGCTTTGTCGGATTTGCCCCATCGGAGCCGCTTGACGGACGGGAGGTCAAGCACCCCATCATCGCTGAACAGTGATCATCTAGCAGCGCGCCGACGGCCCCGACGAAGAGGGCTGCGGCCCGGAGGAAACACAGGCCCATGCATCCGTCGCATCACGCGAAGTCCCATCCCGAGCGCGCCGCCTACGTCATGGCGAGCTCCGGCGAGAGCGTCACATACGGCCAGCTGGAGGCCCGCTCCAATCAGGGCGCGCACCTGTTCCGCGAGCTGGGCCTGAAGGCCGGCGACGTGATCGCCATCCTGATGGAGAACCATCCCAGGTTCTTCGAGGTGGCCTGGGCCGCCCAGCGGGCCGGCCTCTACTACGCCTGCATCTCGTCCAAGCTGACCGCCGGCGAGATCGAATACATCATGGGCGACTGCGCCGCCCAGGTGCTGATCACCTCGGCCGGGGTGGGTCCCGTGGTCGACGAGCTGCCGGCCCTGCTGCCCGGCGTGAAGCTCTACATGGTCGGCGAGGCCCGCGCCCCCTATGAGAGCTTCGAAGCCGCCCGGGCCGGGATGCCGCAGACGCCCATTGCCGACGAGACCGCCGGCGCCGACATGCTCTATTCGTCGGGCACCACGGGCCGCCCCAAGGGCATCAAGCCCCCCCTGACCGGCGGGCCGATCGACGCGCCCAACGCCCTTTCCATGATGGCCGAGCTGATGTTCGGCTTCCCGCCCAACGGAACCTATCTGTCGCCCGCGCCCCTCTATCACGCCGCCCCCTTACGCTGGTGCATGGGCTATCAGCGCCTGGGGGGCACCGTGGTGGTGATGGAGAAGTTCGACCCCGAGCACGCCCTGCAGCTGATCGAAAAGTACAAGATCGACTGCGGCCAGTTCGTCCCCACCCACTTCGTGCGGATGCTGAAACTGCCGCCCGAGGTCCGCACCCGCTACGACCTGTCGTCGATGAAGTCGGCCGTTCACGCCGCCGCCCCCTGCCCCATCCCGGTGAAGGAGCAGATGATGGAATGGTGGGGCCCGATCATCCACGAATACTACGCCGGCAGCGAGGGCAACGGCTTCTGCCACATCGGCCCGCATGACTGGCTGGCCCACAAGGGCTCGGTGGGCAAGGGCACCACCGCCGAGGTGAAGATCTGCGGTGACGACGGCGAGCCCCTGCCGCCGCGCAGCGAAGGCGTCGTCTATTTTTCCGGCGGCACGCCGCTCAGCTATCACAATGCGCCGGACAAGGTGGCCGAGAACACCAACCAGCACGGCTGGACCACCCTGGGGGATGTGGGCTGGCTCGACGAGGACGGCTTCCTCTACCTGACGGACCGCAAGAGCTTCATGATCATTTCCGGCGGGGTGAACATCTATCCCCAGGAGCTGGAGAACCTGCTGATCACCCATCCCCAGGTGGCCGACGCTGCGGTCGTCGGCGCGCCCGACGAGGCGATGGGCGAGAAGGTGGTGGCGGTCATCCAGCCCATGGACTGGGCGCAGGCCGGGGATGATCTGCGCGCCGAGCTGATGGCCTTCTGCCGGGCCAATCTCAGCCATGTGAAATCGCCGCGCATGCTGGACTTCATGGCCGAGCTGCCCCGCCACCCCACCGGCAAGCTCTATAAGCGGCTCATCCGCGACGCCTATTGGGGCAAGGAAGGCTCGAAGATCGTGTGAGGCCCAAGGCGCGGGCGCGGTGCGCCCTTGCCCGCGCCGCCCCAGGTGATAGACCCGAACACCTGTTTCAAACCTTTAGGGAGCAAGCGATGAATCCGGTGGAATTCAAGGATCTGCCCGGCCTGGTCGGTCAGGAAGTCGGCGTGTCGGACTGGGTCGAGATCACCCAGGAGCGGGTGAACCAGTTCGCCGAGGCCACCGGCGACCATCAGTGGATCCATGTCGACGTGGAGCGCGCCACCAAGGAGATCGGCGGCCCGATCGCCCACGGCTACCTGACCCTGTCGCTGATCCCGTTCCTGGGCGCCGGCATGCTGCCGATCAAGGGCGTGACCCGCGGCATCAACTACGGTTCGGACAAGGTGCGCTTCATCAACATGGTCCGCGTCGGCAAGCGCGTGCGCATGCGCCAGAAGCTGATCGGCGCCGAGGCCAAGGCCGGCGGCATGCAGCTGAAGAACGAATGCACCATCGAGATCGAAGGCGAGGACAAGCCCGCCTGCGTGGCCGAGACCATTTCGGTCGTCTACGGCGCCTAAATCCCGCGATTTAGCGTGCGAAAGGCCCGCGTTTCGACGCGGGCCTTTTTCATGGCCGGCAGGTGGGCCTCAGTAATCCGGCGACACCGCCTCCAGCGCCGAGGCCGCCTTGGCGCCGCCGACGCTGGAATCCCCCTGCGCCACCGTGATCTCCGCCAGCGGATTGTCCATCAGGGCCAGGGTCTCGTGGATGT
>CAZERE010000044.1:7518-16643 GCA_964515365.1 uncultured Phenylobacterium sp. | reverse complement strand
GTGGGTGACGATGCCGATCTCCAGGCGCTCGCTGTTCATCTCCACCTGCTGGGTCAGGAGACCGGCGATGAACTGGACCTCCTGCGACTCCCCGCCGCCGGGCCTGCGCCGCACGCCTTCGGCCATGAAGACCGGCCCGCCGGAATTGCCCGGGAAGACGGTGAAGTCGAGCAGGAAGGTCGGGAAGGCCGCCGCCGGCGCCAGAGGAAACGAGGCCACCCGGCCTGCCCGCAGGATCGGGAAGCCGGCCGGATTGGCTGAAAGCCCCCGGGGGAAGCCCAGCGCCATCATCTGGTCCCCGGCGCCGACGGCATAGGTCGAGAAGGTCTCGTCCCCGGCCAGCCAGTCCTTGGGGATGGCCGCCTTGGCGAATTCCGGCGGCGCGGTGACGGAGATGGCCGCCACGTCGCGGCTGGGATGCTGGGTCCAGCGGGGATTGCCATCGGCGTCGCGGATGTCGAACTTCTGCGGCGCATAGCTCCAGCTGCCGTCGGCGTTGGCGATCCGATAGCCGATGCGGGCCTGGACGCCGGGCATCCGTTGAAGCACGTGACTGGCGGTCACCAGGACGGTGCGCGGCTGACCGTCCAGGGTCGGCGCATTGATCAGGAACCCAGTGCCGACCGTGCGAGTTCCGTCCCCCAGCGGCTGCTCGATCTGAACCGTGGCGTGGATCAGTTCGACAGCAAGATCCGCGATCATGGACGCCCCTCGACTTCCTATACTCGACGATGGGGCCAACTGAATCAGACCTGCCGCACTGCGGCAAGACGCGAGGGCGTTATCGCCCGCGCCCTATCGCCGCGCGCCTGTCCTGACGGCGATCCGTGAGCGAGGCGCCCCCGATGGCCCCTCCGGGCGAGACGCGACTTGAGACAGGCCCCTGTTCGTCGCATCTAACAGCCATGACCCAACGCCCCACGCCCCCCGTCGCCCCGAAGCATCCGCATGTCGTCGAGCAGCTCGGCCGGACCCGCACCGATGACTATGCCTGGATGAAGGACGAGGCCTGGCAGAAGGTCCTGCGCGACCCCGCCATCCTGCGGGCCGACATCGCCGACCACCTGAAGGCCGAGAACGCCTATACCGAGGCCATGCTGGCCGGGACCAAGGACCTGCAGGCCGCCCTGTTCGCCGAGATGAAGGGGCGGATCAAGGAAGACGATTCCAGCGTGCCAGCCCCCGATGGCCCCTGGGACTATTATGTCCGCTACCAGGAAGGCGCCCAGCATCCCATCCGCGCGCGGCGCCCCCGGGGCGGTGAGATCGGCGAGGAGATTCTGCTGGACGAAGAGGCGCTGGCCCAGGGCAAGGCCTATTTCCAGGTGGGCGGCGCCGGCCACAGCCCCGACCACCGGCTCTATGCCTGGGCCGCCGACGAGCAGGGCTCGGAATACTACACGATCCGCGTCCGCGATCTCGTGAGCGGCGAGGACCTGCCCCACGCCATCGAAAGCGCCTATGGCGACTTCACCTTCTCGCCGGATTCCGAGTGGCTGTTCTGGATCTGGCGGGACGAGAACGCCCGGCCGGCCAAGGTTTTCCGCCGGCCCGTCCGGGGCGGCGAGGACGTGCTGGTCTATGAGGAAAAAGACGAGGGCATGTTCCTGGGCGTCGGGACCACCTCGGACGAGGCCTATGTGGTCCTCCATGTGGGCGACCAGGAGACCACCGAGATCTGGATCATCCCGGGGGCCGAGCCCACCGCCGATCCGGCCTGCGTCCAGCCCCGCGAAACGGGCCTCCGCTACGAGCTCGACCACTGGACCGACCGCTGGGTGATCCGCACCAACGCCGACGGGGCGGTGGACTTCAAGCTCTGCGTCTCCACCGAGCCCCTGCCGCTCAGGGCGACCTGGCGCGACTTCGTCCCCCACCTGGCCGGCCGCTACATCACCGGCTTCGCCGCCTATGCCGGCCACCTGGTGCGGATGGAGCGGGTCAATGCCCTGGACCAGATGGCGGTGATGACCCGGGACGGCGACGAACACGTGGTCGCCTTCGACGAGGCGGCCTACGCCCTGCACCTGGAGGGCGGGCTGGAGTACGACACCACCCTGACCCGCTTCGTCTACCAGTCGCCGACCACGCCTAGGCAGTGGTTCGACTATGACATGGCCAGCCGCCAGAGGACCTGGCGCAAGACCCAGGAAATCCCCTCGGGCCATGACCCGGACGCCTATGTGGCGCACCGGCTCTATGCCCGCGCGGCCGATGGGGAAGAGGTGCCGATCACGCTCTTGATGCGCCGCGACACGCCCCTCGATGGGACCGCGCCGCTGATGCTCTATGGCTACGGCTCCTATGGCCACGCCATGGAGCCCAGCTTCTCGATCCGCAATCTCTCCCTGGTGGACCGGGGCTGGATCTGGGCCACGGCCCATATCCGCGGCGGCTCGGACAAGGGCTGGGGCTGGTTCATGGACGGCCGCAAGGCCAAGAAGACCAACACCTTCACCGACTTCATCGCCTGCGCCGAACACCTGATCGCGCAGAACTACGCCACCAAGGGACGGGTCGCGGCCTATGGCGGCTCGGCCGGTGGGATGCTGATGGGGGCGGTGGCCAATATGCGCCCCGACCTCTGGGGGGCGATCATCGCGGCTGTGCCCTTCGTCGATGTGCTCAACACCATGAGCGATGCGAGCCTGCCGCTGACCCCACCGGAATGGCCCGAATGGGGCAATCCCCTGACCGACGCCGAGGCCTATGACGCCATCGCCGCCTACAGTCCCTATGATCAGGTGAGCGCCAGGCCCTATCCGCCGATCCTGGCCACCGGCGGGCTCTCCGACCCGCGGGTGACCTATTGGGAGCCGGCCAAGTGGGTGGCGCGCCTTCGCGAGCACACCACCGGCGATGCGCCCATCCTGCTGAAGATCAATATGGAGGCCGGCCACGGGGGCGCGTCCGGCCGGTTCGATTTCCTCAAGGAGATCGCGCTGGACTACGCCTTCGCCGTCTGGGCCATCGACAAGGGCTGGACCAAATGATCGTGCGATCGGCCGCCGCCGCCGACATGCCCGCCCTGGCCGGGATTTATGGCCACCATGTGCTGCATGGCTTCGGCACCTTCGAAGAGGTTCCGCCCTCGGCCGACGAGCTGAACCAGCGCCGCGAGGCCATCGTCGCCCGCGGCCTGCCCTATCTGCTGGCCGAAGATCAGGGGAAGGTCCTCGGCTTCGCCTATGCCGGCCCCTTCCGCCTGCGGGCGGCCTATCGCTACACGGTGGAGGACAGCGTCTATGTGGCGCCGGACGCCCAGGGGCGCGGGGTCGGTCGCGCGGTGCTGTCGGCCGTCATCGAGGCCTGCGAGGCGATCGGCATCCGCCAGATGGTGGCGGTCATCGGCGACAGCGCCAACGCCGGCTCCATCGGCCTGCACACGGCGCTCGGCTTCACCCACCGGGGATCGGGCCTTGGCCTCGGCTACAAGCACGGCCGCTGGGTGGACATCGTCTGGATGCAGAAGGCGCTGAACGGCGGAACAGGCCGCGAGCCTGACGCCCCTGGCCTCGCCTTGAGTGGGGTCTAAGACCAGAGAGGTCTCAAAAAACACCTCGTCTTTCGCGGCCACGGCGGCGGAGGGTGTGCAGCCCAATGGCCGCAGCGATTATGAGCAATGGCCCCAGGAAGCCGACGAGAGCAAAGCGCCAATCAAACCGGTCTGGACCGATCAGCGCCAGGAGGATCACGATGGTGAAGACTGGAAGGCCGTGGCGTAAAATCTTCATCAGATTTCCAAGATCCGTTCCGCCGGCCATCACACGCAGGTAGCCGGAAGCACCCTAATCGGCCGCGCCGTCGAAGGCGATGTCCAGAAACCGCGCCAGGGTCGGTGTCTGGTCGTCCCGGCGCCAGACCAGGCCGGTCTCCAGCGACGGCGCCTCGCCGGCCAGCTCCACATAGCGCACGCCGGTGCGCGCCAGATTACGCAGGGAGGCCGGCGCCAGGGCCACCCCCATCTCGGCCGAGACCAGGCTGATGATCGTCTGCATCTGGATGGCTTCCTGGGCGATGCTGGCGGCGCCGCCATGGGCGGTGAAGTAGTCCGTCACGAGGTCGTGGAAGGCCGGCGCGGCGCGGCGCGGAAAGAGGATCAGCGGCGACTGGACGACGACAGCGGGGTCGAGCTTCCCCGCCCGGAGCGGCAGGCGGCCCTCGCTCAGCCATGACTCCGGCACGGCGGCCACCAGGGGTTCGATCAGCAGCCGGTGATAGGCGAGGCCCGCCGGCAGAGCGCCGCTGGGGGCGATGATGACGCCGGCATGGCCCTGGCCTTCCAGCAACGCCGCGATCTGCACCTCGCTGGTGGCCTCGCGCAGGTCGATCTCCACGGAGGGATAGAGGGCGGCGTAGCGGCGCACCAGGGCCGGCAGCACGCTGTAGTCAGCGGTGCTGACGAAGGAGAGCTCCAGGCGGCCGGCCTCCCCGTCCCGCAGCCGCCGGGCGATGTCCGGCAGGGCGGCCAGCTCGCCCAGCGCCGCCCGCACAGGGATCAGAAGCTGCGCCCCAAAGGGCGTCAGGGCGACGCTGCGCTTGGTGCGGACGAACAGGGCCGCGCCCAGCTCCCGCTCCAGGGCCTGGATCGACTGGCTGAGCGGCGGCTGGGTCATGTTCAGCCGCGCCGCGGCCCGGCCGAAATGCAGGGTTTCGGCCACGGCCTCGAAGTGTCTGAGCTGACGGACATCCATCGCTCATATCTACAGCGACCTAAAACGGCTTCAAAAGTATATTTCTCTCACTAGCTGGCGGCGGCTATGCGGGAGGCGACCCATAAGGACCCCGCCCATGCCCGCCTATCGCTCACGCACCTCGACCCACGGCCGCAACATGGCCGGCGCCCGCGGCCTGTGGCGCGCCACAGGCATGAAGGACGGCGATTTCGGCAAGCCGATCATTGCTGTGGTCAACTCCTTCACCCAGTTCGTCCCGGGCCACGTCCACCTGAAGGACCTTGGCCAGCTGGTCGCCCGCGAAATCGAACGGGCCGGCGGCGTGGCTAAGGAGTTCAACACCATCGCCGTGGATGACGGCATCGCCATGGGCCACGACGGCATGCTCTACAGCCTGCCGTCCCGCGAGCTGATCGCCGACAGCGTCGAATACATGGCCAACGCCCACTGCGTGGACGCCCTGGTCTGCATCTCCAACTGCGACAAGATCACGCCGGGCATGCTGATGGCGTCGCTTCGCCTGAACATCCCCACCGTCTTCGTCTCCGGCGGGCCGATGGAGGCCGGCAAGGTCGTCCTGGACGGCAAGGAAGTGGCGCTCGACCTGGTGGACGCCATGGTGGCGGCGGCCGATGAGTCGGTCAGCGACGAGGATGTGGCGACCATCGAGCGGTCGGCCTGCCCTACCTGCGGCTCCTGCTCGGGGATGTTCACCGCCAATTCCATGAACTGCCTGACCGAGGCGCTGGGCCTGTCCCTGCCCGGCAACGGCTCGACGCTCGCCACCCACGCCGACCGGGAGCGCCTGTTCCTGGAGGCCGGCCACCTGATCGTCGACATCACCAAGCGTTATTACGAGCAGGAGGACGACAGCGTCCTGCCACGCAATGTCGCCAGCTTCCGGGCCTTCGAGAACGCCATGAGCCTGGACATCGCCATGGGCGGCTCGACCAACACAGTTCTGCACCTGCTGGCTGCGGCCCACGAGGGCGAGGTGGACTTCACCATGGCCGACATTGACCGCCTGTCGCGCAAGGTGCCGTGCCTGTCCAAGGTCGCCCCGGCCAAGGCCGATGTGCACATGGAGGACGTCCACCGGGCCGGCGGGGTCATGGCCATTCTCGGCCAGCTGGAGCGCGGCGGCCTGCTGCACACCGACCTGCCCACCATCCATTCCAAGACCATGGGCGAGGCCCTGGAGCGCTGGGACATCAGCCGCACCGAGAGCGAGGCGGTCCAGACCTTCTTCAAGGCCGCGCCGGGCGGGGTGCCCACCCAGGTCGCCTTCAGCCAGAACCGCCGCTGGAAGGAGCTCGACCTCGACCGTAAGGACGGGGTGATCCGCAGCGTCGAGCACGCCTTCTCCCAGGACGGGGGCCTGGCGGTGCTGAGCGGCAACCTGGCCGAAGACGGCTGCATCGTGAAGACCGCCGGCGTCGACGACAGCATCCTGGTCTTTTCGGGTCCTGCCCGGGTGTTCGAGAGCCAGGACGACGCCGTCAGCGCCATCCTGACCGGCAAGATCGTGGCCGGCGACGTGGTCGTCATCCGCTATGAAGGCCCCCGGGGCGGCCCGGGCATGCAGGAGATGCTGTATCCCACCAGCTATCTGAAATCGAAGGGCCTGGGGAAGGCCTGCGCCCTGATCACCGACGGCCGCTTCTCCGGCGGCACCTCGGGCCTCTCCATCGGCCACGTCTCCCCCGAAGCCGCCGAGGGCGGCATGATCGGCCTGGTCGAGAACGGCGACCGCATCGAGATCGATATTCCCAGCCGCACCATCCGCCTGGCGGTGGACGACGCGGTCCTGGCCGAGCGGCGCGCGGCCATTGAGGCTCGAGGGCCAGACGCCTGGCACCCCGGCCCGCGCAAGCGCAAGGTCACCCCGGCGCTGCGGGCCTATGCGGCCTTCACCACCAGCGCCGCCCGCGGCGCCGTGCGGGACGTGGATCAGAAGCGCTGAGCCGCCCTTATCTGGCCCGCCCTTATCTGGCCATGTGCGGGGGTGAAGCTTGCGGCATGAAACCCGCCGCCCTCGCCGCAGCCCTGCTCGTCGCCGCCATGGCGGGGCCCGCCCTCGCCGATGAGGCGCCCATCGCGACCAGCCGGGCGGGCGATCCGCCGGCGGCGACCGCATCTGCGGCCCCGATCAGCCCAGGCTGGGAGCCGGCCGTGCGGGCCGAAGCCCCCGGCGACTGGGCCCGCCGCGTCATGGCCGGCGACCCCGCCCCTGAAGAGGTCGCCGAGGCGCAGGAAGGGCGTTGCCCGGCCCGCGTCGACAAGCGCCCCCATGGCGAGGTCTGGGGCAGCGTCGGCACCGGCGGCTATCGCGAGGTCGGCGGCGTCGTCACCCAGCGCCTCGGCGACTGCGCCACCGTCACCATCGGCATGAGCCGCACCGAGGGCCGGTTCGCCGGGCCCCGCTACCGCTAGTCGGTTCCCCTCTGGATTGACTCATTCATAGCCATCGAGTTATGGGAAATCCCATCACCTGTTGGTTATGAGTTTTGATGTCCGGCGCCCCTGACCTGATCTTCCGGTCCCTGGCCGACCCCACCCGGCGGAGCCTGTTCGAGCGGCTGTGCCGGGAGGGCGAACTGACGGTCGGGGCGCTGACCGCCCAGGCCGGCGTCTCCCAGCCGGCGGTCTCCAAGCATCTGGCCCAGCTCAAGCAGGCGGGCCTGGTGCGCGACCGCCAGGAGGGCCGCCAGACCCACTATCGCGCCGAGCCCGGCGCCCTGGTTCCCCTGATCGACTGGACCACCCAGCAGACCGCTTTCTGGCGCGCGCGGTTCGACGCACTCGAAGACCTGCTCGGCCGGATGGACCAATGAACCGCCCCACCGCTGCGTTGAAAGGACGCCCATGAGCGACACCTCGCCTGAAATGCGCTCCGTCGTGGTCGAGCGCGACCTCGCCCATCCCCCCGGCCGGATCTGGCGCGCCCTGACCCAGCCCCACCTGATGACCGAATGGCTGATGCAGACGGACTTCGAGCCCGTCCTGGGCCGCAGCTTCAGCTTCCAGGCCGAGTGGGGCGCGGTGAACGGCCAGGTGACCGAGATCGAGCCCGAGCGGCGGCTCGCCTACAGCTGGGGCGACGGGGTCCTCGACACCGTCGTCACCTGGACCATCACGCCGACCTCGGGCGGCGCCCACCTGCGGATGGAGCAGACCGGTTTCAGCAAGGATCAGCCGCGCTATCTGATGGGCGCCACCGCCGGCTGGCCGCGCTTCCTCGACAATCTCGAGCAGCTCCTGGCTCGGGAGCCCGCCTGATGACCCTCAACGCCCGGGTGCGACAGATCCACCGCTGGCTGTCGATCGCCTTCACCCTCGCCGTCATCGCCAATCTCGCCGCCATGGCCGCCGGCCTGCAGGCGGCGTGGATCGGCCTTCTGGCGCTCGTCCCGCTCATTCCGCTGCTGGGGACGGGCCTCTACATGTTCGCCCTGCCCTATCTCGGAGGCCGAAGGGCGGGACACGCCGCGGAGAGCTCATGACGCAGAAGGACGACGCCGCTCCGCGGCTCCTGTCGGGCGGCAATCCGCAGATCCCCAAGGGCTATGGCGACGAGCCGGTGCAGGCCTATATCGCCGCCCTGCCCGGCTGGAAGCGGGAGGCCGGCGCGCGCCTGGACGCCCTGATCGTCAGGACCGTCCCCGACGTGCAGAAGGCGGTGAAATGGAACTCCCCGCTCTACGGCATGGACGGCCAGGGCTGGTTCCTCGGGGTCCACGTCTTCACCAAGTACATCAAGCTCGCCTTCTTCCGCGGCGCCGATCTCGATCCGCCACCGCCGGTCACCTCGAAGGCCGGGGCCACGCGCTACTTTCACATCCACGAGGATGAGGTCCTCGATGAGGCGCAGCTCGCCGACTGGATCGCCCAGGCCAGTCGGCTACCCGGCGAGCGGATGTAACCGCCTGGTGATTCCGTTGCGCGGGCCGACGGGTTAGGCTGGCGGTCCGCAACGCAGGAGCCGCCATGTCCCCCCGATCGATCCCCCGCCGCAGTCTGGTTCTCGGCGCCGGCCTCGTCATGGCCGCCCCGCAGATGGTCCTGGCCCAGGGCGCCAAGCCCCGGGTGACCATGACCACCAGCCAGGGGACCATCGTCATCGAGCTGGAGGACAGGAAGGCGCCCCTGACCAGCGCCAACTTCCTGCGCTATGTGGACGCCAAGGCCTATGACGGCGGCAGCTTCTTCCGCGCCGCCCGCAGCGATTGGGCGCCCACCGAGGGCACCATCGTCGCCCAGCCGCCGGCCAAGGCCAGACCCTTCCCCCCGATCCGCCATGAAAGCACGACCAAGACGGGCCTGAGCCACGTCCACGGGACCATTTCGCTGGGCCGATTCGCGCCGGGCACGGCGACCAACACCTTCTTCATCTGCCTGGGCGACCAGACCTTCCTCGACGCCCAGCCCGACCAGCCGGGCGACAATCTA
>CAZERE010000044.1:0-7508 GCA_964515365.1 uncultured Phenylobacterium sp. | reverse complement strand
CTCAGGCCTGCCCACGGCGCAGAAGATCCTCGCCCTGCCCACCGGCGGCGAGACCAAGTTCGCCGACCAGAAGGACCAATGGCTGAAGAAGCCCGTCATCATCGAGACCATGCGCCGGGCCTGAGGGCTGCGCTGCCGCGCCGGCGGCGGGCGCAAGCCCGCCCGTCAGGGCCGTCTATAAGATGTCGGAGGACGTTGGCTGGGGAACTAGGACTCGAACCTAGAATGACGGTACCAAAAACCGCTGTGTTACCATTACACCATTCCCCAGCAGGAACGGCAGCGGGGCTTATCCCCCCGCGGCGAGGGCGTGGGAATAGCAAAAGCCGATTCCAGATGCAACGGCCGTGCAGTCGCTTGCCGGCCTGAAATCGCTCCTCTATAAGGCCGCCTCCAAGTCGGAGTGTGGCTCAGTCTGGTAGAGCACCGCGTTCGGGACGCGGGGGTCGCAGGTTCGAATCCTGCCACTCCGACCATTCATTCCCCCGTCCAGACCGGGGTGAAGCTTCTCCCCCGGAATCTTGCGGAAAAACCGGCCGACCTCAGGGGCGGGGATAGCGGGCGTCGAGGTGCTCGTAATAGATCGCCACCATCAGGCAGCCTTCCCGCAGCATGACGTCGGCGTCGAGGTCCGGGTCCTCCAGAACCATGAGCGAATTGCTGGCCAGGGCGTCGGTGGACAGCCGGATGGCCGTGCGCAGCTCATCCTCGGGGACATGGGGATATCGGCCGCGCTGGATGGCGAACAGCTGATCGACGACGTCCCGGCGGGAGCGGTTGGCCACGTCGCGCAGGGCCGGCAGGGCGCGAATCGACCGCGCAATCCAGGGGCCGCCCGGAAAGGCGCGGATGATCTCGGTGGCCCGCTTCTGGATCTCGAAGTTCTTGGCCACGGCCTCGTCGAGGTTTCCGGTCTCCAGACCGCCGGCCTTGATCCACTCGACGATGGCGGCGTTGGAGGTCGAGGCCAGCAGTTCGGCCAGGGCGACCACCAGGGCGTACTTGTTGGGGAAATAGCGATAGAGCGCCGCCGGGCTCACCCCGGCGCGCTCGGCCACCATATTGGTGGAGATCCGCTCCATGCCCACCTCTTCCAGCAGTTCGCCGGCCGCGGTCAGGATGCGGTCATAGGTCTCGCGTGAGCGCCGCTGCGCCGGCTGCGCCTTGGTCTCAACGTCCACCGGCGCCGCGCGCCGTGTCACACCCTTCAAGTCGCCTCCCAAGGCCGGCCCGCGCTCAGATCCGCAGGTCTCCGGCACGGTGATACCGGCCAGGGGCGACAACCACCAGCCCCCGACTAGCTGGCTCCCGCCTCCTGCAAGGCCAGCGCGTCCTTTGCCGCCAGGGCCTGCTGAATCTCGGCGTGGCGCGCCGGCGTCAGGGTGTGTTTCAGGATCATCAGGGCGCAGCCCAGCCCCAGGACCAGGGGCGACCAGACATAGAGCAGGCGCAGGCCGAGCAGGGCCTGGTCGGGCTGGACCGCCGCCGTCGGCTCAAAACCGAAGGCCTGCAGGGCGATGAAGGTGACCCCGGGCGCCAGGGCCGAGCCCAGCTTGTTGGTGCCCGAGAACAGCGCCGACAGCAGGCCCGTGCGATCGACGCCGTCTTCCAGCCGATCCTCGTCGCCCGCATCGGCCATCATGGAGCGCAGCAGGAAAGGTCCGGCCGAGAGGGTCAGGCCGGCGAGGAACAGGATCAGGGCGCCCAGGGCCACGACGCCGGCCGGCATGATGTCGATAACCGCCAGCGAGACGGCGTAGCCCGCGAAGGCCACGGCCGCGGCCCGATGCTTGCCGATCCTCGACGTCAGCCAGCCCCAGATCGGCGTGCCGCACAGGGAGCCGATCATATTAGCGAACAGCAGCA
Source organism: uncultured Phenylobacterium sp. (assembly GCA_964515365.1). Lineage (GTDB taxonomy): Bacteria > Pseudomonadota > Alphaproteobacteria > Caulobacterales > Caulobacteraceae > Phenylobacterium. Next base: position 5,642 of record CAZERE010000044.1, on the reverse strand, counting down.
GGGTGACGTCGGCCATGGCGAACTGCTTCACCGTCAGGAAGTAGAAGAAGAACAGCGCCCCGTTCATTCCCACGGCGGCGCCGATCAGCAGGTCGGTGGCCAGCAGACGACGGATCGTCGGCTTCAGGAGCAGCCGGACATAGGCCTTCAGCCCCACCCGGAGCCGCCCCGAGGCCGGCGGCGGCGGCGGCTCGCGAACCAGGGCCAGGGCCAGCAGCGTGCCCAGGGGCAGGGTCGCCAGGATGAAGCCCGCCATGGCGTGGACCGCGAAGGTCGGATCATTGCGGGCGGCCGGCAGCAGGGCGGGGATGGCCAGCACGAGGATCACCCCCGACAGATTGGCCCCCTGCCACCAGGCGAAGATCTTCGAGCGCGTATTGTAGTCGGCGCTGAGCGCCGCGCCCCAGGACAGCTGGGCCAGATAGCAGATCGAATAGCCCAGATAGGTCGCCAGCAGCGCCGCCACCAGGTAGGCGAAGCTGGCCCCCTCGGGCGGGATGAACAGGGCGCCGGCCGAGATCGTCAGGATCGGCGCCCCCAGGGCCAGCCACGGCCGAAACCGGCCCCAGCGGCAGCGCGTGTGGTCCATCAGGGCGCCGAGGACCGGATCCAGACCGATGTCCAGCAGCCGGACCACCAGGAAGGCCAGGCCCACCGCCGCCAGGGGCAGGCCGACCACCGTCGAATAGAAGGTCGGCAGATAGATCACCAGGGGCAGGCCCATCGCCGCCAGGGCGATGCTGGGTGACGCAAAGGCCGCCAGGCGGCCGGAACTCAGCGATGCAGGCGGCATCGACCCCTCCCCCAAAATGTGGCGCCGCGCCTGCCAATCAGGCGCCGCGCCCCGATCGCCACGACAGCTAATATCTTGGCTTGACAATTCGAATACACGATCATTATTCGTATTGCTAGTGACCACTTACGTTTTTTGCGCAGCTCAGACAGGCGGCGCGGCGGGGGCGAGCATGGGCTTCGGATAGATGTCAACGGCAGGCTAATCCCTTATTCTATAAGAAGTTTACGGGCTGTCTGGGAGCTGGCGCGCGGCGCGGTCACTGGCGCCGCCTGGGTTACAGACGTGTGACATGTTCGCCATTTCAGGTTGCAACCGGCTCGCGTGACGAGGCCATAGCCGTCGGCTTTCGGCCTAAAACAAGTTTAGCTGTTGAACAGCTAAATACAGAGACGAGTCGACCTTAGTATTTCTTGCAACAAACTTGCTTACCGGAGAATCCGCCTTGGACCTCGACAATCTGGACGCCATGGCGTCCGCCGAACTCGTCAAATCCGGAGAGGCCTCCGCACGCGAGCTGGTGGAGTCGGCCATCGCCCGCATTGAAGCGCGCAACCCCGCGCTCAACGCCGTGATCCACAAGCTCTATGACAAGGCCCTGGCGGCCGCCGAGGACCCGGCCCTGGCCGACACGCCGCTCCGCGGCGTCCCGGCCCTGGTGAAAGACCTGGACGGCAGCACCGCCGGCGACCCATGGTTTGGCGGCACCGTCTATCTGAAGAAGCTCGGCTGGCATGAGCCGGCCGACTCCCACGCCATCGCCCAGATGCGGCGGGCGGGCCTGATCATCGTCGGCAAGACCGCCACGCCGGAACTCGGCATGCAGGTCAATACGGTGAGCGACTCCCACGGCGTCACCCGCAACCCGTGGAACACCGAGCACAGCGCCGGCGGCTCCAGCGGGGGCTCGGGCGCCGCCGTCGCCGCGCGCATGGTTCCCGTGGCCCATGGGGGCGACGGCGGCGGCTCGATCCGCATCCCCGCCGCCTTCAATGGGCTGTTCGGCCTCAAGCCGAGCCGGGGGCGGGTGTCGAACGCGCCGGCCGAGGCCGATCCCTGGGGCGGGCTGGTCTGCCGTCACGCCCTGACCCGCTCGGTGCGCGACAGCGCCCTGCTGCTGGACTGGCTGTCCCAGCCGGGGCCGGGCGATCCCTATGCCGCGCCGAAGACCAGCCTGCCCTATCTGGCCGAGGTGTCCGGCGACGCCGCCGGGCTGAAGATCGGCCTTCTCGTCCAAAATCCCCTGGGGGGTCCCGTCGATCCGGAATGCGCCCAGGCGGTCCTGACGGCCGGCGCCTTGCTTCAGACCGCCGGCTGCATCGTCGAGGACGCCCATCCCGCGGCCTATGGCGACATCGATCCGATGCTGATGGGCACGGTGATGACCGCCTGGATCGCCTATGAGCTCGAGGACCTGATCCGCCGGACCGGGGTCGAACCCGGCCCCGGCGACCTCATGGCGCCCGCCGCCGCCGCCCTCGCCGCCGGCCGCGCCATGCCCGCCACGGCCTATGTGGCCGCCATGGAGGCCATCCACGCCTGGTCTCGCCGGATGAAGGCCTGGTGGCGCGACTACGACATCCTGCTGACGCCCACCTCGCCGGTCGTCCCCCCGAGCCTGGCCTCGCTGCAGGCGCCGCCCACCGACGATCCGAACCGCAGCCTCAACGCGGTGGCCTACACCGTCCCCTTCAACATGACCGGCCAGCCTGCGGCCTCCATCCCCATGGGCTGGAGCGCGATGGGCCTGCCGATCGGCGTCCAGGCCGTCGCCGATTTCGGTCGCGAGGACCTGCTGTTCCGCCTCGCCGGGACCCTCGAACAGGCCGCGCCCTGGGTCGAGCGACGCCCGCCCAACCTGTCCGCCTGACCTCCTCCCCGCTCCAACCTAAAGGACCTGATCATGACGTTGCGTGCTGCCCCCCGGGCTCGACGGCGAGCCCTTACCCTGGCCGTTCTGTTGGGCGGCGCCTCGGCGCTCGCCGTGTCAGGCGCCCACGCCCAGGACGCCGCCGAACTGGAGGAGCTGGTGGTGACGGCCCAGAAGCGGTCGGAAAACCTGCAGGACGTGCCGATCTCGATCACGGCGGTCACGTCCGACAGCCTGGCCCGCAGTCAGATCACCACCCTGGGCGGGCTTCAGACGCTCACGCCGAACTTCCAGGTCAGCGACAATGTCTCGGTGCGCACCGTCTATATCCGCGGCGTCGGCGGCGGCGGGCGGACCGTGGCCTTCGACACCCGCACCGGCATCTATCTCGACGGGGTCTATATCGGCCAGCCGATGGCCGCCGACGCGGTGCTGTCGAACCTGGAGCGCGTGGAGGTCCTGCGCGGCCCCCAGGGCTATCTCTATGGCCAGAACACGGTCTCCGGCGCGGTGAACCTGGTGACCCGCGCACCGGTGGACGACTTCGAAGGCCGGCTGACCGCCGGTCTCGGCAACAAGGACCAGCAGCGCCTGGACGGAATGGTCAACATCCCCCTGGCCGACGGCAAGGTCATGGTCCGCCTGGGCGCGGCCTATGACCACCGCGACGGCTTCATCCGCAACACGACGCTGGGCGAGAATGTCGACGACATCAACAGCCGCTCCATGCGCCTGCAGGTCCGCATGCAGCCGACTGACGACTTCACCGCCGACCTCTCATTCGACTATTCCCGCCAGCTCTCGCACAAGGTGAATGGCGAGGCGCTGAGCGACACCTTCAACAGCGGCCCGCCCGCCGCGCCGGCGGACCAGCCGTTCGTGATCGACGACAACTATCCGGAGTTTGACTACAACCGGAATGTCGGCGGGGCCCTGACGCTCGCCTACGACCTGGGCGCCGTCACGCTGTCCTCGATCTCCGGCTACCGGGACTCAGCCCGGACCTGGAACGTCGACCTGGACCACTCGGCCCTCGACCTGGCCCACTTCAACTATGACGACAGCTACCAGACCCTCAGCCAGGAGGTGCGTCTGTCGTCCAACGACACCGAGGCCAGGCTGCGCTACATCCTCGGCGCCTTCTTCCTGCGGACCGATGGCGAGAACGACCGACGCCTGACCTATGACGCCCTGGGCGTGCTGTTCGGCGTCCCGCCGGGCTCGATGATCCGCACCAATCCCAGCGTGAAGAACTCCAGCTACGCCATCTTCGGGGCGGTGGACTACCAGCTGACCCCGACCCTGATCGTCAACAGCGGCCTGCGGTTCAATTATGAGAGCAAGAAGCTCAGCCTGAACCAGAGCAGCGATGTGGGCCCGCCCACCAGCAACATCGCCAATGTGCTCGGCTTCAAGGACGATCTGAGCGAGAGCTCGGTCTCGCCGATGATCGGCCTGACCTTCCAGCCCACCGAGGACCAGACCTATTATGGCAAGTACGCCCGCGGGGTGAAGTCGGGCGGCTTCAACGCCGACTATCTGACCACCCAGGCCCTGGGCGGGCCGCTGCGCCTGGGCAAGGAGACCGTGGACAGCTTCGAGATCGGGGCGAAGTTCACCGCCTTCGAGCGTCGCCTCCGCGTCAATGCCGACGTCTTCTACGCCCGCTATTCCGACTATCAGGTCAGCCAGTTCCGGGTGGTGCCCAACAGCACCCCGCCGCGGATCGAGCTTGCCCTCACCAATGCCGGCGAGGTCGAGACCTATGGCCCGGAAGTCTCGGTGGACGCAGCCCTGGCGCCGGGACTGAACGTCAACCTCCAGGCCGCCTGGCTGCACGCCGAGTACAAGGAGTTCAAGGACGGCGGCGGGGTCGGCGTGGACTATTCCGGCAACCGGCTGGAATACGCGCCGGAGGTCACGGCCTCGGCCACGGTCGACTATACCCGTGACCTGGCCGAGGGCATGGGCGCCGTCACCAGCCGCCTCACGGTCGCCTATCGCGGCGACCAGTATTCCGACACCTCGAACGCCGAGGCCTTCCACCAGGACGCCTACACCCTGGTGAACGCCCGGGTGGCGTGGCTGGCGCCGGGCGACCAGTGGCAGGTCGCGGCCTATGCCGACAATCTGCTCGAAGAAGAGTATCAGCTGGGCGTCGCGCCCGACGCCTTCACCACCCTGTTCGGCCGCTATGGCGCGCCGCGCACCTACGGTGTTGAGGTGACCTGGACCTACTGATTGCGACCGCGCGGGCGGCCCTGTCGCCCGCGCGGCCCATCTGAAATCTCGAAAGCCCGCGGCGGAGCCCTGCCTTGAACCGCTGGACCTATCCCGACCTGAAGACCCTGATGGCCAAGGCCTCGCCCCTGCGCTCGGGCGACGTGCTGGCCGGCCTCGCCGCGGAGACCGCCGAGGAAAACGTGCTGGCCAAGATGAGCCTGGCCGACGTCCCGTTGAAACGCTTCCTGGCCGAGCCCCTGGTGCCCTACGAGGACGACGAGGTCACGCGTCTCATCCTCGACAGCCACGACGCCGCGGCCTTCGCGCCGGTGTCCCACATGACGGTCGGCCAGTTTCGCGACTGGCTGCTTTCGGAGGCGGCCGACACAGCAGCCCTGGCGCGGCTGGCGCCGGGGCTGACCCCGGAAATGGCCGCCGCGGTCAGCAAGCTGATGCGCAACCAGGACCTGATCCTGGCGGCCAGGAAGGTCACGGTGGTCACCCGCTTTCGCGACACGATAGGCCTGCCGGGGCGGCTCTCCACCCGCCTTCAGCCCAACCATCCCACCGATGATCCCAAGGGCGTGGCCGCCTCGATGCTGGACGGACTGCTGCTGGGATCGGGCGACGCGGTGATCGGCGTCAATCCCGCCTCGGACAATCTCGCCGCCCTGGGCGACCTGATGCGCCTGCTGGACGAGACCATCCAGCGCTTCCAGATCCCCACCCAGTCCTGCATCCTCACCCACGTCACCT
>CAZERE010000043.1:7207-22159 GCA_964515365.1 uncultured Phenylobacterium sp. | reverse complement strand
GGCGAGATCAGGCCGACCCCCGGGGTGGCGAAGCGCAGGCGCGCGATCAGTTCGTCGACCTTGTGGCCGGGCAGCTGGCCGCCTTCGCCGGGCTTGGCGCCCTGGGCCATCTTGATCTGGATGTCGTCGGCGTTGACCAGATACTCCGCCGTGACCCCGAAGCGGCCCGACGCCACCTGCTTGATCTTGGAGCGCATGGAGTCGCCGTTGGGCAGGGGCGTGAAGCGATCGGGCTCCTCGCCGCCTTCGCCGGTGTTGGACCGGCCGCCGATGCGGTTCATGGCCATGGCCAGGGTGGTGTGGGCCTCACGGCTGATGGAGCCGAAGCTCATGGCGCCGGTGGAGAAGCGCTTGACGATCTCGCTGGCCGGTTCGACCTCGTCCAGCGGAATGGCCTTGTCGGCCAGCTTGAAGCGCATCAGACCGCGGATGGTCAGCAGCCGCTCGCTCTGTTCGTTGATGCTGGCGGCGAAGGCCTTGTACTCGTCGGGCAGGTTGCCGCGCACGGCGTGCTGCAGCCGGGCCACCGAATCCGGCGTCCAGGCGTGGGCCTCGCCCCGCAGGCGGTAGGCGTAGGAGCCGCCGACATCGAGCATGTGGCGATAGATCGGGTTGTCGCCATAGGCGTCGCGGTGACGCCGGACGGCTTCCTCGGCGATCTCGCCCAGGCCGACGCCCTCGATCGTCGAGGCGGTGCCGGTGAAGTACTTCTCGATGATCTCGGAGTTCAGGCCGACCGCGTCGAAGATCTGCGCGCCGCAATAGGACTGGTAGGTCGAGATGCCCATCTTGGACATGACCTTCAGAATGCCCTTGCCGACCGCCTTGATGTAGTTCTTGCGCGCCTGCTTGGCCGAGACGTCGAGCTTGTTCTGCACGCGCAGCTCTTCGATGGTTTCGAAGGCCAGATAGGGGTTCACGGCCTCGGCGCCATAGCCAGCCAGGACGCAGAAGTGGTGCACTTCGCGGGCTTCGCCGGTCTCGATGACGAGGCCGGTCTGCATGCGCAGGCCCTGACGGATCAGGTGGTGGTGGACCGCCGCGGTGGCCAGCGCCGCCGGGATCGGGATGCGGTCGGCGCTGACGGCCCGATCCGACAGGATCAGGATGTTCATGCCGGCCAGCACTTCGTCGGTGGCCTCACGGCACAGGCGCTCCAGGGCGCGCTCCAGCCCGCCGGCGCCCTCGTCGGCCGCCCAGGTGGCGTCCAGGGTGGCGGTGCGGAAGGCGCCGTCCAGCAGCTCGTTGATCGAGCGAATCTTGGCCAAGGCCTCATTGGTGAGGATCGGCTGGGCCACTTCGAGGCGCTTGTGCGAGCCGGCCTGGCGACCGAGCAGGTTCGGGCGCGGCCCGATCATCGAGACCAGGCTCATGACCAGCTCCTCGCGGATCGGGTCGATCGGCGGGTTGGTGACCTGGGCGAAGTTCTGCTTGAAGTACTCGTAGATCAGCTTCGGACGCTGGGAGAGCACGGCGATGGGCGTATCGACGCCCATGGAGCCGATCGGGTCATCTCCCAGGCGGGCCATGGGTTCGAGGAAGAACTGCTGGTCTTCCTGGGTGTAGCCGAAGGCCTGCTGACGATCCAAAAGGGCCGGATCATCCGCCAGGACCGGCTCGGCCTCTTCGGCTTCGTCCAGGTCTTCCAGCTTGAACTGGGTCTCGGCCAGCCATTCCTCATAGGGCTTGGCGCCGGCCAGCGAGGCCTTGATCTCCTCGTCCTCGATGATGCGCCCCTCCTCCATGTCGATGAGGAGCATCTTGCCCGGCTGCAGCCGCCACTTGCGGACGATGCGCTCGTCCTCGACGGGCAGCACGCCGACCTCCGAGGCCATGATCACATGGTCCTGGTCGGTGATGACGAAGCGGGCCGGACGCAGGCCGTTGCGGTCGAGGGTGGCGCCGATCTGGCGGCCGTCGGTGAAGGCCACGGCGGCGGGGCCGTCCCACGGCTCCATCAGGGCCGCATGGTATTCGTAGAAAGCCTTGCGCTTGGAATCCATCAGCGGGTTGCCGGCCCAGGCTTCCGGGATCAGCATCATCACCGCATGCGCCAGCGAGTAGCCGCCGGCGATCAGCAGCTCCAAAGCGTTGTCCAGGCAGGCGGTGTCCGACTGACCGTGCGGGATCAGCGGCCACATCTTGTCGAGGTCGGCGCCCAGCAGCTCTGATTCCATCCCGCGGCGACGGGCGTTCATCCAGTTCACATTGCCGCGGACGGTGTTGATCTCACCGTTGTGGGCCATGAACCGATAGGGGTGGGCCAGCCGCCAGGACGGGAAGGTGTTGGTCGAGAACCGCTGGTGGACCAGGGCCAGGGCGGATTCCGCCAGGGGATTGGCCAGGTCTTCGTAGAAGGTCCCGACCTGACCGGCCAGCAGCAGGCCCTTATAGACCACGGTGCGGGTCGACAGGGACGGCAGATAGAGGTCCTTCAGGCCCGGCAGGCCCTTCTTTTCCGCCAGCTGGGCGATCGGATTCTGGACCTGCTTGCGCACGGCCAGCAGCTTCCGCTCGTGGGCGTCCTGATCCTTGATGGTCGGGCCGCGGCCGATGAAGGCCTGGCGGATCACCGGCATGGCGTCGAGCACGGCCTGGCCGATGCCGTCCAGGTTCACCGGCACGTCGCGCCAGCCCAGGACCGGCTGCTTCTCGACCTTCATGAAGTGTTCGAACTGGGCCACGGCGACCTCGCGCGCGGCCTCGTCGTGCGGCAGGAAGCACATGGCCACGGCGTACTCGCCGGCCGGCGGCAGATCGACGCCGTTGTCCTTGGCCCAGGCGCGATAGAGGCCGTCGGGAATCTGAATCAGAATCCCGGCGCCATCGCCGACCAACGGGTCGGCGCCCACCGCGCCGCGGTGGTCCAGATTGACCAGAATCTGCAGACCCGCCTGCACGACCTCATGCGATTTGCGGCCTTTGATATTGGCTACAAACCCAACGCCGCATGCATCATGCTCGTTACGCGGATCATACAATCCCTGCCGCTCTGGCGCCCCCATATGGACTCCCTTCCACTTGCTACGGGCGTGCGTCCACGCGGCCCCGAGGGGCCGTTTTGGACGCACGTTTGAACCGCGCATTTACCCGGCAAGAACATCCCTTGTCGATGGGGCAGAAGCGTCTGAATTGAAATGATCTTCCAAGTTGCGGCTTCTGGTAGCGCTCTATCGCCCCAAACAGCCCCTGGTCGCCCGCCTGGGGATCACGTCCACAGCCAGCGGCTGCGGGCCCTCAGGGCGACCTGACCCGGGGTCAGGCGACGCCGCCGCGCGCTGCGATCACAAACAAGCGATGTCGCCCCGAGAGGCCTCCAGACCCCCTGGGCGCCGCGCGCCTTGCAATTCATCTGCGGATGCGATTGGAGACCGGCGCGTTACTGCGCTATTTTCCCGCCACCGGATTCGAGGAGTGCCTGATGACCGACCAGATCGAACGGCCCTGGGCCCTGATGCGCCATCACGCCGGATGGGCCGACGTCTTCCATATCGAGAAGGAAGCGGGTGACTCCGTAACGGGCTTCTATCCCGACCGTGAAACGGTCGGACCGCCCGTCAGCTATTCCGTGCGCGCCGTGCTGGCCCGCTTCCCGACCATGGAGGCCGCCCGCGCGGCCCGTGAGGGCGCGGTGGCCGAGTGGCGCAAGCACGACGCCGGCGTCCAGGAGGCCGAGCAAAAGCTCCGCGCCGCCGAAAAGGCCCGCGAGGACGCCTGGCTGGGCTGCCTGCGCGAGGCGGCCGACCGCTCGGTCGGCTAAGGCTCCAGCGAGACCGAACAGAGCCCCCCGTCGCCCTCAGGCGGCGGGGGTTTTTCTGTGGCGCGCCGCCTTCTAGTCGGCTTCGCGGTACTTGGTGTGGCAGGTCTTGCAGGCTGCGCCGACCTGGACGGCCTGCTTGCGGGTCGCCGCAGGGTCGCCGGCCTTGGCCAGGGCGGCCAGCCGGTCGGTCTGCGCCTTCAGATTGGCCGCGGCGTCGGCGAAGCCTGCGGCGTCGCTCCAGACCTCGGCCCGGGCTGCGGTCTTGGCGCCGGACTCCACGCCGCTGCCCCGGGGAAACCAGGTGGGAACCTGGGCGGCGTGGCCTTGCAGCCGGCCCGCGGCGGTGGCGACGGCGGCCATGTCCGGCTTGCCACGCTTCAGTTCGTCATTGATCGCCTTGAAGCTGGAGCCGATCTGCTTGAACCCGGCCTGACGGGCGCTGACGGCCTTTCCGGCGGCGTCCCCCTGGGCTAGGGCCGCCCCGGAGAGCGCCACACTGGCGCACAGCGCCAGACCCAGAACCAAACCTCGCCGGGCGTTTCGCAACATCATCTGGTCATTCCCCGACCGTGAACTCTGAACCGACATTGAGGGGCATGGCGAAGCGACGTCAATTGGCCGGCGCTCCGCGACGCTGGGCTTCGGCGATCAGGGCGCCACAGGCGGCGTCCTCTCCCAGGCCCGGATCGACGAAGGGCAGCAGCGCCGCCAGCGGTGCGGCGATGGCGGCCAGGGCGACGGCGACGCCGCCTTGGGCGATGGCGCCCCCGGCCTCGACCCCGACGCTCGGCGACAGCAGCGGGCCGCTGACCGTCACCGGCGCCAGGAGGCGGACCAGCCGGGGCTCCTTGGCCTCGCCATCCAGGCGCAGGTCGAGGCGTTCGCGGCCCAGGTCGATCTCCCCCTCCCCGTGGCCGATCACCGGCTCGGTGTCGAAGACGATCTGATTGGACCTGAGCACCCCGTCGCGGGCGCGGAAGTGGGCGACGGCGCACCTGACCGGCGTCTTGCTCTGGTCGTCGGTGAGCAGGAGGCCAAGGCCGCGGGTCACATTGATGCCGATCAGCTCGGCGAAGGCTTCACGGATCTCGCCCTGCGGGACCACCAGCAGCACCTCGCCATCGGCGTCGGCCATGGTCCGGTGGACCGAGGCGCCTGCGCCCCGCAGCTTGACCCGGCCGACGAGATCGCCGCTCAGCGGCGCGATCCCGCCGTCGGCGACGGGCAGCAACTGTTCCAGGCGCGCGCCGCTGAGGCGCATGTCCAGCTCGGTCACCGGCGTTTCATTCCGGGCGTCGAGTTTGATCTGCCCGGCGAAGCTCCCCTGCGGCAGGGAGAAGACCACCTCGTCGGCGTCCAGCACGCCGTCCTTCAGGGTCAGGTGAACCCGAGCGCCCCGGAGCGGAAGGTTCGGCGCTTCGATGGCCGCGGCGCGATAGGTGAGCTCGGCGTCCATGGCCCGGATGCGTTCGACCTGCAGGGTGGAGTCCGGGAAGATGCGCCGCTCGGCGCGGAGCTGCTGGGCCACCGCCAACTGGCGTTCGGACGCCGTCTCGCCCTCTCCCGTCGCAGGCGCGCCGCCGAACACGGTGGCGAGGTCGTCGAAGTCCAACAGCTTGGACCGGAGGTCGGCGGACAGGAAGGGGCGCTCGCCGCTCACGTCCACGCGGATGTCGCCGGCCAGATCGCTGTCTCCGAGCCGACCGCCCAGGTCATCCAGCCGGTAGACCTGCCCCTCGCGCACCAGACGCCCCGAGAGGCGGTAGGGCGGCGTATTGGGCAGGGCCAGGCCCGTCAGGCCATAGAGGTCGGAAAGGTCCGGCCCCTCCGCCGTCAGATCAAGGCCGAACCGGCCGAGGTCGAAGGGCTCCGGCAGGGCGCCCTTGGCGGTGACGCGGGTGGCGCCGGCCCGGATGTCCACATCGAACGGATAGGGCTCCCCGGGATCGATATTGATCAGCGGGCCGCCGGCGACCCGCAGGCGGAATGTCTCGCCGTTCAGGTCGCCGTCCCCGGCCAGGCGGAAGCCGCCGTCGCCGCCGCGAATCTCGCGGGCCGCCACCTCGCCCGAAAACCGGATGCCGCGCTGCTCGTCCACCATCTCGATCTGGCCGTCCTCGATGATGAAGCGACGGATGGCGGGAAGGTCGAGGGGCTCGCTCTTGCGGCCGTCATCCTTGGAGAAGTCCCAGGTCGTTCGGCCCTCGGCGTCGCGACGCAGGCGGACCACCGGACGGGTCGCCTCCAGGCGGCTGAGGATGGTGCGCCCGCGGAACAGGGGCAGGATCTCCATCTGGATGGTCAGCCGCTCGATCTCGATGGTCTTGCCGTCGCCGGCCCATTCGGGATCGCCGATGCTGAGGCCGTTGATCGTCGCCGTGGGCTTGAGCGACCAGGGCCTGGCCTCCAGGTTGCCGGCCAGGATGACCTCGCGACCGGTCCGCGCCGAGGCGAAGGCGCCGATGGGGCCGCGCAACAGGTTCCAGTCGAACAGCAGCAGGAACAGCGCCATGACCAGCACCAGCGCGCCGATCACCCCGCCGAAGACCATCAGTCCTCGCGTCTGGCTCTGGCGCGCCTCCGGCGTTGAGTGGCGTCGGCGGACATCGGCGGCCCAGGTGCGAAGCGCCGTGGCGCGGGCGCCGCCGCGATCGCGGAGCCTGGCCAGCCGGGGGCCGATGGGATGGTTGCGGATCGGGCGGGGCAAATGGGAGGCTCCAGAGGCGTCAGCAACAACGCGCCAGATCCGCTTTCAGTCTCCCCTCAGTGCGAAACCCCCTGCGCTGCAACCGCCGCGCGCAGGGTGATCAGGATGATCCTGATATCGAGGATGAGGCTTTGCCGGGCCATGTAGTCGGCGTCGAACCGCACCTTTTCGGCGATAGGCAGGTCGTCGCGGCCATTGATCTGCGCCCACCCCGTGACGCCGGGCCGCAGCCGATGCACGCCGGCCTCGGTGCGCAGGGCCACCAGGTCATCCTGGTTGAACAGGGCCGGGCGCGGCCCCACCAGGCTCATCTGGCCGACCAGCACGCTCCAGAGCTGGGGGAATTCATCCAGGCTGGTCCGCCGCAGCAGGCGGCCAAGGGGCGTGATCCATTGGTGCGGATCGTCCAGCAGATGGGTGGCGACATCCGGCGTATCGATCCGCATGCTGCGGAACTTGGGCATCAGGAAGATCTCGTTGTCGCGGCCCACCCGCCGCGACCAGTGGATCGCCGGTCCCGGCGAATCCAGCCGCACCGCCACGGCGATGATCAGCAGAACGGGCCATAGGACCATGAGTCCCGCCAGCGCCGCCGTCATGTCGAAGAGCCGCTTGATCACGCCGTCCCCTGTGAACCGAGATTGACCCATAGGCCCGCCGCCCTGCGGATTCCAGACCTCAGCCGAGGGACCAGACCCTGGCCTGGCCGCCGGGCTCGCCAGTCGTCACCCAGTCGGCGGCGGCCTGAAGCGACGGCTCCAGACCCTCGGGCGGATGGATCAGCACCAGGGCGCAACCGTTCATCTTCATCGGGTCGCCCAGGGGGCGCATCCGGGCCTCCACCACCAGCATGGGCGCCGGCTCGCAGGCGTCTTCCAGGTCGCGCAGGAAGGCGTCGAAGGTCTCCAGATCCTTCAGGGGCAGCCAGATCAAGAAGGTTGTCTTGGGCGCTCGGGCCAGGGCCTCGCTCGCCAGGACTGCGATCCGATCGTAGTCGTCGGCCTTCTCGAAAGGCGGATCGACCAGCACCAGGTTTCGTCCCTTGGGGTCCAGGGCCAGAGCGGCCTCGGCGAAGCCATCGCCGCACAGGGTGCTGACGCCCGGCCGCCCCCCCACGATCCCGGCAAGCCGCGCATGCTCCTCCGGTTGCATCTCGCAGGCCAGGTAGGCGTCCCCCCGCCGCAAGGCTCGAGCGATCAGCCAGGGCGAACCGGGATAGAGCCAGGGCTCAGGCGAGCCATCGTTTGCCACCGCGACGGCCTGCACCAGATCGTCGAGCGCGCCAGGCCGGTCGGCGGCCGCCATCATCCGAACGACGCCCGCCTGCGCCTCGCCCGACCGCTGGGCCTGGGGGCCGCGCAGGTCATAGAGGCCAGACCCGGCATGGGTGTCGATGATGTGGAGCGGCGCCCTGTCGGCCTGCAGCGCGGCCAGCAGCCGCAGCAGGGCGGCGTGCTTGACCAGGTCGGCGAAGTTTCCAGCATGGAAGGCGTGGCGGTAGTTCAAGGCGACCTCGGCGGAGGGATGAGGAACTGGCGGCTCTCCTAGCACGTTGCTCGCCGGCTCCGGACCCGCCGGCGCACAGGCTTTGAGATCGGCCATGCCCAAAGACGTCGCCCACCCGACCGAGCGCCTTGAGTTCGGTCTGATCTATGTGAACGCCGGCGATCCGGGCATCGCCCGCAAGGGAAGTCCGGGCGGGTTCGGCTATCTCGACGCCAAGGGCGCCCGCCTCACCGACAAGACGACCCTGGCGCGGATCGAAGCCCTGGTGATCCCGCCGGCCTGGACCGAGGTCTGGATCTGCGCGAGCCCCCGGGGCCACATCCAGGCGGTGGGCCGCGACCAGCGGGGCCGGCGACAGTATCGCTATCACGACAAGTGGCGCATCGCCCGGGACCTGGCCAAGTTCGAGCGGCTGACCGCCTTTGGCCGCGCCCTGCCCCGACTACGCCGCCAGGTGGAGGCCGATCTTGGGCTGCGCGGCCTGCCCCGGGAAAAGGTGCTGGCCGCCGTCGTGCGCCTGCTGGAGACCACCCTGATCCGGGTCGGCAATGACGAATATGCCCGGACCAACAAGAGCTATGGCCTGACCACCCTGCGCGACCGTCACGCCAGCATAAACAGCCGCGGGGCGGTGTTCAGCTTCCGGGGCAAGAGCGGCAAGGATCACGAGACCGGCTTTCAGGACCGCCGCCTCGCCCGGGTGGTCAAGTCCTGCCAGGACCTCCCGGGCCAGCGCCTGTTCCAGTACGTGGATGGGGACGGCGTCCGCCATGCGGTCGAATCGGCCGATGTGAACGCCTATCTGCGCGAGGCGACCGGCCTGGACATCTCGGCCAAGGACTTCCGCACCTGGGCCGCGACGGTGTCGGCCGCCCGCGCCCTGGCGGGCGATACGCCGGGCTCGGCCACGGCGGCCAAGCGGACGGTGGCGGGGTGCGTGAAGGCTGTCTCACAACTCCTGGGCAATACGCCGGCCGTCTGCCGCAAGGCCTACATCCACCCCTGGGTGATCGAGGCCTTCGAGGCCGGGACCCTGCCGATCAAGGCGACGGGCGACCGTCGCAAGTTCGAGCTGGCGGTGATCAAGTTTCTGGAAGCCGCGCCGGGACCCGAAGGCGCCGGCGCAACATAGTTCGCCCTCGAAGATCTATGGAGCAGGCTTGGTCGAGCCTGCCCGCCCAATCCGGGACATATCAAATCGCGGGACGCCACTTCCTCGCCAAATTATTTCGCTATCAGAAGTTCTTCGACCCCCTTCGGCGAGGTTCCGCCTCCGCAAGCTTCGCCGAGATGACGATTCAAGGAAGGACTCCGACATGCGCAATCGCCTCCCCGTTATGGCCGCTGGCGCCGCCCTCGCCTTCGGGTTCGCCGGTCTGGCCCAGGCCCAGGACGCTGGCGCCCCCGCCGCCGCCCAACAGGCGCCTTCGGCCGCCGCCGCCAACATCACCGACGAACAGGTCAACAGCTTCGCCCTGGCCATGAACGAGGTCAGCAGCCTCAATCAGAAGTTCAGCGCCGAGCTTCAGGCGGCTCCGGATGATGCGACCCGCACCCAGATCCAGCAGCAGGCCGCCACCGAGATGACCCAGGCCGTCGAGAAGAGCGGCATCTCGCCCACCGAATACAACCAGATCGCCCAGGCGGCCCAGGCTGACGCCGAGCTCCGCGCCCGCATCGGCCAGGCCATGCAGGCCAACGGCATCGCCCCGGGCAACTAGGCTCGACGGCCGACCGAGGCTCAGGACGGCGCCGCGCCGTCCGATCAGAATGGCCGAGACCTCCGGGTCTCGGCCATTTTTCGTGGGTCGTCAGCGGCGCAGGCTGTAGCCGATCCGGATCGTCCGCGGCGCGCCGAGGGTGAGCAGCCCATCGCCCGCCCGGCCGGCCTCGATATCGGCGTCCAGGACGTTGTCGGCCGCCAGATAGACCTCGGCGTCCTCCCCCAGGCGCCAGGCGCCGCGCAGGTCCAGGGTGGTGGCCGCGCCAAGGCTGCGGGTGTTCAGATCGTCCTCGTAGCGCTGGCCCTCATGACGCGCCTCGGCGCTCAGGCGCAGAGCTTCGCTGGCTCGCCAGTCGAGGCCGACCGTGGCGGCGAACTCCGGCGTCTGGGCCGGGCGCAGGCCGGTCAGCTGCGGCGCGACCCCGCCGCCGTCCACCTCGGCCCGGGTGGCCACGGCCGCGGCGCGCAGGTCCAGCGCCCCCCAACTCCGCTGCGCGGACACCTCCAGGCCCAGGGCGTCGATGGCGCCGGCGTTCTGGCGCTGGCGCAGGACGCCGCCGGCCGGCACGAAGCCGGCGATCGGGAAGGTTCCGGGGCCTGCGCCGATCGTCACATTGGTGATCGGATCCTCCAGGCGGTTGAAGAACAGCCCCGCCGACCAGCGTAGCGGCCCTTCCCCGCCGACCGCCGCCTCGACGCCATACAGGCGCTCGGGCTCCAGATCGGGATTGGCCTCGGTGATGTCATTGCCGACCCGGAAGGGCCGATGAAGCTCGTTGAGGGTCGGGGGGCGAAAGCCGGAATAGGCCGCGCCGCGAAGGTAGAGGGTATCGGTCAGCGCCAGGCGGGCGCCCAGCCGCCCCGTGGGGGTCGAGCCGCTGGAATCCTCGGCCCGGGAGTCCAGGAGGATGGCGCCGCCGTTCAGATCGCGCTCGATCCGCCGCGCGTCGCGCGCCGACCAGCCGTCCAGGCGCAGGCCGCCGGTCAACACCAGGCGCTCGGCTTCATAGGTGGTCTCGCCATAGACGCCGCCGACCAGGGTGCGGCCGCCCGCCACCCGGCCACGGGTGAAGCCGTCCCCCAGATTGCGGAAAAACTCCCGGGTCTCGCCGTCCGTCACGCGGACATCGCCGCCGACCTCCCAGGTCCAGGCGCCGGCCACCTGACGCCAGGCGGCGTTGGCGCCGTAGCCCAGGGCCGGCGTGGCCAGCTGCTGAGCCGCCGGGCGACTGGCCGAGCGGTCAGGCTCGACCGCGGCGAACCGGTTCTTGAGGTCGCTGGTCCGCAGCCAGGCCTGGACGCGCCAGCCGCCCGCGTCGGCCTGCGAGGGTTGGGCCAGGGACAGGGTCGCCGAGCCGCCGCTGGCCTGAGACCCGACGCCCTCGACGCCCCCGCCCCGGCGCTCCTCATAGGCGTCCAGCCGGAAGGCGGCCTGCACCCCGGCCACCTCCCCCTGCAGCCGCGCGGCGGCGGAGACCTGGTTGAGGCCGGCGGGCTGGTCGACCGCGCCCTGACCTGCGCCGCGGATCGGGACATAGCCCTCGGTGGTCGAGCCCGAGACCACGGCGAGCAGGTTCTCCGTCCCCAGGGCGGCGGCGGCGCGGTAGGTTCCGCGGGAGCCCGCAGACACGTCCAGGGCCGAGAGTCCCTGGGCCGGCGCGCGTTCGCTGAGCGCCACCACTCCGGTCAGGGCGCCCGCCCCATAGGGGCCCGCGCCGGAGCCCTTGATGATCTGGGCCGCCGCCAGGCCCTCCGGCGGCAGGGCCGACCAGATCACCCAGCCGCCAAAGGGATCGTTCTGCGGCGCGCCATCCAGGGTCACCAGGGTGCGTCCGGCGCCGGACGGGGCGATGGCCCGCAAGGACAGGCCCTGGATGGTCGGATTGGCCACCTCGCTGCCCGTTCGGCGGAACAGGGCGACGCCCGGCTCGCTGCGCAGGGCCTCGTCCAGGCGTGGGGCGGTGGCCAGGGTCTCGATCCTCAGCGTCGTGATGGCGAAGGCGGCGTCCCCGGGACTGGGGGCCAGGCGCGGCGCCGTAACCTGGAGTTCGGAGACCAAGGGGGGCGGCATGTCGGGCATAGGGGCGGCTCCGGAACGGCGTGGTCGGGGTCACGTGTGGGTGACTTGGGTCCCGGTCTTAGGATTTTGGACAGGCTGTGGCCTGCAACCTGCGATACTGGCGCTCATCGCCAGCGCGAAGCTTCGAGTTCAATCATGGCTGTCCCCGACACCAGCGCCATTATCTCCAGCCTGCTCGCGGCCAGCCGCTGGTGGGGCGGATCGACGATCACCTACAGCGCGCCCGCCGCCGCCTCAACCTGGCCGACCTATGAACCCGGGGAAGAGCCGGGCGTCGCGGGCTACAGCGTCCTGAACGCCTCGCAGGTCCAGCAGTTCAGCTCGGCCATCGGCGCCTGGGACAAGGTGGTCGCCGTCAACTTCGTCCAGACAGACGATGTGGCCTCGCCAGGTCAGATTCGCGTCGCCTTCACAGACGTGGACGCCCTGAGCGACGGAGACGAGGATCTGTGGGGCTACGCCTATTACCCGCCCGGCTTTGGCGGGGCCGGAAGCGCCATCTCCGGAGACATCTGGATCGACCAGTCGCATGTCGCCTCCGACTTCGCCCAGGGCGGCAACGACTTCAGCTCGCTGGTTCATGAGATCGGCCACGCCATCGGCCTGAAACACCCCTTCGAGGATGGGGCGATCCTGCCTGCGGCCTATGACAACAGCCGCTACACGGTGATGGCCTATACCGACGCCACCGACAGCCTCCACTGGCGGGCGGAGGCGAGCGCCACGGGCGTCCGCATCATTCCCACCCGGGTCGCGCCCGAGACGCCCATGGTGTTCGACGTGCTCGCAGCCCAGAACCGCTATGGCGCCGATCCGACGACCGCGGCCGGGAACACGACCTACGCCTGGGACCAGAACCGGCCCTTCTTCCAGACCCTCTATGACGCTGGCGGCGTCGACACCTTCGATCTTTCCAACCACAGCCGCGGGTCTGTCATCGACCTTTCGCCGGGCGCCTATTCCTCCATCGCCGAGTTCTCGGCCCAGGCCCAGATCGCCCAGATGCTGGTCCGCTTCCCCTGGGCGGCGGACTTCTTCAACGAGCATATCCAGACCCCCGAGACCTACACCTGGTCGGACAATCTCGGCATCGCCTACAATACGGTGATCGAGAACGTCATCGGCGGTCCCGGCGCCGACACCATCCTGGGCAACGGCGTCAGCAACGAAATCCGCGGCGGCGAAGGGACCAGCTATCTGCGCGGCTTCGACGGAAACGACCGCATCTGGGGCGGCTCGGCCTTCGACGATCTGCACGGCAATGTGGGCGCCGACACCCTCTGGGGCGCCGGCGGCGATGACTGGGTCGTAGGCGGCAAGGACGACGACCAGCTCTATGGCGAGGCCGGGGCCGACATCGTCTATGGCAATATCGGCAATGACACCGGCCATGGCGACGACGGAAACGACCTGATCCGCGGCGGCCAGAACAACGACCTCCTCTATGGCGGGGCCGGGAATGACTGGATGTCCGGCGACAAGGGCGACGACACCCTCACCGGCGGGGCCGGCGCCGACATCTTCAACACCTTCGGCGACGCCGGGATCGACCGGGTTCTGGACTTCAGCAGCGCCCAGGGCGACCGGGTGCGGTTCGACCCCGGCACGGTCTGGGAGGCCGGCTTCTCCGGCTCGGACATGGTGATCAACATGGCGGGCGGCGCCCAGATGATCCTGGTCGGGGTGACCGCCGCCACCCTCGGGGACTGGCTCATCGCCTGAGCCGCCCCAGGCCCGACAATGGTGGACTTAGGCCCGCCGCTGTGGCTGACCTTCGGCCATGTGCAATGAGTATCTGAAGCGGGCCGCGGCGACCAACCTGGCCGAGCTGTTCGCCGACCACGGCGTCCCGCTGAGCCTCGACGACTCGCCGTCGAACCGCCCCCTGGACGAGCCGATCCGCCCCACCGAGCGGGCGGCCATCCTGCGGCCGCGCGATCCGGCTCGCCCCGCCGCCGGGCTGGAGATGGTCGATCTGCGCTGGTGGCTGGTTCCGGCCTTCCACCGGGGGCCGTTGAAGGACTGGCGGGCCATGAGCACCAACGCCAGGATCGAGACGGTGGACACCAGCCCCGCCTTCAAGGACGCCTATCACCGCCGCCGCTGCCTCGTGCCCCTGACCAGCTTCATCGAATATTCCGAGCCGCCGGGCTGGAAGAAGGGTCAGCCCAAGCAGCGCAACGAGGTGAGTTGGGCCGGCGGCGACATCCGCTTCTTCGCCGGCCTCTGGGAGCGGGCGAGCCCGTCCGACTTCCCCGAGGGGCTGGAGAGCTTCGCCTTCATCACCGGGCCGGCGCCGGCCGACATGGCGGCCATCCATGATCGCGGCCCGCCGGTGCTGACCCTGGACGAGGGCATGGCCTGGCTCGACCTGGACGGTCCCGGCAAGGCCGCCTTCGAGACGCCCCCGCCGGCCGGGACCTTCGACGTCCAGATCCGCCCCCGCGAGCAGCTGATGTCGCCGGAGATGCGCCGCCTGCTGTGACACGCCGCGCCTTGGGCGCCGGCTCCGATATGTTCTATATAAGTTCCAATGTCCTTTCCTGAATCAGCTCCCCCGACCCCGGCGCCCAAGATCAGCGACCTCGCTCGCGTGGGCGGTCCCGGCCACCAGCCCGACTATCTGCGGGGCCTGAACCCCGAGCAGCGCGAGGCGGTGGAGACGATCGAGGGGCCCGTCCTGGTCCTGGCCGGGGCCGGCACCGGCAAGACCCGGGTCCTGACCACGCGGCTGGCCCATATCCTGACGACCGGGCGCGCCAAGCCCTGGGAGCTGCTGGCCGTCACCTTCACCAACAAGGCCGCCCGCGAGATGCGCGAGCGGATCTCCGCCATCATCGGCCCTCAGGCCGAGGGCCTGCGGTGGCTGGGCACCTTCCACTCGGTCGCCGCCCAGATCCTGCGCCGCCACGCCGAGCTGGTGGGCCTGAAGTCCAGCTACACCATCCTCGACACCGACGATCAGGAGCGGCTGCTCAAGCAGCTGCTGGAAGCCGAGAACATCGATTCAAAGCGCTGGACCGCCAAGGCCCTGGCCGGCCTGATCGACCACTGGAAGAACCGCGGCTGGACGCCAGACCGCCTGCCGCC
This sequence comes from uncultured Phenylobacterium sp., assembly GCA_964515365.1. Classification (GTDB taxonomy): domain Bacteria; phylum Pseudomonadota; class Alphaproteobacteria; order Caulobacterales; family Caulobacteraceae; genus Phenylobacterium. The sequence continues at coordinate 7,293 of CAZERE010000043.1, read as the reverse complement.
GGCCGAGGGCGCGGCCTTCGCCAACAATCGCGGCCAGGCGCTCTACCGGCTCTATCAGGAGCGGCTGCGGGTGCTGAACGCCTGCG
>CAZERE010000043.1:1255-7197 GCA_964515365.1 uncultured Phenylobacterium sp. | reverse complement strand
CAAAGTCATCCTGGTGGACGAGTACCAGGACACCAATGTGGCCCAGTACCTGTGGCTGCGGCTGCTGGCCCAGAAGCGGCAGAACGTCTGCTGCGTCGGCGACGACGACCAGTCGATCTATGGCTGGCGCGGCGCCGAGGTGGACAACATCCTGCGCTTCGAGCGGGACTTTCCGGGTGCGAAAGTCATCCGGCTGGAGCGCAACTACCGCTCCACCAGCCACATCCTGGGGGCGGCCTCAGGCCTGATCGCCACCAACAAGTCCCGCCTGGGCAAGACCCTGTGGACCGAGGCGGACGGCGGCGAGAAGGTGGTGGTCCGCGGGGTCTGGGATGGCGAGGCCGAGAGCCGGCTGATCGCCGACGAGATCGAGCGCGCCCGCAAGGGGACCACCGAGCGCGATCCGCGCCCCTACAAGGACATGGCGATCCTGGTGCGGGCCTCGTTCCAGATGCGCGCCTTTGAAGAGCGCTTCGTCCTGCTGCAGATCCCCTACACCGTGGTGGGGGGCCCGCGCTTCTTCGAGCGGGCCGAAATCCGCGATGCGCACGCCTATCTGCGGCTGATCCAGTCCGAGGATGACGACCTGGCCTTTGAGCGGATCGTCAACGTGCCCAAGCGCGGCATCGGCGAGACCACCGTCCAGAAACTGCTGCAGATCGCCCGGCTGAACGGCGTCTCGGCCGCCACGGCGGCCCGCCAGATCGTGCTGACCGACGAACTGGCCGCCCGGACCCGCACCTCGCTCGCCAACTTCCTGCGCGACCTGGACCGCTGGCGGGCGCAGGCCGAGACCCAGCACCACAGCCGGGTGACCGAGATGGTGCTGGAGGAGAGCGGCTATACCGACGCCCTGCGCCTGGACAAGACGCCGACCGCCCAGACCCGCCTGGAGAACCTCAAGGAACTGGTCCAGTCCATGGGCAATTTCGAGACGCTCGGCGCCTATCTGGAGCACGTCTCCCTGGTCATGGACCTCGACCGCGGGGCCGGCGAGGACGCCGTGCAGATCATGACCCTGCACTCGGCCAAGGGTCTGGAGTTTCCGCTGGTCTTCCTGCCTGGCTGGGAGGAAGGGGTCTTCCCGTCGCAGCGCTCCATGGATGAGAGCGGCGAAAAAGGCCTCGAGGAGGAACGGCGCCTGGCCTATGTGGGCATCACCCGCGCCCGCGAGCAGGCCCATGTCTCCTTCGCCGCCAACCGCCAGGTCTATGGCCGCTGGACCAGCCAGCTGCCCTCGCGCTTCGTCGACGAACTGCCCATCGCCCACGTGGAGGCGGCGTCCGACACCGGCTATTACGGCGGCGGCCCGGGCATGCAGCAGCACGGCAGTCGCTGGGACGAGAGCCCCAGCTTCGGCTCCGGCTATTCCTCGCCCGGTTGGCGGCGCGCCCAGGATCGCGGCTATCACGGCAGCCATCCGGGCCGGCAGCAGGTGATCGAGGGCGAAGGTCGCCTCGTGGCCGTGTCTGACCCGTCGGCCTCCAGCAGCGCCTTCTCACGGGGCGACCGGGTGTTCCACCAGAAGTTCGGCTACGGCCAGGTGCGCAATATCGATGGCAACAAGCTGACCGTCGCCTTCGAAAAGGCCGGCGAAAAGAAGGTCATCGACTCCTTCGTGGAGAAGGCTGACGCCTCCTAGAGCCTAGGTCTTGAGCGCGTTTGTTCCGATAACCGGTTCCCACTTATCGGAACGCGCTCTAGCGCCACGGTTCGCCTTTGCGCTTGGCCAGGAAGTTGGCCACCACCGCCACGCCGCCCGCCAGCAGGGCCGCGGCGCCGCCGGTGACGGCGGCCGAGACAACGCCCTTGCGCGGCGCCTTGGCCTCGGCCGCGATCGGCGGCTCCATCGCCACCTCCATGGGGGTCGGCTCAGGCGCCTCGGCGTCTGCGTCCCGGCGGAAGACCACGCTCTGGGCGTTGCGATCGACGGTCTCGACCCGCCATCCCGCCCCCTTCCACGCCTCGTGGTGGGGCTTTTCGCCGCCCGTCCACCAGGCGTTCTGATCCCTGGCGCTCTTGGGCAGGGGGAAGCCGAGCACCTCTTCAAGCTCGGCGAAGCTGGCGCTCCAGTCGTCGGCCTCGTGCCGAGCCAGACGGTCGGACAGGGGCTTGTACTTGCTCATCGGTCTCCTCCTTCGGCTTAAGCGTAACACGCAAATTCGAGGGCTGTTGCGGCGAGATGAGCGGGTCCTCGCGGGTGTGTCGACCGCCCCATGAAACCTCCAGGCCGATTCGCGCGCTTATCGGCCCAAGGAGGCGGACATGCAGGCGCTATTTCACGGGATCACAGTTGCGGCGGCCACCGGCCTCCTGTTGGGCGCGACGTTCAAGCCCGACCTGACCTATGGCGAGGCCATGCTGGGCCCGCAGATTCACCTGCCCGCGGCCGGCGATCGGGCTGACTGGCAGGAGCCGCAGGCCCTGGCCCGCGCCCAGGCCGGACCGGTTCCCGACTATGTAATCGGCTATGACTGGGTGAGTCGGGACGAGCCGGCCGCCATGGCGGTGGGCTATGGGCCCGTGCCGATGGCCGAACCGGACTATGAGCCGGTCGTCTATGTTGAGCCGGTCCGCCAGAGTCGCCCCACGAGAGTCGCCCGCCTCGAGCCGCCCAAGGCCGAAATCGTGGTTTCCTATCCTTCCATGGACGGCGACATCGCCCCGCGCCGCGTGGCCCAGAGGCTTGAGCCCGCATCCCCCATGGTGATGGACAGGCCGGCCCCGGCCCGCCCGACCCAGGTCGCCTTCGCGCCGCCGGAATAGGCGCTTGCCTCTCGCCTAATGGGCCTCGCCCCTCTAGAGGAGGCGCATGACGCAAGACGCCTACCAGATCATCGCCCGCGGCCCGCGGCCCATCGCCGAGACCGCCGCAGTCGCCATCGATGAGCATCCCCTGCTGGAGGGCGTCACCTATTCGATCCTCGAAGAGGACGAGGATCGTGAGATCTGGCGGATCGACGCCTTCCCCACGACCGCCGAGGAGGCCGACGCCCTGCGCAGCGTGTTGGGCGCCCATGCGGGGCTGACCACAAGCACGGAAGTTCTGGCCGACGCCGACTGGCTGGCCATGGCCCTGTCGGGGCTGCCGCCGGTCCGCGCCGGGCGGTTCTTCATCTATGGCGCTCACGACCGGGGCTTGGCGCCGGTCAATGCGGTGAACCTGCGGATCGAGGCGGGCGCGGCCTTTGGCACCGGCCACCATGGGACGACCGTGGGTTGCCTGCTGGCCTATGACGCGCTTCTGAAGCAGCGCAGCTTCGCCCGCGTGCTGGACGTGGGCGCGGGCACCGGCGTGCTGGCCATCGCCGCGGCCAAGACCGGCTCGCCGGTGGCGGTGGGCACCGATATCGACCGGCCCTCCGTCCGCATCTCCCGCGAGAACGCCATCCTCAACCAGGCCAAGGCCCGCTTCGTCCACGCCTCGGGCTTGGGCCACCGGCTGGTGCGGGCCCAGGCCCCCTATGATCTGGTCTTCGCCAACATCCTGGCGGCGCCGCTGGTCATGCTGGCCCAGGACATCAAGGGCGCCCTGCGGCCCGGCGGCACGGCGATCCTTTCGGGCCTGCTGCGCTCCCAGGCCCGCCGGGTGCTGGCGGCCTATCGCAGCCGGGGATTTGTGCTGGTTCGCCGCCTGAACCGCGACGCCTGGACCACCCTGGTCATCCGCCGCAGCTAAGCTCGCCGGAACCCACCCGCGACGAACCACGTTCTCAAGCGCGACAGGAAGCGGTCAACCGCTCCGTCCGAGGAGAACGACAATGACCTATGATCCCAACACCCCGCGCACCGATCCCCCGCCGGCGCAGCGTGAAGTCGTCCAAAAGAGTGGCGGCTCGGCTGGCTGGTGGGTGGCCGGCATCGTCGCCATCGTCGCCCTGGTGGGCATGTTCTTCGTCTTCGGCAACAACGGAACCGACGACGCCGATCTGGAAATGGCCCGTGACACTGGCCGCGCCGAGGCCATGATCGAAAACGCCGCCGACAGCGCCCAGCAGGCCGCCTCCGACGCCGCCGACAGCTCGCGCGAGGCCGCTGACAGCATCGCCGAGAACACCGAGGCTGCGGCCGACAATGCCGCTGCGGCGACCCAGAACGCCGCCGACGGCGCCTCTGACGCCGCCGATAACGCCGCTGACCGTAGCGGCATGTAAGACTTGGCCCTTGCAGGCCTGAACCACCGAAGGGCGGCTCCGAACGGGGCCGCCCTTTTTCATGGTCTTGATCCCCATTTTATCCGGGTATATATCGGCGATCAGAGGAGCGCTCCATGAACGCCGCACGCCGCCGAGACCTGATCCGAACCCACAAGGCGCAGAAGGTCCGCGCCGGCGCCTTTGTGGTCCGATGCGCGGCGAGCGATGAAGCCTGGGTCTCCCCCTCTCCCAACCTTGATGCTCAGCGCAACGGGCTCTGGTTCAGCCTGCGTCTGGGCGGCCATCCCAACAGCGCCCTGCAGGCGGCTTGGCGGACCCATGGCGAGGACGCCTTCAGCTTTGAGATCCTCGAAGTCCTGGACGACGAGGACATGACCCCCCTGGGCCGCGCCGATGCGCTCAAGACGCTGGCCAGCGCCTGGCGCGCTCGCCTGAACGCGCGGCCAGCCTTCGGTTAGTCCACCCGAGCTTCCGCCAAAGGCATCCGCTGGCTTCGGCGGTCCGTAGACTCCCAGAGCCCGACAGGGCGCCGCTCGGAGTTGACCCCATGCCGCTCGCCCAGCCATCCGCCCTGACCCGGAGAGGCCTGATCGTCGTGGGGGCCAGCGCCCTGGCCGCGCCGGGCGCGTTTGCGGCCGCGCCGGCCAATGGCCGTCTGGCCTTCGCCGTGTTCCGCGGCAAGGACAAGGTCGGCGAGCACCTCATGCGCTTCAGCCGCAGCGGACCTGGCCTGACGGTCAGCACCGAGGTCGAGATGCGGGTGAAACTCGGTCCGATCCCGGTCTTTCGCTATGCCCATACCGCCACTGAGCGCTGGCGGGACGACCGCTTCGCAAGCCTGGCCACCCGCACCGAGACCAATGGCAAGGTCGAGCAGGTCAAGGCCGAGGCGACCGCCGCCGGGGTGGCCATCGAGGGGCCCGGCGGACGCCTCACCGCCCCGGCCACGGCCGCGCCCCTCACCCACTGGAACTCCGCCGCCCTTGATGGCCCGCTGTTCAACCCGCAGCTTGGCAAGATCATGAAGGTCCGCACCGCCCGCGCCGGCCGCGAGAGCGTCCAGCTGGCCGACGGCCGATCGATGCCGGCCACCCGCTGGACCATCCGCGGCGAGGCCGAGATCGACAACTGGTACGACACCGCCGGCGCCTGGGCCGGCCTGCGGGGCAGGCTCGAGGATGGCTCGACCATGATCTATCGCCGCCTCTAGGCTTCACGGCTGGTTGAACCCCGATGGGCCGGAACGGCGTTACCCTCTCGACAGCCCCCAAACGGAGGATTCCATGCGCAAGACCCTGATGATCGCCGCCTTCGCTCTTGGCCTGACCGCCGCGCCGGGCGCCAGCCTCGCCCACCACGGCTGGAGCTCCTATGACGCCACTGAGCTGGTCCGCGTGACCGCCCCCCTTTCCGATGTCTCCTGGGGCAATCCCCATGGCGCCGCCAAGGTGGTGCACGACGGCAAGACCTGGGATGTGATCCTGGCGCCCGTCTCAAGGATGGAGGCCCGGGGCCTGACCCGCGAGATGCTGGGTCCAGGCAAGACGGTCACCCTGGAAGGCTATGCGCGGCGCGACGGCACGGCCGAACTGCGCCTTGAGCGGGTCATCGCCGAGGGCAAGACCGTCGAGCTTCGCTAGGCCGTGGAGGCCCTTGCGGCCCTGCTGGAGGCCTCGGCCCTCGGCCAGTGGGCGCGGGGATCGGCCGTCGCCTATCCGCTCGCCAATGTCACGCACCTGCTGGGCCTGATCCTGCTGGTCGGCGGGATCGGCGTGGTCGATCTGC
>CAZERE010000043.1:0-1245 GCA_964515365.1 uncultured Phenylobacterium sp. | reverse complement strand
ACTTGCGGGCCTGCTGCGCGCCTTGCCGGCCGAGCCCCTGGAGCGGACCCTCACCCCCTTCGCCCTGACGGGCCTCGCGCTGCTGGTCGCCAGCGGCGCGGTGATGTTCTCCGCCGACGCCGGCCCCATGGCCGCCTCCAACGTCTTTCGGACCAAGATGGCGCTGATCGCCCTGGGCCTCGCCCACGCCGTCCTGTTTCGATGGATGTGGCGCGCGCGAATGGCGGGGTGGGACGCCTCGCCGCCAGCTCTTGGCCGGCTGATGGCGGTGGGGTCGCTGGCCATATGGCTGACCGTGGGGGCGCTCGGGCGGCTGATCGCCTACGCCTGAGGCGGTCTCGACGATCCCCATGGCGCTCGGGCGCGCCCGGGCTTATTTCTAGGGGATGCGCCAGACCTTTGATGAGACCACCGAGCGCGCCTTCGGCGCCCGCCACCTGCCCCTGATCCGCCAGGCCATGGCCGAGCAGAAGCTGGACGGCTTCCTTGTCCCCCATGAGGACGAGCACCAGAACGAATATCTGCCCGAGGCCAATGACCGCCTGGCCTGGGCCACCGGCTTCACCGGCTCGGCCGGGGCGGCGGTGATCCTGAAGGACAGGGCCGCCGTCTTCGTCGATGGCCGCTACACCCTGCAGGTCCGCGATCAGGTGGACGAGAGCCTGTTCGAAATCCGCGATCTGGTCGAGGGCGGCGTGCCGGCCTATCTGGAGACCGCCGCGGCCAAGGGCCAGGCCATCGGCTACGACCCCCGCCTGCACAGCCCTGACGGCCTCGCCCGCGTACGCGCAGCCGTGGAAAAGGCCGGCGCGGAGCTGAAGCCGGTGGAGCAGAACCCCCTGGACGCCGCCTGGGGCGCCAAGCGCCCGGCCCAGCCCCAGGCGCCGGTGGTCCCCCATCCCCTGACCTATGCGGGGGAAGAGTCCGCGGCCAAGCGCGCCCGCATCGGCCAGGCCCTGGCGGCCAAGGGCGCCCAGGCCGCCGTCATCACCGCGCCGGCCTCCATCGCCTGGCTGTTCAACATCCGCGGCGGCGACGTGATCCGCAGCCCCCTGCCGCTCGCCCAGGCCATCCTGTCCGCCGATGGCCGCGCCCGGCTGTTCCTGGACCCCGCCAAGGTCAGCCAGGAGCTTCCGGCCTGGCTGGGCAACGAGGTGAGCCTGGAGGCCCCCGACGCCCTGGCCGGCGCCCTCGCCGACCTCAAGGGCCAGAAGGTGATGATCGATCCCGGCCAGTCCTCGGCCT
>CAZERE010000042.1:0-22276 GCA_964515365.1 uncultured Phenylobacterium sp. | reverse complement strand
CGGACGTGCAGAGTGGCCAAGGTGCGTCCGGACGTGATCGACCAGACGTGAATGTGGCTGACATCGGCGAGGTCAGGGACCGACTGCAGCAGATGGTCGACGATCGCATCCGGCTTGGCGTTGTCCGGCGCGCCTTCGAGAAGGATGTGCAGCGACTTGCCCAGCAGCTTCCAGGCGCTCCGAAGGATCAGCAGCGACACCACCACGGACAGGATGGGGTCGATAGGCGTCCATCCGGTGAGCGAGATGATGATGGCGGCGGCCACTGCACCGACCGATCCGAGCAGATCGCCCATCACGTGCAGGGCCGCGCCCTTGATGTTGACGTGCTCGGAATCTCCCCGCGTCAGGATCCAGAAGACCAGGACGTTGATCAGGAGCCCTGCGACGGCCACGCCCAGCATGGGACCGGCCAAGACCGGCGCAGGATCGCGGAAGCGTTCCCAGGCTTCGAAGCCGATCCACCCGACGATGGCGAACAGGGTGACGGCGTTGAAGAAGCCGGCGACCACCTCGAACCTGAGATAGCCGAAGGTGCGCTTGGAATCGGCCATGCGCCGACCGAACCGGAAGGCCAGGTAGGCGAGCGCCAGGGCCAGGGCGTCGGTGAGCATGTGCCCCGCGTCGGCCAGGAGGGCGAGCGAGCCAGAGACAAGGCCGCCGACGACCTCCACGATCATGAAGGTGAAGATCAGTCCGAACGACAGCAGCACCTTGCGCTCGTTGTCTCGGGTCACCGTCGGCGTGTGGTCGTGGTCGTGACCGGAATGGTCGTGGCCTGAATGGTCGTGGCCCGAGTGATCGTGGCCGGAGTGGGCGTTGGACATGGCAGCTCAGCTTTGTGATGTTGACACATGAATATGTATTCATATGTTAGCTGTCAACTTGCCTAACGGAGATTCCTCTTGTCCACCGTCGATCCCGTCGCCGACGTCGCTCTGGACGTCATTCTCGAACATCGGCGCCCTGTCCTGCGGCTGAGGGGCGGCGCGCTTTCGGCGGACGCCCCGTCGGATGTCCTGGTCACGCTGACCCGGCGCGGTCATTCCGCCGAGACCTTCACCTTCCGGCGCGCGGGCGACGACCTTCTGTCCGTGGAGCCGCTGTCGCCACCCTTCCGGTTCGACGCCCGCGTCTCCATCGGGCGGGGCGGTCGCGTCAGCGCTCTGATGACGCAGGTTCGCTGACCCGGTCGCGGCTCGCTCAGAAGGGAGAGAGCGCCAGGTCGATGCGGTGGACGACCTTGCGGAAGGCGTCCGCGATCTCCGCGACGTAGGCCTTGGTGAAGTTGGTCAGCTTCTCGCCGTCCTTGTTGAAACCGTTCCGGTGGACGCAGTCGTGCCGGAGTCGCATGGCCAGGATCAGTGGCGCAGCGGCCTCGCCTTCGGGAAGGACCTCGACCCCGAGCGCGATCTTGTAGACGACGTTGACCTTCGGGAGATTGTGATAGCGAAGGTCTCGCAGATAGGCGGCCACGCGATCGCGGACGAGGTCCGGATTCGCCTGGATGTCCAGGAGTGAAAACCTCTCCTTGCGCAACTCGGTATCCTGCTCGAGGAGCCGGCCGAGCACCTTGGGATCGTGAAGCACCGACTTCAGAAGGGTGTCGGCGAGATAGGCTTCCAGGGCGACGACATGCTGCGCGAAGACCATGCGATTGATGAGCGCGTCTCCTGCCTCCTCACCGTGAGAATCCAGAAACGCGCAGGTCTGCCGGTAGGAGGCTTCCCAGATCGAATAGGGGTTGTCCGGAAGATCTTCGTCCGACCAATCGTCTTCGTCCGGGGAGAAGAAGGCTATGTCCGCATCCACCCTGGTGTCCGGGTGATCATTCAGCGTGACGTGGCAATCGCCCGCGCTGTTCGTGACATAGGCGTCGAAGTCCTTTCGACAGACGTTGCAGGAGACCACCGTCTCGCCCTCGGAGTTCAGGTCTGACGAACTCTCGGCGGCGCCCCAGTCCGGCTCGGGCACGTCGACCGCCGCCTGGACCACGGAGGAGCAGGCTGGACATTGAAAGGTGACGTGGGTTTCGAACTGCTGCGGCAAATCGGGTCCTCTTCGCTCAAGTCGAGCGGCACGCCAGTTTGACGTGCAACCGGTCTCCCGTCACGCTTGTCGAGCTTGAGACTGGACGGGTGCCGATGACCGACGAAGCCGACGACCCCATGGACCGGATCAGGGACATCGCGGATCGTCGCCGGCGCCGCATCGATCAGCACGACAAGCTGAGGGAGGATCCGCAGTTCAAGGCCGCGATGGGTCGGATCGACCGGCTCATAATGGACTATGGACTGGGGCTGACGGTCATCGACCTGATGGCCACCCGCTGGCCGGAGTTCTTCGAGCAGCTCATCACGCTGCGCGTCAAACAGCAGTTTGTTGAGTCGATGGTGGCCGCAGGTCAGGCCATCAAGGAAGGGCTCCACAATCCGGCGAGGCGCGAACTCCGGTTCCTCCTGGAAGCGTCGATCAAGACCCTCTGGCTGGATACCGGGAGCCCGGCCATCAACGGGGTCGCTCCGCTCGCGACCGTCCCTGGCACAGTCGACGAGAAGGTCGCCGCGCTCGACGACCTGGGCAGGGAGCGGTTCGGAGAAGTCATCGACAGTCTGACCTTCCGCCTGATGGACCCCGCCGGCGCGGACACCTATCGCCAGACCGCGAACAGCCTCTACGGCCGACTATCGACCCACGTTCACATCAGCAGCACCGTGATCGGCAAGGATCTGAAGGGGTTCGACAAGGACCGCGACTTCGGCTTCGAGACCGTGGGCGACGTCAACGCCATGGCGGACCTCATGCGCCAGGTCCTCGACCTGGCCCTCGCCAGCCATTTCGAAGCCTTCGACGCGGGCCTCGTGGGCGACATGTTCGTTGCGCTGTTCGACGACATGGATCGGTGGTCGTTCCGGAAGACGCCGCTGGTGTCCGCTGTGTCCCGAAGGTTCGACGACAAGGCAGAGCGCAAGCCGTGAGCCTACGACGGCGCCTGGCATGACCTGCCACCCATTACTGTCGTCGGGAAGATCATATTGCTAGATTTAAGCATTCAGCCCGCCGATTTCCGGCGGAATGCCCGCCATCAATCGGCGGGTTAAATATAACCTTGCATTGCACGAAATATATTTGCACTAATTGACTGCATCGGATCGACGCACGAGCTCGCCGGTCCGCCCACAGTTCAGTCGAGGGCGTCATGCAGGACCCTGCGCCGCGAGATCCTTACAGTTCGGCCCTGGGTGCTGTCAGGCGTTTCGCGGATGCTGGGAGGTTCGTTCCCGGCGAACCCATCGTTGTCACCGAGCTGGCGGCAGAGGTCGGGTTGAGCCCGACACCCGTCCGGGAGGCCTTGGCCTGTCTGGCTGGCGAGGGTCTCATCGAAAGACGCCGCGGCAAGGGCTACTTCTATCCCGCGCTCGGCCCGTCCGACATCATCGATCTGTTCGAACTTCAACTCGCCTATCTCCATGCCGCTCTCACCCTCTATCCGCGCGGACACGCATCCCTGCGCAAGGCGGCCGTGGGGGTCGATCCGCTCGACGGCGTCCAGGCGCTCTACGAGGCGATCATCACCCAGTCTGCCAATGCCGCACTCTGCCTCGCTCATCAGAGGGTCTCAGACCGCCTGTTGGCCGTCCTGCGGGCCGAACGCACCCACGACGACGGCGACGGCGCGACGGTGAAGGCGATGGTGGCGGTCATCGTCGAAGGCGACATCCCAGGACTTCTGGCCCAGCTCGAGACGCATCACGAGCTTCGCTGCAGACGGGCTCAGGTCCTCGACCTCGGATAGAGGGTATCAAGTCAGACCGAAGCCCGGCTTCGGTTCGCACGTTCGCCCCCGCACGCGAGGGCCGCCAGTGCACCGGCGGCGCCGATCCGTCGATCATGGTAGCGCGCCGCTGCGGCCTGGAACCGGGCCTCGACGACATCGGCGTAGGCCGCGTAGAGCTCCGCAGCTTCCTGGTTCAAATCCTGGAACAGGCAGGGCTCAAGATGTCTCAAGACGTCAAGCTGGCCGCTGACTCGCTCGAAGGCGTCCCACAGCACGCCATTGCCGGCGCTACAAACAAGCGTCTCGAACAATCGGCCGACAGAGATTACCGGTTCGCCCGAGTTGAGCGATGGGAGCGGCGGCCGCAGCGGCCCCAGCGCGTTCTGGGTCAGCTCGAGCGCGACGCGAACGTAATAGGCATGCATCGCGTACCGGTCGCGCGCAGCGGTGGCGTCCAGACGTATGGCGACATAGCCGCCGGACGAAGCGCGTTCGACCAGCCCCTCTCCACTGAGCCGGGCCAGAGCTTCGCGCACCGGCGTGGTCGACAGCTTCAGACGTTCGGCCTCGTCCTGCACGATGATCGGTGCGCCGCCTGTAAGGGTTCCGGAGTGGATACGCTCCCGCAACGACGTCAGGGCCTGTGTGAACGGGTCGCGGTTACGCGCCATGATTCCAAATCGACTTCACCGACCTCCTGGCCAAAACTCGCTCTCGCCCCATCGTCCCCGAGAACGGCCTTCCCGTCTGCGTAAATCTTTGTCGGGAAGCCCGCCAAACCGCTGTCGGAAGCCCGCCAAAATCTTGCGGGGTCGGCATTTCAAGCGGAAATTCTTCAAAAAAGTCGTACACGCCAGCATTGATCCAACGCAACTGACGCGACACCCTTTGGTGGAGAGAGGTTCGAGGTTTGATGGCTGGCGATCCGCCCGAAAAGCTGAGCGACGCACGAATGATCGGGCTGGCCGCCCGCGCCGTGCGGCGAGCGCGCGGCATGACCGCCCAGCAAATGGCCACCGCGATGAACCTGCCCCTGAGAACCTACGAGCATTTCGAGGCGGGCACGGCGCGGGTCAATCTGGACTACGTCCATCGGTTCGCGACTGCGGCGAACTGCGACCCGTACTCCCTGCTTTTGGGTCCTGCGCTGGGCTCGATCGAGTTCGCTCGCCGGACCTCCGACACCAAGCTGATGTTGATCTTCCTGATCGCCTTGGGGGAGTTCGAGAAGGTCATGGAAGACCGGCTCCTGACCCTGGATCCCCGCGCCCTGATCGAGGCCTTCACGGAGACCTTCCGCAAGCTGGAGGAAGAGGATCGTGTGCGGGGCGAGGAGACGGAATCATGGCTCGACGCCGGCCTCGACCGCCTCGCCGGCAAACCGTTCGATGGAGACGGTTGACGCCCAAAGGTTGCAAAAACACGACAGATATAGATTGCAGCCAGCCCCTCCAGACCGGCTTCATGGCCCGCCGCGCTTGTGCGGCAGAACCACGGAGACAGAAAGATGACTACCTTCCGTATTCGCACCGTCGCCCTGGGCGCCGTTTCGCAGCTGACGCGGGGCGGCTTCATCGAGCCGGTGCTCGAAGCCGACAAGCGCCCCTACACCAGCATGGCGTGAGCGTTCGGGCGGGCGGTCCGCCGCCCGCCCGGCGTTTCGACGAACGCGATGAGAGCCTATCTTGCCGATGGCGTGTTCATGGCGGTCTGCGATGAGGACATCGTTGTTCTGGACACCCGAACCGACCACTACAGCTGTCTGCCGGAGGCGGCGGAACACCTCTCCCTTCACGGCGACTGCATCACCGGACCTGAAGCCCTGATTGCCGAACTCGGGCCGTCGGGCCTTCTTCAACCTTCACCCGGTCTCGTTCGCCGCGTACTGCCGGCAAGGCCCACGCGCGCCCTTCCTCTAGTACCCGCAGCGACGACCATACTCGACCGATTGGCCGTCGTACGCGGCATGGTCGATGCCTGGCGCGCGGGTCCTGGCCGCCGACCGCTCGACCAGCTCATCGATGAACCCGTGACCGTGCTGTCGGCTGAACCTCAGCTTGAAACGATCGCCCGGCTCACCGTCGCATTCACGGAGCTTCTGCCTTGGGATCCGCTCCAGGGCGCTTGCCTGTACCGGGCATGGCTGCTCCGACGCATTCTCCAGGCCCGCGGACAAAGAGCGGTCTGGGTCTTCGGCGTGAAGACCTGGCCCTTCGGGGCCCATTGCTGGCTACAGGTCGACGACTGCGTTCTCGACGACGATCCGGATCGGGTGGCGCTCTACACCCCCATCATGGCGATCTGACATGACAGGCTTCCTCGCACTGTCGTGGTCCGCGGATGCCGCGCCGCCTGACCGCCTCTTCCGGGCGGCAGAGCGAGCTGGACTGAGTAGGGTATTCACCGGAAGCCACGGCTGGATTGCGACCGGCGGGCCGCGCCCTCCGGCTCTCCATGATCTCAGGGGCGGACTGATCGTGCTCGGGGATTTGTTCAAGGCCGAAGATGGTTCCCCGCCGGATCGCTTTGGGCGTCTCGACCGGCTCCGTAATTTGACCCGTTCGCACTGGGGTCGATACGTCGCCCTGGACCGCGATTCTGACGGTCGCATTCGTGCGGTCTTGAGAGATCCATCCGGCGCCTTCGAGGTGGCGATCTGGCGATCCCTTGACGTCTGCCTCGTCAGCTCGGGCACCCCGGACTGGCTTATGCAGGCAGCCCCGCCCGCCGTAGACATTCAATGGTCCGGCGTCTCCGCACTGATTGGAAATCCGCTAGCGGCGCTGACACAGCCCCCTCTGGAAGGCCTCACCGCCCTTGATGCGGGCGAGATGCTCGACCTTGACATCGGCAAGCGGGAGCCGGTGTGGACGCCGGTTCAAAGCCTCGGCCCAGATCTCTGGGACGCCACTGCGGCGGGCGATGGCCTAAGGTCTCGCGTCGATCACTGCATCGGATCGCTCATGTCGGTGACTGCGGCGCCCGGCGCTGAACTCTCAGGCGGCCTGGACTCCGCCATCGTCGCCTCCGCCATGGGTGAGGACCGTCGCCGTGTCGCACTCTGGCTGAACGCTTACTCCGAGCGTGCCGAGACCGACGAGCGGGCGAAGGCCAATCTGATCGCGGCCCATTTTGGACTCAACCTCTCCTATGGCCACCGGGTCGAGCAGGCGTTGGAGGCCGAGATTTTGGACCTTACGGCGGGTGATGTGCGGCCCGGATTGAATGGCGCGGATCCGACCTTCGACGCCTTGGTAGCGTCGGCCTGCCGAGACGCCGGCGTCACGAGCCTCTTCACGGGCAAGGGAGGCGACGCGCTCTTCTATCAAGGAGCCTCGACCGCCATCCTGGGTGAGCTTTGGCGTCGGCGCGGCCCTCTGGCGCTGACATCGCCCGTACTTCCTGGACTGGCGCGCTGGATGCGGCGCTCCGCCTGGTCGATCATTCGGGACAATCTGGGACCCCGCTCGTCTAGTATCGCAGCCGCTCCTGATGCCAGTTTGGCCCTCGCCGAACCCGCGAGCGAGGTGTCACACCCATGGATGGCTGGGGCAGCCGCCCTCGCCCCAAGCAAACGGCTTCAGCTGCTCGCCCTGATCTCCAACCTCGCTTACGTGACCGCATGCCGTCGAACGGGGGTGGTGGATCTGGTTCATCCGCTGATGTCGCAGCCCTTGCTGGAGTGGTCGATGCGAGTTCCATCACCCGTTCTCACGGGCGGACGCATGGACCGGTTTCTCGCACGCACCACGTTCAGCGACCGCCTTCCCGATCCGATCGCCTGGAGGATGTCCAAGGGGGACTACACCGCGACCTTCGAGCGAGAGGCCGCCGCCAGCCTGCCCTTTCTTCGAGCCCACCTTCTGGACGGCTTGCTGGTCCAGCATGGCGTTCTCGACCGATCCCGCACCGAGACCTTGCTCGACCGGGATCGGCTGATGTGGGCAGGCGGCAGCGGCGCCCTTACGAATGCGGCCTTGGTGGAGAGTTGGCTGCGCCGCTGGAAAGCCCGCTCGGATCGCCGCCCTGAGGCCGCGGCCCTGCGGTCTCCTCAAGCCAGGTGAGAATATGTCGGTACATCTCCCGAAGGTTGGCGACGCTCTCCACGGTATGGCCTTCTCCCCACCAGGTGACGAACCGCACATCCTTGTTCTGACGCCAGAGGGCCGTGAACAGGCTCTCGGCCTGGCCCAGTCCCATGTCGCGTTCGCCCTGCATCACGAGGATGGGGGTTTCGATTGCGCCGGCGTTGAACAACGGGCTGTTGCGCACGTAGCGATCCGGGTCGGACCATGGAGGCCCCCCCATCGCCCCCTGACTTGCCTCGGCCCAACCGGCGTCATGCCGCATTGAAATACCCCAGCGCGGATCTGCGCGGTTCCACGGGGCGAACTCGCCCCATTTTTCCGACAGGTTCGACACAACAGCCTGGACCACGATGGATCGGAAGCGCGTGGTCTGGGTCGAGACGACAAGACCGCTGTAACCACCGAAGCTCTGGCCCCAGTAGATGAGACGATCCGAATCCAGTTCCGGATGCTGCTCCAACGCGGCATCGACCACCGTCAACAACTGGTCAGCCAGTCCCGTGCCAGGCTCTCCCGGGAAGAATGGCCGCGGAACGCTGGGCGTAAGAACGGCGTAGCCGGCGGCGGTGAGCTGCTGGAAGTTGAGTTCGGTCATGAACTCGGCGGGGTCTCGTTGCGGTCGACTGACCCGCCCCGGGTAGGCCAGGACGACGAGTGGAATGGGGCCCTCGACTGACCGGGTTGGCAAGTAGAGCCAACTGGTCAGCGCTTCTCCGCTCGGACCGGTGTGGGTGACGGCGATAGGCTCGGCGAAGTCGACGTCACCCAGATACGCGTTCAACGTCGCAAGATGCCGCGAGCTTCCATCGGACCGACGCAAGGCCAGTGTCCTTACGCCGTTCCGCACGGTCTCCTCGACGACCTGTCTCCCGGTCGCGGCCAGGGGAGCGACAAGTTCCTCGTCACCGGGCTCCTGACCCAGGCGCCATGTGGAACCCTGTCCAACAAGCCGTCCATTCTCGTTGATCGCCAATGGCGTCGCACCAATGGAGGGCTCGTTGTACCGAACACGGGGGGCATCCAGGACATCGAAGGGCGCGAACCCCCTGAGGTTGCTCGTTGGAGAAAGCCGCTCGCGACGACCGTTGGGCCTGAACCGCCATATGGCGCCATCGGCGACACCGATCAGATCGCGCCCCTGCGCGACATCCATCCGACCCGGCGACAACGCGAGACCAGCCGTTAGATTGACCGCGCCGGACCGGTCGAGCCGATACCAATCGTAGCGAGACTCGCCGATCGGCCGGGCCCGCAACACGGGCCGGTCATCCTGCCAGACCGCTCGTACCGCCGTAAAACTCGCGACCTGAGTTGCGGTGACATCGGGTTCGAGACCGAAGCGGTCGAAGGTCTGGGTGCGGCCGTCCGGCAGCAGGGCCGCCAGCTCGCCCGAGGTCGGGCCGTTTGGACCGGTCATCCAGACGAGCACGCGACTGCTATCCGGCGACCATCCCATCAGATGCGGCGCCACATCGCACCCCCCGCACGGCCTCGTCACGACGCCGGACCGGATATCGATGATTTCGACATGACGCGCCTCGGGCTTGTCGACCGGCCATAGGGGACGGTCCTGATCGACGGGCGGCATCGCGCCTTGGGACATCGCCGCGACGAAGGTCCGATCGGGCGACAGTTCGAGATCCACGAACCGGCCTGTCGACAAGACGCTCTTCTCGCCGGTGTTGAGGTCGATTCGGACGATATCCACGTCGGGAGACACAGGCGTGTCCGCGCCGAAACGCCCGCTGCCCATCAAGGTCGCGCTGGTTTCGGTTCCAGTCGCCTGCCGCCGCCAACGATCGCGGGTCAGCACCATGGCCTCCGCATCCCATCCCATGACGAAGGGCAACGTGTCCGACCGTCGATCGATCAGGATCAGTTCGTCATCCGTGCGCCATTGTACGATCCGACCGAAGCCGCCACCGTCCGGATCGACATCGAGCCAGCGTACGTCGCGGGTCGCCATGTCGAGCACACCCACGCTCCATCTGTCGTTCTGAAGGCGGAAAATGAGCAGGCGGCGACCTGAGGGTGACCAATCGCCGAGGACGTGACCGATTCCTTCGGCCTCCGCCAGCAAGCGCTCGGGCTTCGACGAAGATCGGGCTTCGGCGATCCATAGAGTGTTCGACGCCGCTCGGTTGTAGAGGCCGTAGTCGTACCGCGGCAGATCGCTGTAGGCTGCGGCCTGCTCATAGACGATCCATCGATCCGTGGGATCGATCGAGGCTCCCCCGAAGGCCGCCTGATTGAGAAGATCATCCAGTGTGTAAAGGCGACTGTTCGCGGGCTGGGCAGCCGCCGAAGTGTGGCCGCACAGGAGCACCAGCGCCAGCGACAGGGCGCTGGCGGCTCTCACGATGAGATGTCTCATGACGGATCACCAGCGCTGCGTGAGCTGCAGCGAGATGACCCGGCCGAGGGGATCGGCCTGGCCCGCGTCATACCCGTCCCCGGTCGCCCCATTGTAGAAGGGCGGATCCTCGTCGAAGAGGTTCCGGACATTCAGAGCGAGCTGGAACCCCTCTCTCCCGAAGAGAGACTCCGGAGCCCACTGAAGGTTCGCGTCGGCCGTGAACCAGGAATCGATCTTCGGGCCCAAGGGGTCTCTATAGTCGTCGACATAGTTCAGACCCAACCGACCAGACCAGGCCCCCCGGGTGAGTGTCGCCGACGTCCTCAGACGCAGGTCCACCGGATATCCCGCGACATCGAGAAGCTTCTCCTGCGTCGCCTGCGGGGTGAGTTTGCGGCTGTACTCCAGCAGCCACGACGCCGTGGCGTCCAGGTCGATCCGGTTCGCGCCAACCTCGAAGGTACGACCAGCGCTGAGATCGACGCCCTGGACGCGAAGCTCGCCTGTATTGAGCCATCGGCCATCGAAGATCGCGGAGTAGGCGGTCGCCGGATACAGCCCCGGCGGCACGAACCGGGGGTCGTTGATCAGGACGTTGATCGCGGCGAGATCGCCCGGAACGGCGGGATCCACCCGTGTGACGAAGGCAGACAGGTTGGGATCGACCAGGGCGTTGTCGATGTTCTCGACGATCGGTCTGCCGATCCGGTCCTCAAACCTCACATCGAAGAAGGAGGCGCCGATCCGCCAGTCTCCGGACGGTGCGAACTCGAAGCCGGCCGTGAAGGTTTCGGCGGTTTCGGGACCCAGATCGGGATTGCCGCCCAGCTGGATGACCGCGAGCTTCTCGACACCGCCTTCAGTCGTGGCAGTCGCCCCGATCACCACCGCCTCGTTCAGCTCATTGAGTGACGGCGCGCGAAACGACGTTCCCCAACTCGCCTTGAATGACAGGTCCTCCACCGGCGACCAGACGAGACCGACCTTCGGATTGGTCGTCGCACCGAAGTCCTCATAGTCCTCGGCTCGCACGGCCAGGGAGAGCTCCAGCCTGCGTAAGAAGGGGCGGGCGTTGTCCGGACCGACAAACGGGATGCGGGCTTCGGCGAAGAGGGCGCCGATGTCCCGGACCTGTTCCGGGATCGCCGTGGTGGTCGGCGTCAGCGTGGAGAAATAGTTCTCCGTCGACCGCTCGAAGGACTCGCGACGGAACTGAGCGCCGACAGCAAGCTTCACGTCTCCGCCTGGAAGGGACCAAACCGTCCCGTCCGCCACCAGGTTGATGGACGATACGCGGCCCTGATGTCGCGAGGTCGAGTAGCCGGAGCCGATAAGGTCCGTGATCAGGGGGGCATTCAGTCCGCCTGTCCCGAAGGGATTGAAGTAGCCATCCCGTGACGGACTGTAGCTGGTGGCGGGGTTGTCCGGCAGCAGGCCGAGCGCCTCGTAGAGATACCTGTAGTGCAGCCGCGGCGTTGTCACGTGGCTGCGTTCCTCCGCCCAGGCGCCGTAGCCCGAAAGCGACCAGTCGCCCGGAAGTGCGAGATCGAAGCCGGCGGTTACGCCGAGGCTCCGCGACCGACCGGCGACCTCCTCGGGATCGAGGTCGTTGCCGAAATTGTACGCCATCTGGTGAAAGGCGGCGCCGGTCGGCGACACGAAGTGCGGGTTCGCGGCCGTCACTGTCAGAATCTCGGCGGGAGCCAGATTGGCGAAGGCGAAATCCCGCTGCGTGAAGCGCAGGTCCGCTGATAACTCGAGCCGGTCTCCGAGGTCCTGACGGACACGGGCATAGGCGGATTGCCGCTGCTGCTCGGGGACGATGTCGACACCTTCTCGACGGTTCGCGAGGTTCGCGGCGCCCGCCACGAAGTCCGCCGGCGTTCGGGCCGTCGAGCCGCTCGTCGGCCGGATCGCATGGGTCGCGACGTAGCCGGCCGCGATCGGATCGAAGACGACGAGGTTGCCCGGCGAGGAAAAGATATCCCGTCGATCCGACCCACCGAACGGTCGCAAATCGCCCGTGGCGGTGTAGGGGCGGTCGGATCCGGACAGAGCGTCCTGATCGCGATACTCATAGGTCAGGAGCGCGGAGCCGGAGGACCAACGGCGACCGGCCAGATGAGAAACCATCAGCTCTTCCGCGCCGCCCCGGGCAGCGCCTACCCGAATCCGACTCTCCTGACCGTCGAACTCACGGCGCAGGATCACATTCACGACGCCGCCCACGGCATCCGATCCATAGAGGGCGGACGCACCGTCGAGCAGGATGTCCACTCGCTCCACCGCCGCGTTGGGGAGGGCGGAGAGGTCGGTGAACTCCCCTCGACTGCCCGTGCCGGCGAGGCGACGTCCATTGACGAGAACCAGGGTCGAGTCCGGCCCCAGGCCTCGCAGATCGACGCCGGTCGAAAGCGTTGTGTTGGTGCCGCCGAGGTCGGACGCCGTCAGAAAGGTCGTCGGCGTGGCGGTGCCACTGAAGTTCTGCGGCAAGGCCTGCAGCGCCTCGGCGACGGACCCCTGCCCCGCGCGGTCCATCTGCGAGGCCGACAGCGTCACCACCGGAGAAGGCGTGTCGCCCGGGCCCCGGATCAGAGTGCCGGTGACGACCACTTCCTCCAGTTCGACCGCTTCGGCGATCGACGCCTGACCTGCCGCGGCACGGCGCAACACCACGACGCCCGGACGGCTGCGGGACCAGGTGACGCCGGTGCCGGTCAGGAGGCGATCCAGCGCGGCGTCCGGCGCGTGGCGTCCGCTGACGCCCGGCGTCTGGAGCCCAGCCACCAGCTCGGCCGTGTAGAGCAGCTGCACGTCGGCCTGACGAGCGTAGGCGACCAGGGCCCCGTCCATCGGTCCGGCGGCGATGCTGAAGTCCCGCGCCGCCTGGGCGCTGGCGGCGGTCGCGAAAGCCGCCGAAACAATGGGCACGAGCGCGACGCCGGCCAGGAGGCTTCGGGTGCTGATGGTCATGAGTAGGGTCCCCTCCGACGCAGAGTCGCGTCGAACAGGAGACGCAGCGCGCTCATGCCATCTGAGTGCGGACCCGAAATTTTATCCGCCGGCGGATCGTGACAGGCGGACGCCCCCGTCCGCGCGGGGTTCGGCGGTCAGGCCGAACAGGTCGGTGACGGCCGAGACGAAGGCCTCCCGGTCGCCGGTCTCGAACACGCCGTTGACCGGGACATCGGCGTCGGGCCCGGGCGCGAGCACGATCTTCTGCGGCAGATAACGATTCACCTCGTCGACCGCCTCGCTGAGCGGCGCGCCGCGGAAGATCAGGCGGCCTTCCGACCAGCTGGTCGCGACAGCCGGATCGACCGCCCGCGGCGCCGCGTTGGCGCGGGCCGTCTCCACCTGCTGGCCCGGCCCCAGCCGCCATCGGCGGGCGTCGCCCGCGCCGGTTTCCGTGACGGCGACGGCCCCCTGGACCAGCGTGACCCGCGCCCCGGCCGGTTCGCGGCGAACGTCGAACACCGTCCCCAGGGCGGTGACCTCAGTCTCTCCCGCGACCACGCGGAAAGGCCTGTCCGCGTCGTGGGCGACCTCGAACAGCGCCTGCCCCTGCTCCAGGAAGATCCGGCGCTGGCCGCCGTCGAAGCGAACCTTGAGCCGGGTGTCGGTGTCGAGGCGGACCTGGGTTCCGTCCTCAAGGCGAACAGACCGAAACTCGCCCACCTGGGTCTCGTGAAGGCCGCGGGTCGGGAGCCAGAGCGTCAGCGCGACGGTGGCGACGACCACGGGGGCGAGAACGGCGAGCACCGGGATGAGGCGAGAGCGCGCGCGTCCCTTGGACGGCCGCGACGCTCTCAGGGTGTCGCCGGTCAGTTTCTGGATGTCGCGATCACCGGACAGGGATCCGCTCGACCGCCACAGGGTCTCCACGCGCTGATAGGCCTCGGCGTTCGCCGGCGTAGCGCGCCACGCCTTGAAGGCGGCGAGGGTCTCGGCGGACACGGGGCGCTCCCCGAGGCGGACATGCCACTCGGTCGCTTCACGGTCCGCAACGCTCCGGGCGCTCTGCGGGTCGCTCATGGGGTTCCCCATCGGCTACAGCCGCAACTGGGCTGCGCAGTATTCGAGCGCCTTTCGCATCCGCCACTGGACGGTCGTGACCGGGATGTTCAGGCGCTCGCCTATCTCCTGATACTCCAAATGCGCGAAACGGCTCAAGACGAACACATCCCTAAGCCGAGGCGGCATCTCCCCGATGATCTGTTTGAGAAGCAGGCTGTCGATCTGTTCCGCAGGCGCATTGGCCTCGGGCAGGAGGACGCGGTCGCCTTCCGCCAGCGTCCTGGGCTTGCGCCGACGCGCCCGGTCGATCGCCAGATTGTCGACGATCTTGAGCAGCAGGGCCTTTGGATGTTCGATCAGGCCGCGTCGGCTGTAGGGTGCGGCCCGGATCCAGGCTTCTTGGGCGACATCGTCGGTGTCGTCGCCGAACCGCCGACGCAGGCGCGCGGTCAGCCAGCCGGAGTACTGGCGATAGAGGTCGTGCAGGCCGGCCTCGCCCTGCGCATCCTTCACCTCGCCATTCCGATCCGACACGGGCTCGCCTCCTGAAAACGAAGGCGAGCCCGGCCGAAGCACCGGGTGTTGAGACCATGCTTGAGGCATGCGTCGACGCCTTTAGCCCGAAGGCCTGGACATACGCGCCGGCCACGCCGCTGCCGCGGAGCGAAGATGGATTGATCGTCTCAAGCGAGGTTCTCACGCCTCGGCGACGTCCCGTCGGGACATTGCACGGCAAGCTTGAATCAACGCCGACCGGTTTGCAAGCGGGGGGCAGCGCGCGAGGCTCAGGCCTTCTTATCTGCTGGCCTGGGGGCCAGAGTTCCGTCGATGGCGTTGACCTCGATCTCGCGATAGGTGGTGAACTGCGGCACGCCCGTGGGACGCACGCTCATCGGCAGGTCGCCGGCTGCGAGACGGCCGAAAATCTGGCTGGACACAGTGTCGGCGATCGCCAGGGCCTGGTTGAGCAGGTTTTCCTTCCCCGCATCGGAGCTGGCGTAGAGCAGGGTCACTTTCGGCGGGAGGAACTCGCCCTGATCGACCGGCGTCGTCCGCTCGTTGAAGGCCTTCAGCTGGCCGAGTTCGGAATCGACGATCACCCCGACCCGCATGCCGTCCGCGTAGTAGCCGCGCGCCTTCAGGATCGACAGGGCGCTCATCCAGCCGAAGGGCTCGGGCTTCTCGGTCAGCTCTCCGTATTCGAGTGCGAATGGCGCGTCGAAACGCCAGCCCGTCTCGATCTTGGTGGGCCCAAGGGTGACCTCGCGCTTGAGCGTGGCGACGCCGACGATGGACAGCCGCCGCCCCTGAACGGTGCGGGTGTTGGTGTCGATCGCAAAGACCCGGTCGTAGTGGGCGAGCAAGGCGTCTCCGTCGTCGAACGTCGCATGAGCCGCCGTCTGCGGAATTCGGGACAGGACCTTCGCGCCCTTGGGCCGCTCGTAGGAGCGCTCGGAATAGACGTTAGTCATGCCCGGGCCGAAGCTGATCGCGCCCGTCCGCTGGTCCACGGTGAACCGGACCTCCGACACCTCGCCCGACGTTCTCGCGTAAATGTACTCCGTGCGGGGCTTGCGGTCCTTGTCCCGGGATTTGCGGCCCATGACGGCCTCCTCTTCTTCAGGTCTCCGGCAGGATCGGATCGGCGCCGAAGGGTCGGTTCAGGATCGAAAGCGCCTCCGGCGCGGCGAAGACCCGGTTGCGGCTGTAACCCGTCCGTTCGGTCAGGACGCCGACCTCCTCCAGCTGGGCGACCGCCGTCGCCGCCGCCGGATAGGTCACCCTCAACAGCTGGGCCAGCCGAGCGATGGTGATCACCGGATACTGCGGCAGGAGCGCGAGCGCCCGCACCGAAGACGAGTTTCGGCGGAAGGCGCGCCGGGCCATCCACCGTTCCGACAGGGTTTCGAGCGCCCCGCGTGTGGTGAAGAGCTCGTTGGCCGAGCCGACGACGGCATCGGACACGAAGCCGATCATCGCCGGCCAGTCGAGCCGCTGTTGAGCCGCCTTCAGCGCCTCGACATAGGCCGGCTTGTTCGCCTCGATATAGGGCGCGAGATAAAGCGGCGTGCGTCCGTCCGCAGCCATCAGGATCGGCAGAAGCATCCGCCCGACCCGGCCGTTGCCGTCCCGGAAGGGGTGGACCGCCTCGAAGTGCGCATGCGCCACCGCCATCCGCGTGATCAGGCTCTGCTGAACCCCCTGGAGCCCGTCGGCGCGCATATAGCGGACGTTGTCCTCCAGGGCGTCGGGGACGGCGTCGGCCGGCGGCGGGTTGAAGATCGAATAGGCGATGTCGCGCCCCCCGATCCAGACCGACAGCTCGCGCAGGCGGCCAGGCGGATCCTTGTAGTCCGGATCGTCCTGCATGATGCGGCGGTGCAGCCGGCGCACCATCGGCGTGCTGAAGACGTCATTGCCCAACAGGCTGGCTCGACGGATGAAGCGCGACACGGTGATCGCGTATTTGCGGACCTGACGGACTTCCGCGCGGGCCTCCTCGTCCTGCGTCTCCTCGCTGGCGAGCACCTCGTCGAGCGTGCTGTGCGTGCCCTCGATCGCCGAACTGCTGACGGCCTCCTGGCGGGCTAGGATACGGCTGACGACGAAGGGATCGTGCAGGCTGCGGGCGTAGGCGTCGACCTTCGCCAACGCGTCCTCGGCCGCCCGATGCCGCGCCGCGATCGAGGTGAGGATCAGGCCGGATTCAGGCGGCGCGACGGGCACGACGCCGTAGTGGCTGTCGTGTGGCGGCGGCAGTCTGACCAGCCTCTGCTGGACTGCGGCGCTGAGGTCGGCGCGTCTCATAACCTTCAACAGGATCCTTGTTGTCGCTACCCATACTAAAGGTTCTTACAAATAGCTATAATAAGGTTCTGGCTATGATAGCCGTATGAAGGGTTTTCAGGGGTAGGTAGGTCCTGGCTGTCGATGGACAGCTCTAGCGCCCAAGCACCGCCGAGACGGCCGTTTCGCTCCAGCCCTCCCGTGTCCGGGCCGTATGATCCCAGAGGTCCTGCAACGCTTCCAGATCGGAATCGAAGGCGAACGGCTCGGAGAAATCCTCCAGGATGTCGAACGTGGCCACGGGCACTGGCATGCCAATGAGGATCTCGCCGGTGAGGATCGTAGCCAGCGTTTCCGTGACCTCGATCAGAGCCCGGCCGGCGTCGTCGACGGTGGCCAGCGACAGGCCGAACCGCTCGCTCCCGGCGCGAGAGGTCGCATCCGCGGCGTGGGACACCACCTTGTTTCGGTGACGCCGGATGCCCGCGATGGCGCGATGGGCAAGGCGATCCTCCATCGCGGCCAGCACCTTGCGGTGGACCACGTCCGTGCGCGCACGACGATCCGGCGTTTTTCGGCTGAGCCGGTCGAACAGCGCGTGCCGGTCTCCCGAGATGTCCTGCGGGGTTCGGGCGACCCAGCGGACGCCCGGCTCCCAGGGCTCCTCCTGGGGCGTCGGATCGTAGGGGACGCCGTCGAAGCAGACGAACATCTCGCGCCGAACGAGATCGTGATGGTCGCGGAGCAGCCGCAGGACCGTGGGCAACGACACGACGCCTTTCCCGCTATCGATGGACGGCGGGTCAGTGAGCCGTCCGACTGCCGCCACCACGCCCATCACATAGGACTGGTCGATGAACTCGCCGAGCACCGGAGCGACGGCGGCGTTCTTGCGGTCGGCGGACACGGTGCGACGCGCCTCATTGATGATCCGATAGATGGCGTCCCGCCAGTTGAAGTCGATGAGCTGGGCGAAGATGGAATGCTCTTCGTCACCCCGCAGCAGGTCATGCGCCCGCTCGCGCAGCGCGCGATAGGCCGCCAGTTCGGTCTTGTCCGCGATATCGCAGTCCTCGAGGGGCTTCACGGCAGGTCTCGTCAAGGGAAGGGGCGCCAGGATCTAACATGAGCCGCCCCTCGGTCAGAACCGCGCAGCCAGGCACCCACGACGTCGCTGGAGATGGCGTAGATGACGCGCAACATGGGCGGCGACTTTCCTGCAGCAGGCCGCTCAGTCCCAGCCGGACATCAAAACGCTGCCGGTCTCCCGTCTGGTTTTCGGCCACCTGCCGATGTCCGCTTTCGACCCGTAGCTGACGTTATCCTTGATCGACTGACTGGCCGCAGTTGGTGCAGGTAGCCGATGGGAACAGCGAGTAACCTGTGATCTCTCTTGAGCCCACGGTCATTTTTGGCCGCACCAATGAGTGAGCGCAGTAAGAGCAACCGAACTGACCCGCGATGATCGTGAAACCGATGGCACTCGCGACAAACAAGATCGGGTGAAAAATACCGATCACTGAAGCGATAGGCCCTGCGAACAATCCAAGAGCCAAGAACCACGCCACTGACAACGTGAGAAAAACGAAATAGTGCGACCGCATGTAAGTCTCCGATTGCCGCGACCTTAACGCGGGCGTGTCCGCTTTCCACCCATTGCGGACATTCGGAAGGTCGGAAACTTCCTCCGTCACTCCGCGTGGCTGAGGAAAGTCATACCGCTCATGCCGGTGGTGAAGGTGTCGATCACCGAGATCTTGCCGGCGTCGAGCAGCATCCGCCAGACCGCCTCCACGTCCTCGTAGGCCTGGGCGAAGAACTCCGGCGTGGTCAGCTTGTCGAACTCGGTCTGGTAGTTCCGCAGCAAGCCTTGCAGCTCTCCGTCCGTGCCTTGGGCCACCCACTCCTTGCGCACGGTCACGGCCTGGCCGTGAGCCATCATGTTCCTCACCGTGATCAGCTGGAGGATCGTGGACGCCGGTCGCTGTTCGGGCTCCCACGTCAGGCCGAGCGCTTTCCAGACCGCTTCGCGCTTGTCCTTGCCACTGGCGCGCTCGTTCCAGCCCTCCACCCTCAGTGGCCCCACAAAGTTCAGATAGGCCTCGAAGGTGAAGCCCAGCATGGTGATGCCGGCCATGATGTCGAGGCCGACGCCCTCGCGATCGCAGTCGGGGGCCAGCGCCTTGTCGATGCGTTTCTTGAGATGGTGAGCCGCGGCCGACAGATCGTTGTGGATCCGGTCCTTCCGCTCTACCTCCAGCTTGGCGTTGATGCGGGGTTGGGTCATCGCGTCACCGTCCGCCCTGGATCGCTCAGACGCCGTCGCCCATCGCCGCGATCCGCGCTTCGCAGGCCTGGACCACGAGGTCGCGCAGCCGACGGGCGCAGTCGGCGAGGGCGTCGAGGTCCTCGACGCTGATGTCGTACTGGTCGGAATAGCGGGCCGCGACATAGGCCCGCTTCAGCGTCTCGAAGCGCCGCTTGTCGAGGCGCTGTTCACGCGGCCAGGCCTCGATCAGGCGCTTGTCGACATCTTCCGCGAGCGAGCGGAGGAATTTGATGTTGTGGGAGCGCGGGAAATAGAAGGTGTGGACCAGCAAAAAGCAGGCATAGGCGCGCTCGACCGCTTGGTGCAGCGTGAACGCACGGTCCCGGCGCCAAACCACATGAGAGGCGTCTTCCTTGGCCTGCATGTCTGCTGTGCGCAGAGCGCTGTCGATCATCGGCGCGGCGTTCTCGAAGTAGCGCTTTGCCATCTCCAGGGCGTCGGCGGGGGTCATCGGCTTGGGGACGGCGAGCGGGTGACCGGGGAGCTCGTAGAGCATGACCCCGTCGCGCGCGATGTCGGTCCAGAAATACTCGCCCCGGCCCAGCGCCTGGTTCACCTCGGCGAGGTCGTGGACGATGATGTTGACCAGCCGGCCGACCGTGGGGTCGCGCAGGATCTTGTCTTCGGCCACCCACCAGTAGTCGGCGATGTCCGTCAGCTTCGAATGGCTGACGACCACCAGCAGATCGAAATCGGACAGGTAGCCGTTGTCGGGTTCGTCGACCCAGTCGTTGCGGGCATAGCTGCCGAACAGGATGATCTTCAGGACCTGGCCGCCCTTGCGCCAGTCCGACGTCCCGCCCGCGCCTTTGCGGATCGCCGCCTCGAACTCCGTCAGCAGGGTCGTGCGGACGTGCGCGAGCTCCTGCTGCTGACGTTCGGGGAGATGATCCAGGCTGGCCTTCATGGGGGCGAGTCTAGCCCCGGACGCGGGGTTTGCCAGCGGAAAGGCTTGCCTCGACGTCCGATCCGTCGTCCCGTCACCCGCAACCTCTCCGGGAGAACGAGTTGAGCGGATACAGATTGCCTCGGCGCAAACCGACGGCCCCCAAACGTATCGCGCTGCTGATCGGCGTGCGGGACTATCCCGGGGAGCACGCCCTGAGGACGCCGCTGGAGGACATTCGCGTGGTGGGCGCGGCGCTGGAGGCCCGGTCGTTTGTGTGCCGGCGGCTGGAAAACCCGACGCAGGATGAGCTCGTCGCCGCCCTGGAGGCGTTCACCGCGGACAACAAGGACGCCGAACAGGCGGTCCTCTACTTCTCCGGCCACGGGTTCGAACATGCCGGCCACGGCGCGGTGCTGCCGCGCGACTTCCCGTTCCCACCCAACGGCGAGAACCTGCACACCGACGCCGTGTCGGTCTGGGAGCTGGAGGAGGCATTTCGCGACTGTGGCGGCGTCGGCGTGCTCGTTCTCGACGCCTGCCGGATCACCCTGACCGGCAGCGACGCAGATCGATGGACCCAGATCGGCGTACGCCGTGGACAGCCGGTGGGCGACCAGTCCGGTCTTTTTGTCGCCTGGTCGACCTCGGCCGGCGCCCTGGCCTATGACGGGAATGGCGCCACCAGTCGTTACAGCGCAGCCTTCGCTGACGCGGTGCGGGACCACACCATCGATTTCGAGACCGCCTTCGCCAACATAGGACGAGCGGTGGACGAAGGCGGGCAACCTCAGCACCCCTGGATCAGGTCCGGGCTCCGACGCGCCGCCGCTTGGACCGATCTTCCTCGCTTCCACCAGCCGACCATCGTGCAGACGCCGCTGAGCAACATCAACCATGGCCCCCTGACGATGACGCGCGATCCCGCCGGAGGCCGCCTTCTGATAACCGGCCGAAACCGCGCCTTGTGGAGCGTCACGGTTCCGGGGGCCGAGCGAACACGCGCCGTTCTGCTCGCAAATCTCGCCCTCGCCGGCGA
This sequence comes from uncultured Phenylobacterium sp., assembly GCA_964515365.1. Lineage (GTDB taxonomy): Bacteria > Pseudomonadota > Alphaproteobacteria > Caulobacterales > Caulobacteraceae > Phenylobacterium. The sequence goes on along the minus strand of CAZERE010000042.1, from coordinate 996 downwards.
CATCCTTCCCGATGGGCTGGTGGTGGCGGAAGAGGAGATCGGAATCCGGCGCTTCTGGCTGGACGGATCGTCAACGACCTGCCCGCTCGAGGAAGACTGCTACGGCCTGCGGGCGGCCCCCGAAGGCGCCAGCGCGCTGGCCTATGGCGGGAAATGGCTCTCGATCCTCGATCTCTCGGGGCCCGCACCCGTGGTGGCCGCTCATCACGACCTGTCCTTCTACCCCTACGGCGCCGCCTTCCAGGACAGCCGGACAGCTTGGTTGGTGGGGTCCCACGGGGCCGTCGCCCGTATCGACATCCCGACAGGCAGCGTGGTCGAGGTCACGGAGCGCAGCCCCTATGTCGGTCACTTCTATGATGTCGCGGTGCTCGAGGACGGCGACCTCGTGATCACCGGCGGCGAGGGGAGCGTGCGCCGGTGCCGACCCGAAGCCGGTCGGCCCACCCTCCTGACCCGCCACACGAAGATCGACTACGGCGGCTTTGAGCCCGTCCCGGACACCGCCGACCTGCGCTTGAACGAGCTCTGGATCACGCGGCGCGGAAGTGAGGATGTCCTGTTCTGCGATGTCTCGCCGGACGGTCCCATGGTCGCGGTAGGCCTGGCCGGAGGCGACGTTCACGCCCTGGATCTGAGGGACGGAGCCCCCGCCGGGAAATGGCCGTCGCGCCTGGACGACATGAGCCTGCAGGGCGTCGCCTTCGCTGGCGACGGGACCTTGGCCGTCCTCCACGGCGACGGCGCGGTCACCTTGGCCCGGCCGATCTGAGGAGGGTGCGCCGGGCGTTGAGAACATGTGAGATTCGCATGCGCCCACGCCTTTAGCCGAAGCCTGTACATACGCGTGGGCCGCACCGGGCGGCCGGATACTAGCCCAACGGGCCGGCGCGCGGAATCTGTACGTTGCAGGCGGCGCCGCGTTGACAGACACGTCCCGTCGGCGCGTGATACGCGCACATTGACGAAATATCGTCAAAGTGCGACACAGGGGTA
>CAZERE010000041.1:0-22297 GCA_964515365.1 uncultured Phenylobacterium sp. | reverse complement strand
GGCGGCTTCCTGATCGTGCCGGGCCTGATGGCGGCGGCCGGCATGACCCTGGCCAATGCGGCGGCGTCGTCCCTGTTGTCCGTCAGCCTGTTCGGCGCCGCGACCTCGGCGAACTACGCCCTGTCGGGACAGGTGGTCTGGCCGGTGGCGGGCCTGTTTATCCTGGGCGGCGCAGGGGGCGGCTGGCTCGGCCTGAGGGCCGCGGGCGTCCTGGCGGGCCACGCCCTCTTGGCGCGGCGGCTTTTTGCGGGTCTGGTTCTGGTGGTCGCGGCCTATGTCGCCTGGAAGGGGCTGAGCGGATGAGTTTCTGGAACGAACGCTATCAGGGCGAGGCCTATCTGTTTGGCGAGGCCCCCAACGCCTTCCTCGCCGCCCAGGCCCATCGCCTGAGGCCGGGACTGAGCGCCCTGGCCGTCGCCGACGGCGAAGGACGCAACGGCGTCTGGCTGGCCGAGCAGGGCCTGGACGTCCTGTCGGTGGATTCCTCGCCGGTGGCCCAGGCCAAGGCGGCGCGGCTGGCCCAGGCCCGGGGGATCACCCTGCGGCTCGAAGAGGTCGACCTGGCCAGCTGGACCTGGCCGGAGGCGCAGTTCGACGTGGTGGCGGCGATCTTCATCCAGTTCGCCGGACCCGAGCTGCGCGATCAGATCTTCGCCGGCCTAAAGCGCGCCCTGAAGCCCGGCGGCCTGCTGCTGCTGGAAGGCTACCGGCCCGAACAGATCGCCTATGGCACCGGCGGCCCGCGCATGCCGGAGAACCTCTATACCGAGGCCCTGCTTCGCGCCGCCTTCAGCGACTTCGAGATTGTGGAGCTGTCGGCCTATGACGCCGTGATCGAGGAGGGCGCCGGCCACAGCGGCCAATCCGCCCTGATCGACCTGGTCGCCCGCCGGCCGGCTTAGGCGGCTGGTTCAGGCGGGGGCTTGCCGCGGTAGATGTCGCAGAGGGTGTCGATCACCCGGGCGGCTGCGGGGTCGGTCAGCCGATAGAAGATGGTCTGGCCCTCCCGCCGGGTGCCGACCACGCCCTCGGCGCGGAGCTTGGCCAGGTGCTGCGAGGCGGCCGACTGCGCCAGGCCCACATGCTGCGCAAGGTCGCCCACGGAGCATTCGCCGTCGCCCAGGCGGCAGAGGATAATCAGCCGCTGCTCGCTGGCCATCAGCTTCATCAGCCGCGCGGCGGCCGCGGCGCTGGCTTCCAGTTCGGCCAGCTCGGCCGGCTTGGGCAGGCCTCGGGCGAGGGGCGCGGAAACGTCAGTCATGATCCCTATCTAACCTCCCTCAGGCCCTGGACAAGGCGTGCGGCGCGCTGGAGGGACGGCCGTCGTCGCGCAGCACCACATAGATGGCCGGAATGACCAGCACGGTGAGCAGGGTCGACGAGGCCAGGCCAAACAGCAGCGAGATCGCCAGGCCCTGGAAGATGGGGTCGAACAGGATCACCGCAGCCCCGATCATGGCCGCCGCCGCGGTCAGCACGATCGGCTTGAACCGGATGGCGCCGGCCTCCAGCAGGACGTCGCGCAGGGGCCGGTCGCCGGTCTGGGCGTGGCGGATAAAGTCCACCCGCAGGATCGACTTGCGCACGCTGATCCCGGCCAGGGCGATGAAGCCGATCATCGAGGTGGCCGTGAACGGCGCCCCGAACAGAATGTGGCCGATGACGATTCCCACCAGGGTCAGCGGGATGGGGGTGAGGATCACCAGGGGCAGGCGGAAGCTTTTGAACTGGGCGACCACCAGCACATAGATGCCGAGGATCGCCACGGCGAAGGCCGCGCCCATGTCGCGGAAGGTCACCCAGGTGATCTCCCATTCCCCGTCCCACAGCAGGGTCGGCGCGCGCTCGTCCGTGGGCTGGCCGTTCAGGCGGATTTCCGGGACGGGCAGGTCGCCCCAGTCGTGGGCCTCGATCGCCTCGCCCACCGCCAGCATGCCGTAGATGGGCGCTTCATACTGGCCGGCCAGTTCGGCGGTGACCATCTCGGCGTCGAGGCCGTCGCGGCGGTAAATCATGTGCGAGCCAGGCTCGGCCTTGGCCTCCACCACCTCGCCCAGCTCCACGAGCCGGCGGCCCTCGGCGGTCTGGGCCACCGCCACGGGCGTGGTCGCCAGGCGCTCGCTCCAGGTGCGGTCGGACTGGGGCAGGCGGACGGAGATTTCCAGGGGCGTGCGACCCTCGCCGCGATGGGCGTAGCCCACCGGCCCGCCGCCCAGCACCGCGCCGATGGAGTCCAGGACCTCGCCCTCGGAGACGCCCAGATATTCCAGGCGCTCGCGCACCGGCGTCAGGCGCAGGCGCGGCCGCGGCTGGCCGGCGCTGTCGTCCACATCGACGATGTAGGGGACGGTGGCGAACAGGGCCTTCACCTCGGCGGCCACGGCGCGGCGGGTCTCGGCGTCGGGGCCATAGATTTCGGCCAGCAGGGTGGCCATGACCGGCGGCCCTGGCGGGGCCTCCACCACCTTGAGCGAGGCGCCCGCCGGCAGGGGCAGGGCGGCCAGCTGCTCGCGCAGGTCCAGGGCCACGGCGTGGCTGGTCCGCTGACGGTCGCTCTTGTGGGCCAGGGTGATGGCCAGGTCGCCCATCTCCGGGCGGTTGCGCAGGAAGTAGTGCCGGACAAGGCCGTTGAAATTGAACGGTGAGGCGGTCCCCGCATAGGCTTCGATGGCGGTCACCTCGGGCAGGGCGCTGGTGATCTGGGCGGCGGCGGCCAGGGTGCGTTCGGTGGTTTCGAGGCTGGCGCCTTCGGGCAGGTCGAGGACCACCTGCAGCTCGGACTTGTTGTCGAAGGGCAGCAGCTTCACCGTCACCGTGCGGGTGGCGAACATGGCCATGGCCAAGAGGGTGGCCAGGCCGACGGCGATCAGGAAGATCCAGGCGCTGCGGCGACTGGCGATGACCCGGCTGGCCAGGGCGCGATAGACCCCGCCCAACCGGCCGCCGCCTTCGTCATGTCCATGTCCGGGCCCGTCGGCCAGGGTCTGGCGGGCGAAGCGGACCATCAGCCAGGGCGCGATGACCACGGCGACGAAGAAGGAAAACACCATGGCCGCCGAGGCGTTGACCGGGATCGGCGCCATGTAGGGGCCCATGAGCCCTGAGACGAACAGCATGGGCAGCAGGGCGGCCACCACGGTCAGGGTGGCGACGACAGTGGGGTTGCCGACCTCGGCCACCGCCTCGATGGCCGCCTGGGTGGGCGAGCGGCCGTCCCGCATGGCCCAGTGGCGGGAGATGTTCTCGATCATGACGATGGCGTCGTCCACCAGGATGCCGATCGAGAAGATCAGGGCGAACAGACTGACCCGGTTGATGGTGTAGCCCATCAGATTGGAGGCGAAGAGGGTCAGCAGGATGGTGGTCGGGATCACCACGGCGGTGACGCCCGCCTCGCGCCAGCCGATGGCCAGGCCGATCAGGATGACGATGGAGACCGTCGCCAGGCCCAGGTGGAAGAGCAGCTCATTGGCCTTTTCATTGGCGCTCTCGCCATAGTCGCGGCTGACCGCCACCTCCAGGCTGTCGGGGATCAGGCCGCCCCTCAACGTCTCCACGCGCTCAAGGATGTGATCGGAGACGACCACGGCGTTGGCGCCCTTGCGCTTGGCGATGGCCAGGCTGACGGCCGGCGCCTCCGACCAGCCCTCGGCGGTGCGGCTTTGACGCCAGACGCGGGCCTGATCCTCCCGCGGCGCCTGGATGACGTCGGCCACGTCGCGGAGATAGACGGGCTGGCCGTCCACCGAGGCCACCGTGAGCAGGCCGACCGCCTGGGCCGAGGCCAGGGTGTCGCCGGCCGCGACCTCGACGGCCTGGCCGTCCTGGCGGATGACGCCCGCGGGAAAGCTGCGATTGGCCTGCCGAACGGCCTCGATCACCGAGCCTAAGGCTACGCCGCGCAGGTTCAGCCGTTCGGGATCGGGCTCGATCCGGATTTCATCGGGCCGGCCGCCGACCACGAAGGTCAGGCCGACATCCTCGACCTTGGCCAGTTCGGTGCGGAGCTTCTGGGCCACGTCATAGAGGGCCTGGTCGCTCCAGCGGTCCGCCGCGCCCGCCTTCGGGGTCAGGGTCAGGACGACCGCGGGCACGTCGTTGATCCCCCGGGTGACGATCATCGGCTCGGGGATTCCGACGGGAATCCGGTCGATATTGGCCTGGACCTTTTCGTGCACCCGCACGGCCGCGGCGTCCGGATCCTCGCCCACATCGAACCGGGCGGTGACCAGGACCTGGTCGTCCTGCACCTGGGTGTAGACATGATCGACCGCGTCGATGCTGCGGACGATGGTCTCCAGGGGCTTGGCCACCAGCTCGGCGGCGTCGGGCGCGCGCAGGCCGGGGGCGGAGACCATGATGTCCACCATGGGCACGCTGATCTGCGGCTCTTCCTCCCGCGGGATCGAGAGGAGGGCCATCATGCCCACGGCGATGGCCGCCAGCAGGGCCAGCGGCGTCAGGGGCGAATGAATGGTGGCGCGGGTCAGCCGCCCCGACAGGCCAAGGTTCATCGGGCGGCCTCGGCCTGGGCCGGCAGCAGGCGATCACCCGGCCGCGCGCCGGACAGGATCTCGACCATGCCGGACGTGCCGGCGGGCGTGGTCTGGACGGCGATCTCGCTGACCGACCCGTTGGCGGCGGCCAGGCGGACGAAGTCGAGGCCGAAGCGGCGGGCGACGTAGCGGGCGGGGACCACGAGGGCCTGGCGCTCACCCACCTTCACCTTCACGCCCACCCGCTGGCCCACCAGGTCGGCGCGCAGGCCCTCGACCGCGAGGTCGGCGGTGATCTGGCCGGCGGTGATCGCCGGATAGACCTGGATGATGGTTCCGTAGGCGGCGAGGCCGGGGATGTCATCCGACGCCACCGGCAGGCGGTCGCCGACCTTCAGGGCGCGGGCCTGGCCCTCTGGCATTTCCAGGCGCAGCAGGGGCTGGCCAGAGGTCAGGGTGGCCACGGACTGTCCGGCGGCCACGACCGATCCGGCCGGGGCCGGGGCCTTCAGGACGCGGCCTGCAGAAGGCGCCAGGATGGCCCCCTGGGCGCCGAGCTCGGCGCTGGCGGCGCGCCGGGCCTGGGCGGCGTCCACCTGACCCCGGGCGGCCTTGGCCGCGGCGGTGGCCTGGTCCAGGCGGGCCTTGGCGTAGAACCCCTTGTCATAAAGAGTCTGAACCCGGGCCAGGTCGGCCTCGGCGCGGACGGCCTCGGCGGCGGCCGCGGCGGTCTGGGCGTCATAGGCGGCGGTCTCCAGATTGAGCCGCTGATCGCTCACCTGGGCGATCACCTGGCCCTTCTGGACATAGTCGCCCTCCCGCACCAGCAGCGCGCTGAGGGTGCCGCCGATGCGCGCCCGGGCCTCGGCCATGTCGCGGGTGGTCACCGTGGCGGCCACGGGCTTGAGGTCGTCCACGGTGGTCGCCGCCAGGGTCAGGGCCTCGCCCTCCGCGACGGCGGCGACTTCGGACGCCGGGGGCGGCTCGCCGCGTTCGGCGCAGGCGGCGGCCCCAAGGGTCAGGGCCAGCAGGCTCGCAGTCAGGAGGGGACGCATGAACAATCCTTCGGGAGGCGACTAGCGGACGTCGCGCACGGCGCCGGTGGCGGGGTCGATGCGGATGACGGGTAGGCCCGCGGCGCGCCAGGCGCCAATGCCGCCGGCCAGGTGGCCGGCCACGTCGACGCCGGCCTTGCGGCACAGGTCCAGCGCCATGCCCGAGCGCTTGCCCGAGCCGCATTGCAGGACGACCGGCCGGTCGCCACCCACGGGGAGGGCGGCGGGATCGAAGGTGGTCAGGGGCAGGTTGAGCGCCCCATGGATCCGCTCGGCCGCGTACTCCGCCGGTTCGCGGACATCGACCAGGACGATCTGATGGGCGTTCAGCCGGTCATGGACGTCGGCGGGCGTCAGGTCGGGGGCAGTCATGGGCAGGTCTCCGGAAGCTTGATCGCCATTGTATATTCGAAGTTGCGCATATAATGGAATGTTTCGGCGGCGCAAGCCGTGGCCTTGTGCCGCGCGTCGCGTCGCGTCGCCTTGAGCCCGATCAATGTGAAGCGGGGGAACAGGAGCAGGATTAGCCTATGACAAAACCCATCATTGCAATCCTGGGCGCCGGACTCGGCGGCGCCATCGCCGCCTTCGAGATCAAGGCCGCCGTGGGAGCCCGCGCCGAGGTCATGGTCGTCTCCCGGGGAGACACCTTTCATTTCGTGCCGTCCAACCCTTGGGTGGCCATCGGCTGGCGCCGCCGCGACGCCATCGAGGTGGCCCTGGGTCCCGTGATGGCCCGCAAGAAGATCGGCTTCACCCCTGTGGGCGCCCGACGGGTCCATCCGTCGGAGAACCGCCTGGAGCTCGAGGACGGCGAGAGCCTGTTCTACGACTATCTGGTCATCGCCACCGGTCCGGAGCTGGCCTTCGACGAGATCGAAGGCCTGGGGCCGGACGGCTTCACCCAGTCTATCTGCCATGTGGATCACGCCGAGAAGGCGGCCGAGGCCTTCGAAGCCTTCGCCCGCCAGCCGGGACCCATCGTGGTCGGCGCGGTGCAAGGCGCGTCCTGCTACGGCCCGGCCTATGAATTCGCGATGATCCTGGACACCGAACTGCGACGCCGGAAGATCCGCGACCGGGTGCCGATGACCTTCGTCACCGCCGAACCCTATGTGGGTCATCTGGGTCTCGACGGGGTCGGCGACACCAAGGGCCTGCTGGAATCGCAGATGCGCGACCGGCACATCAAGTTCATCACCAACGCCCGGGTGGCCAAGGTCGCCGACGGCATGATGTCGGTGGAAGAGGTGGCCGAGGACGGCGCGGTGAAGGCCACCCACGACCTGCCCTTCGCCTATTCCATGATGCTGCCGGCCTTCCGCGGCGTCGCGGCGGTGGCGGGGATCGAGGGCCTGACCAATCCCCGCGGCTTCATCCTGGCCGACAGCCACCAGCGAAATCCGACCTATCGCAACGTCTTCTCGCTGGGCGTCTGCGTCGCCATTCCCCCGGTGGGCAAGACGCCCGTGCCGGTGGGCGTGCCCAAGACCGGCTTCATGATCGAGAGCATGGTCACCGCCATCGCCGAGAACCTGCGGCAGATGCTGGACGGCCAGGAGCCGACGCACGAGGCCACCTGGAACGCCATCTGCCTGGCGGACTTCGGCGACGGTGGCGTGGCCTTCATCGCCCAGCCGCAGATTCCGCCGCGCAATCTCAACTGGGCGGCCGAAGGCGGCTGGGTGCATCTGGCGAAGGTGGGCTTCGAGAAATACTTCATCGGGAAGATCAAGCGCGGCGAAAGCGCGCCCTTCTACGAGAAGCTGGCCCTCGACCTGATCGGGGCTCGCAAGCTGAAAGCCTGACCATGGTCCAGATCGTCTGCCCCAACTGCGCCGCCGCCAACCGCATTCCGCCGGAGCGGGACGCCGGCGCCGCCAAGTGCGGCCGCTGCGGCGAGGCCCTGTTCCAGGGCCGTCCTGTCGATGTGGACGCCGCGCGCCTGCAGGTTCACCGCCGCGCCAATCAGGGCCTGCCGGTGCTGCTGGACGTGTGGGCGCCCTGGTGCGGACCCTGCCGCTCGATGGCGCCGCATTTCGCCGCCGCCGCCCAGCGCCTGGAGCCGCGGGCGCGCCTGCTGAAGCTCAACGCCGACGAGGCCCCCGACGCCAGCGCCGCCCTCGGAGTGTCGGGCATCCCGGCCCTGATCCTCCTGAAGGACGGCCAGGAGGTCGCCCGCAAGGCCGGGGCCATGACCACAGACCAGATTATCGCCTGGATGAACCAGGCGCTTGCGCCGGCCTGACCGGCGGGCTTTGAAAGGGCCTCTCAGATGACACTCGATCGCGCCGTCTTCGTCTTCGCCGGACTCGTCGTCCTGGCCGGGGTGGCCCTGGCCTATCTGGTCAGTCCCTGGTGGATGCTGCTCAGCGCCTTCGCCGGCGCCAACATGATCCAGGCCGCCTTCACCGGCTTCTGCCCGGCCGCCCTGGTGTTCAAGAAGCTGGGCGTCAAGCCGGGCGCGGCCTTCCGCTGAGCCTCGCCAACTGATCAAGGCCGTCCTGCGCCAGGGCCAGGGTCACCTCTTCGGCGCTGATCGCCTGGGCTAGAGCGGCGGCCTGACCCGCCCACATGTTGCTGAAGTCTGGGCCGGGATGTGCGGCGCGCAACGGCGCCAGGGCGCCTGCGGCCGTGGGAAAGGGCGGCGCCGCCGCTGACATGGGGCCCATCTCGGTCATCAGCCGGTTGTAGATCCCCCGCGCCGGGCGGCCGGTGAAGAGGTTGGTCACCGCCGTGCCGTCGTCCCGCGCGGTCGTCAGGGCCTGACGGTGGAAGGCCGGGACCAGCGACTCCGGGCTCTTCAGATAGGCCGTGCCCACCTGGACGCCGGCGGCGCCGAGCGCCAGGGCGGCGGCCACGCCGCGCCCGTCGCCCACGCCGCCGGCTGCGATCACCGGGATGCTGACGGCGTCGACGATCTGGGGGACCAGGGCGAAGGTCCCCGGCTGGGCGCCCATGTCGTGGGTCAGGAAGCTCGCCCGATGGCCCCCGGCCTCGAAGCCCATGGCGATGACCGCGTCACAGCCCCGCTCGGCCAGCCAGACCGCCTCTTCGACCGTGGTCGCCGAACTGATGATCCTCGCGCCGCTCGCGCGCACCCGGGTCAGCAGGTCCGCCGTCGGCAGGCCGAAATGGAAGCTGACCACTTCCGGCTTCAGGGTTTCCACGAGGGCGCAGAAGGCGTCGTCGAAGGGCGCCCGGGTCGCCGTCGGCCGCGGGGCGTCGGGGTCGAGCCCCAGTTCGGCATAGTAGGGCGAGAGCGCCGCCATCCAGGCCGCCTCGGCCTGCGGGTCCGGATCGGGGGGCGTGTGGCAGAAGAAGTTGAGGTTCAGCGGGCCATCGGCGTCCCGGCGGAAGGCCTCGACCTGGGCGTGGGCCTCATCGGGCGACAGCAGGGCGCAGGGCAGGGCGCCCAGGCCCCCGGCGCGGCTCACCGCCACGGCCAGGGCGACGCCGGAGGCGCCGGCCATGGGCGCCTGGAGAATGGGATGGCGGGTCCCGAATAGGTCGAGCAGGCGGCGATCGGGCCAGTCGGACATCAGGGCCTCCCAAGATCAGAACAGGACTGATCTTGAACCTGCGCCCGCCCGAGGGTGTCAACCCGTGTCCCTAGAGCGCGCGACCGCCGCTGATCTTGTAGAAGACGCCGCCTTCGTCCTGGCCGCCGAGCTCCAGCACCCCCTCGATGGTCTTGACCCCATAGTCGAAGGCCACGCCCTTGTCGGTCTTCACCTCGATGAACTGCATCGGGCTGGGATTGAGGTGGAAGGGGCAGTCCGGCGGATAGGCCAGCAGGACGAAGTGGGTCTGGTTCGGACCGTTCTGCAGCGGCATCATATAGCCCGACACCTTCACCTTCTTGCCCTTCAGCGCCAGCACGCCGGCCGGGAAGGAGGGCTTGGAGACCACATAGCCGCGGGCGTCGGTGCGGGTGATCTCCTTGGTCGATTCCAGCAGGGCCCAGGCCACGCCGCCGGGCGGGGTGTCGGCGGGCTTCCAGATGCTTTCGGTCGGGGCGGCCGGGCGGGTCTGCGCCGCCACGGTGAGGGGGACCGCCTGGAGGGCGAGGGTGGCGGCGAGCAGCAGGCGTATGAGCATCACTCTGGCTCCTATCGGGTGTCGGCGAGGGTTTGGGCGATATCCACCCGGAAGACTTTCAGGGCCGGGACCAGGGCGGCGAGTCCGCCCATGGCGATGGCGGCCAGGACAATGACGGCTTCGGCCGGCTCGAAGCGCAGGGCGCTGAGGCCCATATCCTGAAGCTGCGGGAAGGTGGCGGCCGCGAAGGCCACCACTCCATGCCCGACCACGACGCCCAGCAGCGCGCCGGCGGCGGCCAGCAGGACGCCCTCCAGCACGATGTGGCCAAAGATCGCCGGCGGGCGGGCGCCCATGACCCGGAGCATGGCCATGTCGCCCTCGCGCTGGCGCAGCGCCGAATAGAGGGCCACGAAGATCGAAAGCCCGCTGGTCGCCATCAGCAGGACGGCGAAGGCCCGGACCGCATCGATGCCGACCCCCAGCAGGGACAGCAGACGGGTCATCTCCACCGCCGGGGCGGCGGCCTGCAGCTGGGTCTGGCGGTTGATGAAGGCCGGCAGGCGGACAGCGGCCATGGCGGAGCGGTACTTCACCAGCAGGGCGGTGACTTCCAGGTCGGCGGCGTGGGCGGCTTCGTCGCCGTGACCGTCATGCCCGGGCGCTTCACCCCCATGGTCCTCGTGTGGCCCGGTCCCGAAGCCGTGGGCGGCCCAGACGCTGGAGACTGGCGTGACGATCAGGCGGTCCAGCACGGTCCCGGTCGGCGCGAGGATGCCGACCACCTCGAAGGGGGTCTCCTCGTGAGCCTGACCGTCGCCGGCCATGCCGTGCGAGCCCTCGAACTTCTGGCCCAGGCCCGCGCCCGTGCCCCGGGCCACCTGGGCGCCGATCACGGCCTCATAGGGCGCCGCGAACATGCGGCCCTCGGCCAGGCGACCCCCGTAGTGGTCCACATAGGCGCGCTCGGTCCCGACGATCCGGTAGGTGCGGAAGCTGTCGCCCAGGGCCAGGGGAATGACCTGCGCCACCGTCGGGTCGCTGCGGAGCCTGTCCACGGTTTCCAGCGGGATGTTCCCGGTCGGCACATCGACCTGATAGATGCTGGAGAGGATCAGTTGCAGGGGCGAGCCCTTGGCGCCGACCACAAGGTCGATCCCCTGCGCGTCCCGGGCGAACCGCTCGCTGAGCTGGCTCGAGAACAGGACCAGGATCACCAGGGTCGCCACGCTCAGCGTCAGCAGCAGGATGTTGAGGGCGGTGTTGAGCGCCCGGTCCTTCAGATAGGCGAGCGACAGGCCGGCCAGGGTCATGCCGTCACCTGCGGCGCGCTCAGCGCCAGGGTCCGCGGGAAGCGGTCGCGCAGGCGGTTGTCGTGGGTGGCGATCAGCAGGGTCGCGCCAGTGGCCTCGGCGGTGCTCAGCAGGAGGTCGGCCATGGCCAGCGCATTGGCGTCGTCCAGGGCCGAGGTGGGCTCGTCGGCCACCACGATGGCCGGTCGGGCGCACAGGGCGCGGGCGATGGCGGCCCTCTGACCCTCGCCGTGGCTCAGCTCCCTGGGCATGGCGTCGGCCCGATGGGCCAGCCCGACCCGGCCGATCAGGTCCTCGATGATCGCCGGCTCGGCGCGGCCCAGGGCGAGGGTCTGGGCCAGGGACAGGTTCTGGCGGACGGTGAGGGCCGAGATCAGCCGCAGGGTCTGGAAGACCACGCCGATGGTGCGCCGCCGCAGCTGGTCCCGCCTGGCCGGCGGCAGGGCTGACATCGGCTCCCCGTCGATCCGGACCTCGCCGGATGTGGGCGTGATCAGGCCGGTGATGACATTGATCAGGGTGGTCTTGCCGCTGCCGGACGGGCCGATCAGCAGGGTGTGCTCGCCGCGGCCGGCGGAGAAGGACGGCACGTCCATGACGCAGCGGCCGGCGATCTCATGGCGCAGGCCCTGGACTTCGATGAGCCGTTCGGAAGGCGTCGTCATCAGATCGGCGCGGTGTGCCCAGGGTACAAGGAACGAAGGTCGGCAGGCTTGAGGCTTGAGACTAGCGCGCGCCGGAGCCTCGGCCCTGGCTGGACGCGGCGCTGGCCAGTTGCGGCTCGTCAGGGCCCCGCTCGACCTTGATGGCGAAGCGGGAGAGCAGGGCGCTGCGGGCGTCGGCCATGTCCTTTTCGCGCATCGCCTCCCGTGCGCTGGCGTCGGCGTTGCGCCGCTGCTCGGGGCTCATGTCGCGATAGCTGAAATAGGCCGACGTCGGGCTGTAGTCACCGCCGTGCTGGTCGCAGGCCTGAGCGGCCCCGGCGCCCAGCGCCGCGCAAAATCCCAACAGAACCGCCGTCCGCATGGTCTCAGCCTCCGATTGCGTGGAAATGGTACAAACTAACATTGGAGATGGCGAGGGGACTTGGAGCCCGCGGCCGGACATGCAGGCTGCTGAGCAAGATTGCGGCGTCCCACGCCCATCGCCTGGGCAGGTTTCCCGCCCCATTGCGCCCCAGGCGGCCTAGGATGGCGGCGCCCCGTGGCGCGCCCCGGCGACTCGCCCGTTTCCCATGTCTCCCGAGAGCCTCGAATGTCCTTTGCCGAACTGGCCTACCACGTGACCCCGATGGGCGCGCTCAGCCTGCGGCGACGGCGCATGCTGGCCCTGGACTGCGACGTGCTGGAGGTGAAGCTCGGCGAGGACTTCCTGATGTCGAGCCTGTTCACGGCCGGCGAACGGGCCCTGGCCCACCTGTCGATCGAGGCAGCGCCGGCCGGGGATCTCGACGTCCTCGTGGGCGGGCTCGGCCTTGGCTATACGGCGGCCGCGGCCCTGGATCATGACCGGGTGCGGAGCCTGGCGGTGGTCGATGTCCTGGCCGAGGTGATCGCCTGGCATCGCGACGGGCTTGTGGATCTCGGGCCGCGGCTGTCGACCGATCCGCGCTGCGCCCTGATCGAGGGCGATTTCTTCGCCATGGCCCGCAGCGGCGTCCTGCCGGCGCCGGGCCGCTTCCATGTCATCGCCGTGGATATCGACCACTCCACCGAGGCCTGGCTGAATGCGAGCCATGGCGATCTCTACGCCGAAGGCGGGCTCGCGAAGCTGGCCGCCTGCCTCCATCCGGGCGGGGTGTTTGGTCTGTGGTCGGACGCCGCGCCGGACGAAACCTTCCTGGCCCGCCTGCGGAGCGTCTTCGCCCGGGCCGACGCCGTGGTCGTGCCGTTCGACAATCCCCTGCGCGAGGCGACCGAGAGCTGCACCATCTACCGCGCCTGGATCGACTGAGCCTCGTCGGCCGAGGTCTGGGGCGGAATCGGTTTCCACCCCGCTGGTCGAGGGCTATGACGAGCCGATCGCCGTCGGCGCGCTTCCAAGCCGCGGCTCAAGTCTATGAGGAGCGGGCGTGGCCCACCAGAGCGAGTCCGACATCGGCGGCCCAGCCGTGGCGGCGACCACGCCGGTTCTGTCCCTGGTCATCGCCGTGCTCAACGAAGCCGAGAACATCGAGGCGGTGACCGCCGACTGCCTGAGCCAGCTGGCTGGGGTCAGTCCCCTGGAGATCGTCTTTGTCGACGACGGCTCCACCGACGCCACGGCCCAGGTCATCCTCGGCCTCGCCGCCCGTCATCCGGAGATCCGGCTGGTCGCCCATGACCGCCGCTGCGGCAAGTCGCAGGCCGTGCGCACCGGGGTGGCCGCCGCCCGCGCCCCCTGGATCGGCACCCTGGACGGCGATGGCCAGAACACGCCTGGCGATCTCGGCGACATGCTGGCCCTGGCCCAGGCCGCGCAAGGGGCGCGGCCCCTGGTGGCCGGCGTCCGCGTCCGCCGCGACGATCCCTGGCCGCGCCTGGTGGCGACCAAACTCGCCAACGGTTTCCGGGCCGCGGTTCTGGGCGACCACTGCCCCGACACCGGTTGCGGCGTGAAGCTGTTCGGCCGCGAGGACTTCCTGCGCCTGCCGTGTTTCGAGGGGATGCACCGCTTCCTGCCGGCCCTGTTCCAATCCTATGGCCATCCGCTGATCAATCACCCGGTCACCCACCACGCCCGGCTGCACGGCCAGTCCAAATACACCAACCTCGGCCGCGCCCTGGTGGGCGTCGGCGACATGCTGGGGGTGATCTGGCTGAAAAGCCGCATCCAGGCGCCGGTCGTCTCCGAGCGCCGTCCGTGACGGCGGCCGCGCCGGACCGGATGGGCCTTCGCGAGGGCCTGCTGCTGCTGATCGCGGCCCTTGTGCTGCTGGTTCCGGGCCTGAACAGCCTGCCGCCGGTGGACCGTGACGAGTCCCGCTATGCGGTGGCCACCACCCAGATGCTGGCGACCGGCGACTATGTGGACATCCGGTTCCAGGATCAGCCGCGCTATCTCCAGCCGGCCGGGGTCTATTGGCTCCAGGCCCTGAGCGCCGGCGCCTTCACCGATCCGGACAGCCGCCAGATCTGGGCCTTCCGGCTGCCGTCCCTGCTCGCCGCCGTGGCGGCGTCGCTGATCACCGGCTTCATGGCCAGCCTGTGGTTTGGCCGCTGGGCGGGCCTGCTGGCCGGCCTGATGCTGGCGGCCTGCATGTCGCTCGGCTTCGAGGCGCGGATCGCCAAGACCGACGCCTCCCTGTTGGCCGCCGTGACCATCGCCCAGTTCGCCTTCATGCGCGTCTATGCCGGCGGCGCCCGCTCGCGCTGGCCGGTCCTGGTCTTCTGGGTGGCGCTCGGCGTCGGCATGATGCTCAAGGGGCCGATCATCCTGATCGTCGTCGGCCTGGGCGCGCTCGCCCTGGCCATCTGGGATCGTAGCCTGACGCGGCTCAAGCCCCTGCAACCGCTGTGGGGCCTGCCGCTCGCCCTGCTGGTCGCCGCCCCCTGGTACGTGATGATCGGCCTGGCCACGGACGGCGACTTCTTCCGCGTGGCGATCGGCGACAACCTGCTGCACAAGATCGGAACGAGCCAGCAGTCCCATGGCGGGCCGATCGGCTACCACCTGATGGGCTTCGCCCTGACCTTCTGGCCAGGCGCGCTGCTGGCGGCCCTGGCCATCCCGTTCGCCTGGCGTGAGCGGGCGCGGCCGGAGATCCGGTTCCTGATCTGCTGGATCGTCCCGGCCTGGCTGGTCTTCGAGCTCGTCTCCACCAAGCTGCCCCACTATGTCCTGCCGGTCTTCCCCGCCATCGCCACCCTGACGGCGGCGGCGGTCACCGCGCAGCGCCCCGCCGCCGGGCGGGTCCAGAAGGCGTTGTTCGGCCTCTTCCTGCTGCTCTGGCTGGCGGTAAGCTTGGCGCTGAGCGTCCTGGCCCCGTTCGGGATCTGGACCTATGAGGCGCGGATCGACGGGCTGGCGGTCGTGCTCGCGGCGGGCGCTATCGCCGCGGTCGGCGTGGTCATCTGGCGGGTGTTGGCCGGCCGGCCGGACCAGGCGGCGCTGGCCGGCGTCGTGGCCGCCATCCTGGTGACCAGCAACACCTATGGCTACACCCTGCCGCGCCTGGAGAGCCTGTGGCTCAGCCCGCAGATCGTCGCCCAGGCCCGCGCCGCCGCGCCGGCCTGCGCCAATCCCGAGATCATCAGCACGCCGTACCACGAGCCGAGCATCGTGTTTCTGAACGGGCCTGAACGCACACGCCTGACCCCGACCCCGGAGACGGCGGCCGAAGCCTTCGCCGAAGGAACGGGCTGCGCGGTCGCCGTCATCGGCGCGCCGGAGACCCCGGCCTTCCTCGCCAGCGCCCGCGCGCTGGGTCTCTCGCTCCAGCCAGCGGGCAAGGTGACCGGCCAGAACTATTCCGACGGCGAGGATCTCGATCTCACCCTGTTCGTAGTTGGGGAGGGCGACCTTGCCCCCTGACCAGGGTCCCCGCCGCCGCACGGTCGTGGCGGCGCTGGCGGTCCTGTCCCTGGTCACCCTGCTGGGGTTCGCCGCCCCCTTGCTGCCCTTGGGCGACGCCGCGGCCCTGGCCCAGACGGTCGACCGCATGAATGACGGACCGCTGGCGCCCCTGTTTGGCGTGGCGATCTTCGCCGGCCTGGCCACCATCGGCGTGCCGCAGTTCGTCCTGATCAGCGCCCTGGTGCTGGTCTTCGGCCCCTGGGCCGGCTTCGCCTACAGCTGGACCGGCAAGATGATCGCCTGCGCCATGGGCTTCTTCGTCGGCCGGCGGTTCGGCGCGCAGCTGGTCGCCCAGTACCAGTCGCCGTCCCTGGCGGCCTTCATGGCCGGCCTGGCCCGCCAGGGGTTCTGGGTCAGCGCCGGGATCCGGTTGGCGCCCACCGTCCCCTCGGTGGTGATCAACATCGCCGCCGGCGCCACGCCCATCGGCTTCTGGCCCTTCATCGCCGGGGCCGGCGTCGGCAGTCTGCCCAAGATGGCGCTGATGGTGTTCGGCGGCGCGGCCATGATCGAGGCCCTGCGGACCGGCAGCGCGGCGGCCTGGGGCGGGGTGGCGCTGGCGATCCTGCTGTTTGGCCTGATGGCCCTGGGCGTTCGCGCCTGGCGCGCCCGCCGCCTGGGCTGACTTTGCATATGGCGCCGACAGTCCCTAGATTCCCTCGATGAGCGTCGCCTTCACCCGAGAGGAAGATTACGAGTCCCAGGCCGCTGACCTGCCGGACCGTCCGATTTCGTCCCACGCCAACCTGGTCACCGCCAGCGGCCTGGCGGCCATCGAGGCCGAGCTGGCCCTGGCCCGCGCCGCCTATGGCGCGGCCCAGCAGCAGGGCGGGGTCAGCGTGGACCGCACGGCGATGGCCAGGGCCACCCGCGACCTGCGCTACTGGTCGGCCCGCCGGGCCAGCGCCCAGCTGACCGAGCCTGAGCCGGAGGCCGACAAGGTCCAGTTCGGCCGCGTCGTCGAGTTGGAGCGGGAAGATGGCCGCCGCCAGACCTTCCGTATTGTCGGCGAGGATGAGGCCCAGCCGGGGCAGGGCAGCATCTCCTATGTCTCACCGATTGCGCGGGCCCTGATGGGCCGGAGCGTCGGCGATGTGGCGCTGGTCAACGGCGCCGAGGTCGAGGTGATCGCCGTCCGTTAGGCCCTGTGGATAACTCTGGTCGTCGACCATGAATTCCTCTGTCGCCTGAGGGGCTTGGGTGCTAACGCTCAAGCTTCAACAGGAAAAATAACGACAATGAAGTTGCTTTCCGCAGGCCTCACCGCCGCGCTCATCCTGGCCGCTACCCCCGCCATGGCCGGCGAGCAGGATTTCACCCTTTCCAACGGCACCGGCTACACGATCGAGCAGGTCTATGTGGCCCCCAGCCGCTCTGACGACTGGGAAGAAGATGTCATGGGCGCCGATGTGCTCGGCGACGGCGAAGAGGTCGATATCGAGTTCGACGCCGCCGAGAACGCCTGCAGCTTCGACCTCAAGGTCGTCTATGACGATGGCGAAGAGGCCGTCTGGTCGCGGCTGGACCTCTGCACCATCTCCACCGTGTCGATCTTCTACAATCGATCCACCGGCGCCACCTGGGCCGAAACCGACTAGATGTCGAACCCGCCCCTCCGTTTCGGCGGAGGGGCGATCTCGCCCTAAACTCTAAGCCTTGAGCGCGTTTCGTCCGATAACCGGTTCCCACTTATCGGAACGCGCTCTAGCTCTTGCGGACGAACTCGGCCCGCAGCACCAGGCCCTTGATGCCCTCGTAGCGACAGTCGATCTCCTGATCGTCCCCGGTCAGCCGGATGGACTTGATCACCGTGCCCCGCTTCAGGGTCTGGCCCGCGCCCTTGACCTTCAGGTCCTTGACCAGGGTCACGCTGTCGCCGTCGGCCAGCAGATTTCCCACCGAATCGCGAACCTCCACCTGGCCGGCCGCGGCCGCATTGGCGGCGGCCTCGCCGGCGCTCACCCACTCGCCTGTGGTCTCGTCATAGACGAAGTCGTTGTCGGCCGGGCTCATCGGGTGCGGGTCCATGGATCTGAAGGGGAGCGCCGATGGCCGATTCGCCTCGGCGGTCCGGTGGCGTTGGAGACTGCGAAGAATGGAGGCCTGGCCCGGAATCGAACCGGGGTGCACGGATTTGCAGTCCGCTGCGTAACCACTCCGCCACCAGGCCATCCTGCGCCGACGCCCCTTTGGAAGGATGCGCCGCCTTGAGCGGAGGCGGATCGCTAACAGAACCGCCCGCCCGCGGCAATCTCTCTTGCAGCGGGCGATTGCGCTCGGCTCCAGGGCGGACCTATAAGCGCGCTTCACAAGAATACCGTCGAGGTCCCATGGTCGACTTCTCCGCCGCCCGCCTGAACATGGTCGACAGTCAGGTCCGGACCAATGACGTGACTGACGTGCGGGTCCAGGACGCCATGCGCGTCATTCCCCGCGAAAGTCTCATCCCGCCGGGCAAGGCCTATCTGGCCTATGCCGACGCCGAGGTGGAGTACGCGCCGGGTCGCTGGATGCTGGCCCCGCGGGACGTGGCCAAGCTGCTGCATGCCCTGGCGATCCAGCCGGGCGAGCGCGCCCTGGCCATCGCCGCCCCCTACGCCGCCGCGGTGCTGGAGCATGCGGGCCTGAAGGTGAGCCGCCTGGAGGGCGAGGATCTGAAGACCCCGCCGGCCGGCGAGTTCGACGTCATGATCTGCGAGGGCGCCGTGGCCCGTGCGCCGGAGAGCTGGACCGCGGCCCTGGCGCCCGGCGGCCGGCTGGCGGTGATCGAGCGCGCAGGCCCTGTGGGCAAGGCGACCCTCTATGCCCGCACTGAGACCGGCCTTGCCCGTCGTGAAATATTCGACGCCACGCCCCGCCATCTGGCCGGGTTTGAGCCTGAGCAAGGATTCGCCTTCTAGGGCGTGCTGAAACACACCAGAAAGCCGGGCGTGAAAAAAGCTTAAGGTTAGGACCCCTGGTCGAGTTGGAAACAGCCGGTCATATAGGGTCATCTGTCTCGTCGTCGTCGGGGATTACGCATGTTCATCAGCCGTCGTGCAGGCCTGCTGGCCGCCGTCTTCAGCGCTGGTCTGGCCTTCGGCTCTCCGGTCGCCGCCGAATCCCTGGCTGACGCCATCGCGCTCGCCTACCAGACCAATCCGACCCTTCAGGCCCAACGCGCCACGCTTCGGGCTCTGGACGAAAGCACGGTGCAGGCCCGGTCCGGCTGGCGACCGAGCTTGGACGCCTCGGCCTCAGGCGAGTATCGTGAAACGCGCA
Organism: uncultured Phenylobacterium sp.; assembly: GCA_964515365.1. Taxonomy (GTDB): domain Bacteria; phylum Pseudomonadota; class Alphaproteobacteria; order Caulobacterales; family Caulobacteraceae; genus Phenylobacterium. Next base: position 3,577 of record CAZERE010000041.1, on the reverse strand, counting down.
CCCCTGCTGGCGCCGGGGGGCTGGTGGACACCAACAATGATGGCATCCCAGATACCCCAGCTGTAGGCGGAATTGTCGAGCGCAACGGGGCCACGGCGGGCATCAACCTCAACCAGCCCATCTGGACCGGCGGTCGCGTGGCTTCGGCCGTCTCGGCAGCCCAGGCTGAAGTGTTGGCCGGCCAGGAAAACCTGCGCCGCATCGAGGCCGAGGTCCTGGGCGGCGTGATCGTCGCCTATGTGGATGTGCGCCGGGATATCGAGGCCCTGCGCATTCGCCAGGACAATGTCCAGGTGCTGCGCCGCCAGCTCGAAGAATCCGACGCCCGGTTCGAGGTCGGCGAGATCACCCGCACCGACGTCGCCCAGTCCCAGGCCCGCCTGGCCGCCGCCGAGGCGCAGATGCGCTCGGCCGAGGCTCAGCTGGCCATCAGCCGCGCCGAGTATGCCGCCATTGTCGGCCAGAACCCCGGCGACCTGGAGCCGGAGCCGCCGCTCGCCTCCATCCTGCCGCCGTCGGTGGAGGCCGCCTTCGAGTCCGCCGAGATCAACAACCCCCAGGTCCGTCAGGCGATGTACAACGCCCAGGCGGCCGAGGCCCGCGTCGCTGCCGCCCGAGCCGAGCGCATGCCCAATCTCGGGCTGAACGCCAGCCTGGGCTGGAGCGGTCTGGCCGAGCCCTTCGAGCCCTCGGACTATTCCCGCAACATCACCGGCCGCGCGACGCTCACCGTGCCGCTCTTCACCGGCGGCCTGACCAATTCCCGTGTTCGCGCCGCCCGCGAGCGGAAGACGGCCAGCGAGCTCGGCGTCGAACAGGCCCGCCGCTCGGCCCTGCAGAACGTCACCCAGGCCTGGAGCCAGCTGCTGGCAGCCCGGGCCAATATCGGCTCCACCGACGAACAGGTCCGCGCCACGCGGATCGCCGCCGAGGGCGTGCGCCAGGAACAGCAGGTCGGCCTGCGCACCACCATCGACGTGCTGAACGCCGAACAGGAGCTGCGCGCCGCCGAACTGGCCCAGATTTCGGCCCGCCGGGACGAATATGTGGCCGCCGCCTCTGTGCTGTCGGCAGTCGGCCGGCTGGACGCCGCCAACCTGATCCCGGACGTGGATCGCTATGACGCCCAGGCCAATTCCCGCGATCTGCGCTTCACCTGGGGCTGGGTGCCCTGGGAAGAGCCGATCAGAATAATCGACTCAATCTCTGTTCCGCAGACGGAAAAGCGCGCCCGATAGGTCTAAACGCCTGCTCTTAGGCGGTGAGGCGGTGAGGCGGGGGGGGCGTGCTTCGGAGGTTCGGCTTAGTCCGAATTTAGTGCCGAACCCCCGTTCATGCTCTATCTCCGCGCAGGTTGAACTAGCTGATGATCCAGTCTGACCCGACGCTCGACAGGTTTAAGTTAGCGACGGTGATTTGATCTGATCCGATCCCCACGACTACGTCTGCCCCTACCTGCACTGCCGTGAAGCTGACCCCTGATTGGATCTGAATACGATCGCCGGCGCTGTAGTCAAAGTCCGTCACGAGGTCGCTTCCGCCGCCCGTAGCCAAGTAAAAAATATCGCTTCCGGTCCCGCCGGTAAGGACGTCGTTGCCTGCATCGCCTGATAACCAGTCGTTGCCGGCGTCGCCGTTTAGTTCGTCATCGCCCTGTCCACCATGAAGCGTGTCGTTGTGGTCTCCTCCGCTAACGGTATCTGCTCCAGCGTTGCCGTGAACGAAATCCCTTTCGGCGTCCCCGGAAAGCCAATCATTACCATCTCCACCGCTTAGCTGATCTTGCCCCATTCCGCCGTAAACCGTGTCATTGCCTAGGCCGCCCTGGGCGGTATCTTCACCAGCATTTCCTTGAAGGAAATCATTGCCGGCGTCCCCGAATACAATGTCGTTTCCAGTGCCGCCGAATATTTGGTCGTTATCGTCTCCGCCATAAATTGTGTCCCACCCATCTCGGCCTGTTATGTAGTCATCGCCAGCCAATCCATACAATAAATCGTTTCCATAGACCTGGTCGGTGTAATAATAATCGAAGTCAAAAACGGTAACTACACGAAGTTGAGATGCATACTCAGATCCTATTATCGTATCATAGTTAGAAGTGCCCGTTATGCTCCAGCCGGCTACAGTGTTGTTCGCCTGAGGGTTGCTAAACTGTAGATTTCCGAACCATTGGTTCGTCATGCCAATGCCGCTAAAGGTTGCCATCTTTCGCTCCTGTTACACGTCCAGGTAGTGTATCGATTTTGGCGCCCCTAGGGATCAAGACCTTGTGACTAAATCGGTCTGGATCGGCATAAATGGGGAGAGGCAACAGGAGGTGTCCTACGGTCCAATCCTGACGTGGGGGTGGGGCGGATAAGCGCCTTGCGCCGGCAGGGGAAAATTGCAGGATCGGTCTATTGCGCCTAGGCTGGCGCTCGGATTCTCACCTGAAGTCATAACGGCGGCCACATGTCCGATCAGACCTCCCAAGAACCGACGATGGAGGAGATTCTCGCCTCCATTCGCCGCATCATTTCGGAGGACGACGCGCCTGCGGACGAGGCGAAGGCCGAGGAGGGCGAAGCCCCCGCCGAGGAACCTGCCGCCGAGGCCCCGGCCTACACCCCGGAGCCTGAGCCCGAGGCGCCGCCCGCGCCTGCCTATGAGCCTCCGGCGGCCGAGGAAGAAGATGAGCCCCTGGAGCTGACCGAACGGGTCGACCAGGTCGGCGATCTCGACGTCTACAGCCCGACGACCGCGCCCGCCGCCGCTGAGCCGGAGTCGGCGGCCTATGCGACCCCGCCTGCGCCGCAGCCGGAACCGTCCTATTCCGAGCCGTCCTCCGAAGAGGGCCTGTTGAGCCAGACGGCGGCCACGGCCGCGGCCTCGGCCTTTGGTCAGCTGTCGGCGGCGATCGGCATGCCGCACACCGACCGTACCCTGGAAGACGTGGTCCGCGAGATGCTTCGCCCCCTGCTCAAGCAGTGGCTGGACGACAATCTCCCGCAGATCGTCGAGGCCTCGGTCCGCGAAGAGGTCGAGCGCATCGCCCGCGGGCGCGTACGCTAGGAAGTCCGTCTCTCACGCCCTCCAGCGTGTGAGTCGCCGAACCCGCCCCGCCAGGGCGGGTTCGTTCGTTTCGGCGCAGCATCCGGCTTTCGCGCAAATGCGAGGGCCTGTATGGACCCCCTGACCCGCCATGCTTGAAAAGACCTTCGATCCCAAGACCGCCGAGCCCCGCCTCTATGAGGCCTGGGAGCAGTCGGGCGCGTTCGCCCCCACCGACGATCCGAACGCCGAGCCGTTCTCCATCGTCATTCCGCCGCCGAACGTGACCGGCTCCCTGCATATCGGCCATGCGCTGAACAACACCCTGCAGGACGTGCTGATCCGCTTTGAGCGGATGCGGGGCAAGGCCGCGCTGTGGCTGCCCGGCACCGACCATGCGGGCATCGCCACCCAGAACATCGTCGAGCGCCAGCTGGCCGAGGCCGGTAATATCGGCCGCCGCGAGATGGGCCGGGACGCCTTCGTCGAGAAGATCTGGGAGTGGAAGGCCCAGTCCGGCGGGCCCATCGTCGCCCCGCCGCGG
>CAZERE010000040.1:0-22372 GCA_964515365.1 uncultured Phenylobacterium sp. | reverse complement strand
CCGAGGTCACCCGGACATTGAGCATCGTCACGCCGGCGGCCTTGGGCTGGAAGTCCTGGGCCTGAGCGGCGCTGGCCAGGCCGAGGGCCAGGCCGGCGGCGAGGAGGGCGGTGGTGGTCTTCATATCTATCCCCATTGTGAACGGCCGCCCTTGAAGGCTTGGCCTTGCCCGGAATTGCGCCGGGTCGGGCGGGGTCTCCTTGATCTGGCTCAAGCGTCAGCCTGCGCCCGATGTCGCAGGGGTTTGATGCGGGTCAAGGCGGGGCAGGGGGCGATGGGCTCTTGTCATGGGGTAACCCGCAAGGAGCCGATCCCATGTCGAAATCCATCGCCAAAGATATTCGTGAAGACATCGACGACACGCTCGAGGACGTGGCCAAGGCCCTGCGCGCCGCCGCCGAAAGCCTCGCCGACGAGAGCGAAGAGGCGGTGGCCAAGGCCGCTGTCGCCGTGCGGCACGCCGCAGACGCCCTGGCCGAACGCGCCAAGCCCGCCCGCGAGCTGGCCGACAAGGCGGTCAAGGAAGTGCGAGACCATCCGATGGTCTCGGCCGGCGCCGCCCTGACCGCCGCGGCCCTGCTGATCAGCGTGCTGGTCGCCGAGCGCCGCAAGAAGGACTAGGCTGTTTCCTTCGCCCGACCGCGCCCTGAACGAGGTTCCCATGGCTTTCCAGGACATCCTGCTGCACCTCGAAACCTATCCTGATCCGACGACGGACTGGGCGGCGGATCAGGCGGTCGCCTTCTGTACGGCTCTGGGGTCGCAGGTCACCGCGGTGGCGGCGCATGCGACCATCGCGCTCAAGACGAACCGGCTGGCGGACTTCGCCCTGAATTTCGGGGAGCTGGCGCGGTCGGAGGAGGCCCGCAGCAGGGCCGCCGCCGACCATCTGCTCGACCGGTTCGAAGCCGCCGCCGTCGCCGCGGGCGTCTATGGCGGGCGCCTCTCGCCGGCCGCCGAGATGTTCGAGATTCCGGATCTGGTCGCCCGGCTGGGCCGCACCCGGGACGTCTGCGTCGTGCCTTACGCCCGCGATCCCGGCCCGCAGCAGGGCCTGGCCGAGGCGCTGATATTCTCGTCCGGTCGTCCGGTCGTCATCTTTCGGCCGGACGAAGGCCGCCCCGCGCCCTCGGCCATTGAAACGGTGGTCGTCGCCTGGGACGGGGGCGCCGCGGCGGCCGGCGCGGTCGCGGCCGCCCTACCAGCGCTCAAACAGGCCCGGACGGTGATTGTCCTGACGATCCTCAACGAGAAGCCGTCGGCGACGCCGGTCGTCGCTGACGATCTCCTCCGCCATCTGGCGCGGCATGGGATCGAGGCCGAGGCGCAGACCTTTGATTCGGCCGGCGCCAAGATCGGCTCGGTGCTTGAGCATGTGGTCGAGCGGACCGGCGCCGACCTGCTGGTGATGGGCGCCTTCGGCCATTCCCGCGCCCGCGAATTCGTTTTGGGCGGCGCGACCCGCAGCGTGATCGAGGCCCCGCCGACCGCCGTGCTTCTGGCCCACTGAACCGGCGCCGCATTCGGCGGCGTCAGGTCGATGGATGGCGTTTCACGCCGCCGTTTCTGGATTCGCGGACAACCCTGAGCTAAGCGACTCTCGCCGCGCAGTGGGCGGCGGTGTGTCGTGCGGGGCCTTCCAGTGACGTTTCATCATCAGTTTCGAGTCCTCGCCGCCACGGCGCTCGGCCTAAGCCTGCTGGCTGGCGGCGCGGCCGCCCAGGCGTCTGGCGACACCATCGCCATCGTCGGCGCCACCGTGTTCGACGCCACCGGCACCGCGCCGCGGGTGGCCAATGTGCTGATCCGTGACGGTCGGATCGCGGCGGTCGGCGCCGATTTGGCTGCGCCCGCGGGCGCCACCACCATCGACGGGCGGGGCAAGGCGCTGACTCCCGGCTTCTTCGATCTCCACACCCACTGGACGCCCAATGGGACGCCCAACCAGACCCCAGCCATCGCCACAGCCTATGTCCAGGCCGGCGTCACCACCCTGAACGACTTCCACCAGCCGCCGGAGTCCTTCGCGCCGCGCCGTCGCTGGCTCTCGCAGCTGGCTTCGCCGCATGTGAACCTGACCGCCCGGATGAGCACGCCCGGCGGCCATGGCGCCGACTGGGCCGACACGGCCACCACCAAGTGGGTCAATACGCCCGAGGCCGCTCGCAAGGCGGTGCGCGACCTGCTTCCCTATGAGCCGGACCTGCTCAAGGCCTTCGCCGACGGCTGGCGCTACGGCCTCTCGGCCGACAACACCTCGATGGACGTGGGCACGCTCAGCGCCCTGGTGGACGAGGCGCACCAGAACGACCTGAAGGTCGTGACCCACACCGTCACGGTGGAGCGCGGCAAGGTCGCCGCCCGGGCCAAGGTCGATATCATCGTCCACAGCCTGCAGGACCGCCCGGTCGATCAGGAGACCATCGACCTGATGCTCGCGTCGGGCACGGCCTATGCCCCGACCCTGGCGGTGTACGAGCCGGTGAAGCCCGGCCAGTCGCCGCCGGACGACCTGAACAATCCGCGCTTTGTCCAGTCCAACGCCAAGTTCCAGTACGCTCTGCAAAACACCAAGGCCTTCCACGACGCCGGAATTCTGATCGCCCTGGGCACCGACGCCGGCATGCCCGGCACCCGGCATGGCTTCTCGACCCTGCATGAGATGGAGCTGATGGTGCAGGCCGGCCTGACGCCGGTGGAGGCCCTGATGGTGGGCACCGCCAACAGCGCCCGGGCGATGGGCGTGCTGGAGGACCGCGGCACCATCGAGGTGGGCAAGCGGGCCGACCTGGTCCTGATGGATGGCGCCCCCTGGACCAACATCGCCGACGTCCGCAAGACCGAGCGGGTGTTCATCGATGGCCGCCAAGTGGTCGGTCCGGGGGTTGAGCTGCCTGAGGCCAACGCCATCATGACCCTGCCGGCCAAGCCGGCCCAGGCCCTGATCGACGACTTCCAGGGCGAGCCGGGACGGACACGCCTCGATACGCTTCGGGTGCAGGACACCGATGGCGGCATGGACCGCAGCGTGCTGGTCAGCCTCGTCGCGCCCGAGCCCGACGGAAACCAGGCCCTGCGCCTTTCGGCGCGGATGTCGGTGAAGGAGGATCCCCACGCCGGGGTGGTTCTCCCGCTCAGCCGCGGCTCTCTGCAGCCGGTGGACGCCCGCGCCTTCCAAGGCCTGTCCTTTGCGCTGCGCGGGGATGGGGGCGACTACAAGGTGATGGTCCGCACGGTGGGCGGATGGTGGGAGGCCGAGGTCAAGGCGGGAACGGAATGGACCGAGATCCGGACGCCCTTCTCAGACCTGCGGCCCGCCGCCGACTGGCGGGGGAATAAAACGCCATGGACCGGCTCCGATCTGCTGGAGATCCAGTTCGGCGGCGCCCGCCCGGCCGGGGAGACGCTCTGGCTCGAAGTCGATGACGTGGCGTTCTACTGATCGTTGATCACCGAGCGTCGATCCGCGAAATCTGTCAAAATACGACCGCATCGCTGCATATTTGAGCACTCAATCGCTCGAATATGCAGCAGTGTGGCGGAATGGTGTCGGGCTGCCACTTATAACGGCGCTACCTTTTCCCCGCCGCGTATTCGCGGAGTCGGCTGCTGTGAAGATCGGGAGACGTCGATCTCCAGCGCAAGGATCGAAGGGGACCACTATGAACTTCAAGTCTTGGGGGCGGCGTGGGCTGCTCGGAACGACCATGCTCTGCGCGTTCGGCGCCAGCGGCGCGCTCGCCCAGACGGCGGACAACATGGTCGAGGAAATCGTCGTCATCGGCTCGCAGGTTCAGGGTTCGAAGATCACCGAGGCCGTGCCGGTCACGGTGCTCGGCCAGGATGAACTGCAGTCGGTCGCCGCAGCCTCGGGCGACGAACTGTTCCGCTCCATCCCGCAGATGGGCGATGTCAGCTTCAACTCCAGCTATCTGCCCAATTCCAGCAACAGCGCCCGCGGTGACGTGGGGTCGGTGAACCTGCGCAACCTGGGCGTCGGCAACACCCTCGTCCTGCTGAACGGTCGCCGGGTCGTGACCCACCCCTCCAGCCGCGCCGACGAGAACCTGGTTCCGGTGCTGACCTACACCACCAACGCCATTCCGGTGAACGGGCTGCAACGTCTCGAAGTCCTGCGGGACGGCGCCGCGGCGCTCTACGGCTCGGACGCCGTGGCCGGGGTGGTCAACACCGTGCTGCGCACCGACTATGACGGCCTGACCCTGGACGCCCAGTACGGCGGCGCCGAGGGCACGGGCCTGCGCCAGACCGACCTGTCGGCGCTGTTCGGCCGCAACTTCGACCGCGGCAATGTGACCGTTTTCGCGAGCTACACCGACCGCACGGCCCTGGACGCCGAGGACCAGGACTATACCGCCTCCCTCGATCGCCGGCCGCTGTTCGCCGGCACCCGTTTCGACGGCGCCACCTCGCTGGACAGCCGCAGCACGGTCACCCCCTGGGGCTATTTCCAGGCCGACGGCGCCGTGCGCCGCAACGGCGCTCTGGTGACCTCCACCGGGGGCTTCTTCCATGTCCAGCCGTCGACCTTCGCCGGCTGCTCGGCGCCCCTGAGCGGCGGCATCTGCCTGGATGACGGCTCCATCGCCACCTCCGGCGCAGACCGCGACCTGCGCTTCGACTCGCCGGCCGCCTACAACACCACGGTGATTCCCGAGGTGGAGCGGGTGAACCTGTTCCTGACCGGCAACTACGATCTCACCGACACCATCACCGGCTTCGGTGAGCTCGGCTACTACACGGCGACCACCAAGAGCAGCCAGACCTCGACCGGCACGCTGTCGTCCATGCCGATCACCATGCCGGCGTCGAGCTATTACAACCCCTTCGGCCCGACCACCTTCGCCAATGGCGCGGTCAATCCGAACCGCCTGAGCGGCATCGACGCCCCGGCCAGCGGCCGCGCGGTTACGATCCGCACCTATAACTTCTCGGATGTGGGTCCCAACCTGGTGGACGTGGAGAACTCGCAGTGGCGCGCCCTGGTGGGCCTGCGGGGCGAACGGTTCGGCTTCAACTGGGAAGGGGCGCTGCTCTATTCCAAGGCCGAGGTCGAGGACGTCTCCGACGGCGTCAGCGCGACCCTGCTGCAGCAGCAGCTCTCCCTGCCGACCCCGGACGCCTACAACCCGTTCAACGGGGCCAATCTCCAGAACACCAGCCTGGCCGACACGGCCCCCAGCAGCCAGGCCGCCCTTGACGCGATCCGCATCAAGACCGTCCGCCGCAACACCAGCTCGCTGGCCCTGGCCGACTTCAAGGTCTCGCGTCCCGATCTCTTCGCCCTGCCGGCCGGCGATGTGGGCATGGCGCTCGGCGTCGAGTACCGCCGCGAGACCCAGAAGGACGACCGTGACGGCCGCGTGGACGGCACGATCAACTTCACCGACGCGGTGACCGGCGTCACCTATACCGGCGATCTGATCGGCACCAGTCCGTCGCCCGACACCAAGGGCTCGCGCACCGTCACCTCGGCCTTCCTCGAGTTCGGCGTGCCGGTGATCTCGCCGGATATGAACATCCCGCTGGTCCAGAGCGTCGAGATGCAGCTGGCCGGCCGCTTCGAAGACTTCAGCGACGCCGGCTCCGTCGCCAAGCCCAAGGTCGCCGTGGCCTGGGACGTGGTGGACGGCCTGCGGTTCCGCGGCTCCTGGGCCCAGGGCTTCAAGGCGCCGAACCTGGAGCAGGTGAACGCCACCCTGGTCACCCGCTCGAACACCCGCACCGACTTCATCCGGTGCGAGGCCGACCTGCGGGCCGGGCGGATCACCAGCTTCTCGGCCTGCTCGCGTTCGGGCGCCACCACGGCGCAGCGGGCGGGCAATCAGGATCTTCAGCCTGAAGAGTCGGAAACCTGGGGCGCGGGCGTGGTCTTCGAACCGCAGTTCCTGCCTTCGGAGATGGGCGACTTCATCTTCACCGTCGACTACTGGCGCGTGAAGCAGGAGGGCATCGTCGGCCTGTTCGGCGAGGGCAACGCCCTGATCCTCGACTATCTGCTGCGCACCCAGGGGACGAGCAATCCCGACGTGATCCGCGCCGATCCGACCCCGGACGACGTGGCGGCCTTCGCCGGCACCGGCCTGACCCCGGTCGGCCAGGTGCTGTACGTCAACGACCAGTACCAGAACCTGCTGCCGCAGGAGGCCCGCGGCCTCGACTTCGGCGTGGCCTGGAGCCTCAACGGCACGCGCTTCGGCGACTTCTCGGCCAGCTTCAACGCCGCCCATCTGATCAAGTTCTACCGCCAGCCGTCGCCGGCCATCCAGGCGCTGCTCGATGCTCAGGCGGCCGGCGAGATCAATGCCGGCGTCGATATCTCGGGCGGTGGCGATCTGATCCGCGACGAGGGCCGGCCGGAATGGAAGTGGTCGGCCTCGGCCACGTGGCGCTACGAGCAGTTCACGCTCGGCGCGTTCACGCAGTACATCGGCGACGTCCAGGACTTCGGCCTGATCGACTCGGCCGGCGATCCGTGGATCGTCGACAGCCAGCTGACGGCCAACCTCTATGGACAATATGAGTTCATGGACGGCATGGCCGCCAACACCCGACTGCGCCTCGGCGTCCGCAACCTGACCGACGAGCAGCCGCCCCTGGCTTCTGATGGCTATCTGGGCGAGCTCTACACGCCCTATAGCCGCTACTGGTATGTGAGCGTCCGCAAGACGTTCTAGGCCAAGCGTGCGGGCGCTCCCTTGAGGGGCGTCCGCACAGGCTTGCATCGGCCCCTGATCGGCAGACGATGGGGGCAGGCGGGGCGCCAGCCCCTTGTTCCAATATTACTGGAGTTCGTTCATGCGCCGCGCCGCCTTCAAGATCGCCCTGATGGGCGCCGCCAGTCTCAGCCTGGCGCTCTCCGCTGGTCCCGTCGCCGCCCAGGTGACCCCGCAGGACAATCAGACCCTGATCGCCAGCGTCGAGCGGGGCGCGCCGCGCATGGCCGAGGTGGCCCACCAGATCTGGGACTATGCCGAGGTCGGCTATCAGGAGACCAAGAGTTCGGCCCTGCTGCAGTCGGAGCTGAAATCCGCCGGCTTCAAGGTCGAGGCCGGCGTCGCCGGCATGCCGACCGCCTTCGTCGCCAGCTTCAAGAATGGCGATGGGCCGGTGATCGCCATCCTGGCCGAGTACGACGCCCTGCCGGGCCTGGCCCAAGAGGCCAAGGCCGAACGCGCGCCGATCGCCGGCCAGATCGCCGGCCACGCCTGCGGTCACCACCTGTTCGGCGCGGCCTCGGTGGCCGCCGCCCAGAGCCTCGCGGCCTGGATGAAGGCCAACAATGTGGCCGGGGAAATCCGGGTCTATGGCACGCCGGCCGAGGAGGGCGGTTCGGGCAAGGTCTATATGGTCCGCGAAGGCCTGTTCGACGACGTGGACGCCACGCTGCACTGGCACCCCAGCGACGGCAACAGCGCCGCCCAGAGCGTCTCCCTGGCCAATATCTCGGGCAAGTTCCGGTTCGCCGGCGCCTCGGCCCACGCCTCGGCGGCGCCCTTCCGCGGGCGCTCGGCCCTGGACGGGGTCGAGATCATGAACGTGTCGGTGAACTATCTGCGTGAGCACATCCCCGACGGGACCCGCATCCACTATGTGGTTACCGACGGCGGCACCGCGCCCAACGTCGTGCCGGACAAGGCCGAGGTCTATTACTACGTCCGCCACACCGATCCGCAGGTCGTCCGCGACGTCTTCGCCCGCATGCAGAAGGCCGCCGAGGGCGCGGCCCTGGCCAGCGAAACCACGGTCAGCTTCGAGCAGACCGGCGGGGTCTACAACATGCTGGTCAACGACACCCTGGGCCAGGTGATGGACCAGGCCCTGCGCGAGGCCGGCCCCCCGGTCTGGACCGCGGAGGAGAAGGCCTTCGCCGAGGCCATGACCGCCCAGCTCCCCGCGGGCAACAAGGCCCTGCCGGCCAGCGAAATCCGGCCCTATGCCATTGGCGGCGGGGGCGGCGGCTCCACCGATGTGGCCGATGTGAGCTGGGTGACGCCGACCGCCGGCATGGGCGCGGCCACCTGGGTGCCCGGCACGCCGGCCCACAGCTGGCAGGCCGTCGCCGCCGGGGGAATGAGCATCGGCGCCAAGGGCGCAGAGGTGGCGGCCAAGACCATCGCCCTGGCCGGCGCCCGCCTCCTGCGCGAGCCGCAACTGATCGAAACCGCCAAGGCGGAGCTGAACGAGCGCCGCGGCGCCGACTTCACCTACGAGGCCATGGTCGGGGATCGCGCCCCGCCGCTGGACTACCGCAAGTCGGCCAAGAGCGGCGACTGACGGACGGACCCCGGATCGGTCAGGCGGACTCCTTGAGGCGCGTCTGACCGCTCTGGGCGCCGGCCCAGAGAATGGCGCGGTAGGCTTCGAAACACTGCTCGCCGCAGAGCAGGCGCATGATGGCGCCTTCGGCGATCGCCGGCAGGGTTTCCGGGTGGTCCTGGGCGAGCGGCATGAGGGCCTCGGCGTTCCAGGCCTTGGAATGCTCCACATCCAGCACCGCGTGCAGGTCGAAGTACTTGCGCAGCTTGGGCGCGGCGCCCAGGCGCTTCAGGCCTGCGGCGACGGAAGCGACCCGGGTCGGCGCCGTCAGCTCCACCACGCCAAGAGCGCCCACCGAATGATAGGCGTATCGTCGGGTGGTGGCGAAGGCGGTCATGGTGTTGGCCAGGGCCAGGGACTGCCACAGGGTGTCTTCGATGGTGGGGGCGAGTTCCAGGCCCTGAACGGTCATGTCGAGCATCGGCCCGTGCATGCCGCCCATATTGCCTCGGCCCATCTCGTCCCAATAGTTGCGGGCCAGCTCCAGCTTCGGCCGCGCCGGCAGCTTGACCTGAGTCATGGCCACGAGGTCATCGAAGCCCGCTTCGCCGGCGGCTTCCTGGGTCAGGAACCAGCGCATCTGATCCATATCGGCTTCGGTGGCCAGCCAGTCGAATAGCGGGTCCCATTGGCCGGGGCCGTTTTCCTTCAGACCTTCGAACCAGGCGATGAAGCCGTCCGGATCGGTGGGCACGGCCGCGACGGCGTCCTGCACCTGGGCGCGGAAGGCTTCGACGAACTCGCCTTCCTTGTGCTGCATCCGCTGGTCGCGGCTGAGTTCAAGGCGCCAGTCCTGGCGCGGCACGGACGGCGACAGGCGGCTGCGGTTCCACCGCGCCAGCCCGCGGTGAAGGCTATTGGGGTCGGCGAAACCTGCCGCGGGGGCGCTCTGAAGGCCCAAGCCTTGGATGATGGCCATGGAAATCTCCTCTTGGCGGGAGAAAGGCGCTGGCCGGTCTGCGGGTTCCGCGCGGAGGGCGTTTAGCGGGCCAGATTCACCGAAAATCGACCCAAGCCTCGCCATTGAGTCGAGTAGCCGACGCCAGTTGGCAGATTCCAGGCCGCAGGACCGCCAAATGGCGGCCGCAGACGGGTATGGTGCGACCGATGAAGACCCTCCTGATCGTCTATCACTCCCGCACCGGGGGCTCGCGCCAGATGGCGCAGGCCGCGGCTGACGCCGCCCGCGCAGACGGCGAGGTCGAGGTGCGGCTGCTGGAGGCCGAGCGCGCAGGCGACGATGACGTGCTGGGGGCCGACGGCTATCTTTTCGTCGGGCCGGAGAACCTGGCGGCCATCTCAGGCGAACTGAAGGCCTTCTTCGACCGCACCTACTATCCCGTACTCGGCCGCATCGAAGGCCGGCCCTATGCGGTCATGGTCTGCGCCGGCAGCGACGGCGAGAACGCCGTGCGCCAGATCGCCCGGATCGCCACGGGCTGGCGGCTGAAGACCGTGGCCGAGCCGATCATCGTCTGCACCCACGCCCAGACGCCCGAAGATATCCTCGCGCCCAAGACCATCGCGCCTGCGGACCTGGCGGCCTGCGCCGAGTTGGGGGCGGCGCTCGCGGCCGGGCTGGCGCTCGGGGTCTACTGAGCCCACGCCCGGTTCAGGGCCGCCTGCAGGGTGGCGTGGCTGAACGGCTTGTGGACCAGGGTGATGTCGCCGGGGACCTCGACATCGAAATAGCCGGTCAACAGGACGATGGGCAGGTCGGGCCAGTCGGGTCTGGCGCGGCGCGCGAACTCCACCCCATTCACACCGGGCATGGCGAAATCCACAAGCGCGAGGTCGAAGGGGCCGTCGGAGGTGAGCTGGGCCAGGGCGGGCTCGGCGCCATCGGCCTCGACCACCTCGTGGCCACAGTCGCGCAGGAAGCCTGCGGTCACCGCCCGCACCGGCGCCTCGTCATCGACCACCAGGATCCGTCGGCGGGCGGCGGCGGGGGCGGGGGCTGCGGGATCCAGATCGATCTCCGCGCTCGGCGCAGAGGGCAGGGCGCGGGGCAGGTAGATCTTCACCTCCGCGCCCTGTCCGGGCTCGGTGGCGATCTCCAGGGCGCCGCCGGAACGCTGGGCGAAGCCATAGGCCATGGGCAGGCCAAGACCCGTCCCCTTGCCCACGGGCTTGGTGGTGAAGAAGGGCTCCAGCACCCGCGCCAGCAGTTCAGGCGTCATGCCCGGGCCGGTGTCGCGGACGGAGACCACCGCATAGTCGCCTGCGCCCAGGTCCAGGCCCGGCTGCGGCGCGGCGATCGTGTGGTTCCAGGCCGAGATGGTGATCCGTCCGCCATCCGGCATGGCGTCCCGGGCGTTCACCGCCAGGTTCAAAAGGGCCAGTTCGAACTGGTCGGGCTCGATCGCCGAGCGCCACAGGTCCGAAGCGACATTCCAGCTGATCCGGGCGCCGCCGCCCAGGGTGCGCTCCACCAGGTCGCGGGTTTCGGTCAGGATGTCCGCCAGGTCGACGACCTCGGCCCCGCGGCTTTCGGTCTGGCGGCTGAAGCCCAGCAGGCGCTGGGTCAGGGTGGCGCCCTTCTGGGCGGCCAGGGTCGCGTTGTCGAGATAGCGGCGGACCGCCGCCTCATCCCCCAGACGCCGGGTGGCCAGCTCCAGGCTGCCGATGATGGCGGTCAGCAGATTGTTGAAGTCGTGCGCTACGCCGCCGGCCAGGGTGCCCAGGGCGCGCAGCTTGTCGGACTGGCGAAGATGCATCTCGGCCAGCTTCTCATCGGTGACGTCGCGCTCCACGATCACCAGGTGGCGGATCTCTCCGCCGGCGTCGGGCACCGGCACGATGGCGGTCTCCAGCCACTGGGCGCCGACCTCGGTCTCCAGTTCGTCCAGCACCTCGACCGTCTGGCCGGCCCGTATGGCGCGGGCCTCGGCGTCGGCGCGACCATGCGCCCCTAGTTCGGCCTCGGTCTTGCCCAGCCCGTCCTCGACGGCGACCCCCAGGGCCACCGCCTTGCGCTGGTTGATGCGGACGAACCGGCCCTTGCGATCCTTGACCGCCACGGCGGCGGGCAGGTGAGCCATCAGGCCCCGCAGCAGGGAACGCTCCTCGTTCAGCGCCCGGCGGAGCTGATGGCGCTCGGCGGCGGCCGCCACCATGGCGCGGAGGGCTTCGGGATCCCAGGGCTTGGCGGCGAAGCCGACGATGCCGCCCTTGTTCAGGGCCGAGGTCACCGAACTCAGGTCCGCATAGCCGGTGAGCAGGATGGCTTCGGCGTCCGACATGCCGCGGGCCCGGCCCAGGAAGACGTCGCCAGGCATCTCTGGCATCCGCTGGTCGGAGACGATCACCGCCACGTCCGGCTCGCGCGCCAGAACGTCGAGGGCCTCGGCGCCGGAATGGGCGGCCTTCACCCGGAAGTCGCCTTCGAACAGGTCTTCCAGAGCCACGAGGATATCGGGCTCGTCATCCACCAGCAGGATCAGGGGCGTCGGATTGGGCGGCGCGATCATGCCTGGTCGTCCACGGGCAGTTGAATCACGAACCGCGCGCCTCCGAGGGGGCCGCTGTCCACCGTGAGGTCGCCCTTGTGAGCCCGAACGACGGCATAGGCAATGGCGAGGCCAAGGCCGGTTCCGGCGCCCACGGGCTTGGTGGTGAAGAAGGGCTCGAAGATGCGGTCGCGAACAGTTTCGGGCACCCCGGGACCTGAGTCATTGATCTCGATCCTGTACAGGCCATTTTGCTCGCTTGTGGCGATCTCTATCACACCTTCGCCGCCAAGTGCGTCAGCCGCATTCGCCAGGATGTTCATCACCACCTGGTTCAGCAGGGCGGGAGAGGCGGTGAGGGTCGGCCGGGCCTCCAGGCGCTGGCGCACCTCGATGGCGCCCAATTTGGGCGCCAGCAGGGCCAGAACGGTCGCGATGGCGTCGGGCACGTCCAGGTTCTGGCTCTCGGCCTCGTCAAGGCGGGAGAACTTCCGCAGGTTCAGCACCAGGCTCTGGATCCGCTGCAGCCCCATCCGCATGGCGCCCAGGCGGTCGGCGGTCTTGGCCAGGGCCGCGGCCCTGTCGGCCTCGCTCAGGCCGTCGCCGGTCAGTTGGCCCGTGAGGCGCTCCACCGTGTTCTGGTGGCCGAGGATGAAGGCCAGGGGGTTGTTGATCTCGTGGGCGATGCCGGCCACCAGCTCGCCCAGGGACGCCATCTTGGCCGACTGGACCAGCTGCGCCTGGGCCTGACGGAGCTGTCGGTTGGCGGCGCCGAGTTCGGCGTTGGCGCGGGAGAGTTCGTCGGCGGCGGCGGCCCGGGCCTCGGCCTCCTCCGAGCGGCGGGTCTCCTCGGCCAGCAGCTTGCGGCGCACCAGGGCGCGGACCCGCATGCGCAGCACCTCATCGTCGTCGGTGCTGGCGGTGACGTCGTCGGCGCCGGCGTCGAATGCGGCGGCCAGGGCGTGGGGATCGCCGGCCCCGGGGCGGATCACCACGGTCTGGAAGGGCAGGGCCATCCGCTCGCGGCGGCGGTCAAGCCGACGACAGAGCTCCAGCCCATCAAGCCCGGCGCCGGCGGCGGGCATCACGATGCAGTCGATCTGGTCGTTGGCCGCAGCCAGGGCCACCTCGGCGTTCGCCGCCTCGCGGACCTCGTAGCCCGCCTGGGCCATGGCCGCGCTCAGGCGAAGGCGCTGGGTCGGGCTGTCGTGCACCACCATGATGCGGGCCGGACGGAAGTCCGTATCCGACGCGGCTTCGCTGGCGGCGGTTCGCCCCCGGCGCAGCAGGGCGCGCAGGCGGGCCAGCATCACATCCATGTCCGCAGACTTGGAGACATAGGCGTCGGCGCCGCTCTCCAGGCCCTGGCGCTCCAGGTCCTGCTCGCGGGCGCTGGTCAGCATCAGGAGCGGCAGGGTGCGGGTGCGGCGGTTCAGGCGCAGTTGCCGCGAAAGCTCCCGCCCATCCATGCCCGGCAGGTGAAAGTCGGCGACGATCAGATCGGGCAGGGGGCCGTTCAGCCGCTCCAGGGCCGCTTCGGCGCTGGTCACGGTCTGCACGGTGTAGCCTTCGGCCTCCAGGCGCCCGCGCAGGGCCAGGGCCTGGGTCTCGGAATCCTCCACCACCAGAACCTTGGCGTGCTGGTGTGCGCTCATGGCCGCCCCTTGCCGGCCAGCTGCATGATGCGAGGGCCGATCAGATCCAGAGGCAGGACGTCGCGGGCGGCCCGCAGGCGCACGGCGGCGCCGGGCATGCCGTTCACCACCGCCGTGCTGGCGTGCTCGGCGATGGTGTGGGCGCCGCCCTGGGCCAGGCGCGACAGCCCCTGGGCGCCGTCCTCGCCCATGCCGGTGAGCAGAGCGGCCACGGTGCGGGTCGGTGCGGCCTCGGCCAGGGCGCCGAACAGCATATTGGCGGAGGGGCGCTGGCCGCCCATCGGTGGATCGCGGCTGATGCGGATCACGCCATGGCCGCGCACCATCATGTGGCTGTCGCCGGGCGCCACATAGATACAGCCGGGCTGGGCCGTCACGCCGTCCTCGCCGAGGCTCACCGGCAGCGCGGTGAGCCCTCCCAGCCATTTGGCGAAGCCCTCCATGAAGGCCGCCCCCATGTGCTGGACGATGAAGACTGGGGCTGGGAAGTCCGATGGCAAGGCCGAGACCACCTTGGCCAGGGCCGGCGGGCCGCCGGTTGAGGCGGCCAGGGCCAGGAAGTCCAGCCGCTCAAAGGCCCCGGTCGCGGCAGGCCGCGGCGGCGGCCGGACGTCGGGGGCGCCGCCGAGATTGCGTCGCCGGATCACGGGCACGCTGCTCATGATGTAGAGCTGGGTGCAGATGGTGTCGGCCAGCCGCTCATAGCTGGCGTTGGCCGGGCCGGCCGGCTTCTCCACCACCGTCAGGGCGCCGGCGCGCAGGGCGTTCATCGAGATGCGCAGGGAGGCGTCCTCGACGGCGTCGGCGATCACGACGATGGGCGTCGGATGGTCGGACATGATGCGGGCCGTGGCCTCCAGCCCGTCCATGCCCGGCAGCCGGATGTCCATGGAGATCACGTCAGGCTGCAGGCGCGGAATCTCCGCCAGGGCCTCCTCGGCCGAGGCGACGGCGGCGACCACCCGGAATCGCGGGTCGCGGGCCACGATATGGTTCAACAGCTCGCGCACCACGAGGGAATCCTCGACGATCATCACCCGCACGGGCGCGCCGGCGGTCACAGGATGCGCCCGATGGTCGCCAAGAGCTCCCGCTGGTCGAACTTCTGCTTGGTGATATAGGCCTCGGCGCCCAGGTCCAGACCCCGGCGCACATCGGCTTCTTCGTTGCGAGAGGTCATCAGGATCACCGGCAGGCGGGCCAGGCCCGCATCGGCCTTGATGGCCTGCAACAGGGAGAAGCCGTCCATCCGGGGCATCTCGATGTCGGCCACCACCAGGTCGATGAGCGCCTCGGACGAGCGCAGGGTGTTCAGGGCGTCCACCCCGTCCACGGCCAGAATGACCCGATAGCCCTGGGCCTCGAGGATGCTCTTCTCCAGGGTCCGGGTGGTGATGGAGTCGTCGACCACCAGCACGGTGCGCACCTGCCGGGCGACGGTCTCAGGGTTGGCGAGGCCAAGCGCCGAGGCCGAGAGCCGGCGGGCGTTGCGCAGCCAGCGATCGATCAGCGCCTCGGGATTCAGGACCAGCAGAGGCCGATCTTCGTCCAGGATCGCCGCGCCCAGGGTGAGACCGGGCGCGAGGCGGCGGTCATCCAGGTCCTGCACGGTCAGCTCGCGGACGTCGGCGATCTCGTCCACGGCCAGCAGCAGGTGGCGCTCGCCGCGATGAATGAGGATCATCGGTGTGGCGGCGTCGGAGGCCGGCGCCGTCAGAGCAGCGTTTTCAAGGAGGGCGTTGAGAGGGATCACGGGCGTGACAATGTCCGACCCGTCGATTTGTATCCGCGCGCTGGGCACCCCTTCGACGATTTGCAGTTCGCCGGGGCGCAGGCGCATCAGGGAGCGGATCGCAAAACTCGGCAAACCGAAGAGGCCGCCGCCGGATTCAGCGACCACCAGGGTCTGGCGCGCCGCCGACAGCGGGGCGGACAGGACAATCTCCGCCCCGGCCGGTCGCCGGGCCAGGAGCCGGGCTGAGCCCCCCAGGGCGGCCAAGGCCTGGCTTACCGCCGACAGGCCCATGCCGCGGCCCGAGAGACGGTCCACGGTTTCGCTGGCCGAGACGCCGGGTTCAAAGGCCAGGGCCAGTATTTCGTCGGGATGCCGGGGCGGTGCGCCCGGCTCGGGCTGCGGCAGCAGACCCTTGGCGATCGCCGCAGCCTCGATCCGCGCCAGGTCGGGGCCTGCGCCGTCATCGGCGATGCGCACCTCGAGCCGTCCGCCGCGGGCCGCAGCACGCAGGGTGACGTGCAGGCGCTCGCTCTTGCCGGCGGCGGCGCGTACGGCCGGCGGCTCGCCGCCGTGGCTGACGGCGTTGCGCAGCAGGTGGATGATCGGCTGGCGCAGCGCCTGAAGCACGCGACGTTCGGCGCGCACCTCAAGGCCCTCGGTGCGCACGTCGACCTCGATATTCTGTTCGCGGGCCAGGTCCCGGACCATGCGCCCCAGGTCCCCGAGCACGCTCTCGGCCGGGGTCAGGGTGATCTCGTCGATCCGCTCGCGGAGCTCAGCCAGGCTCTCGCCCACGGCCCAGTTGGCGCGGGCCTGGCGGCGGGCCAGGTCGCCGATGTCGCGGTTCAGGTCCTGCAGGGCGCGCTCGAAAGCGTGGATCCGGTTGGCCAGCCGGCCATCGGCGCCGCGGGCGCGCATCTCCCGCCAGAGCCGCTCCAGCTGCGCGGCTTCGTTTCGCAGGCGGCGGGTCAGTTCGAGCTGTGCGGCCTCGATCTGCACCTCGCTGGAGAGGTTGTGCAGCGACTCGCTCAGCCGCTCCCCAAGGGTCGCATCCACCCGGACATATTCAGGGCTCCGTTCGTCAGCGGACGGCGGGGCAGGCGAGGCGGGCGCCGGCGCGGGATCCCGCCTCGCCGGTTCGGACCTGGCCGGTGACGCCGGCGCGCCCAGGGCGTCCAGGGCGCGGGCGGCGTCCGGCTGGGGCTCACCCGCTTTCTGGGCGGCGGCCTGGGCCTCGATGGCGTCCAGGCCCAGATGGATAAGGTCGACGGTGGCGTCGTCCAGGCCAGAGCCCTGGTCGATCACCTGGGCCAGCCGCTCCTCCAGCCGGTGGGCCAGGTGCTCGACGATCTCCAGGTCCACCGCCCGCGCGGCGCCCTTGAGGCTGTGCAGGCGCCGGAAGACCTCGCGCAGGTCCGCCTCTTCCGGTGTCGCCAGGGCGCGGCGCACGGCTTCGAGGTGGTCGCGGTGTTCGATGTCGAACGCCGCCAGGAGTTGGGCGCGAAGGTCCGGCACGGCGGGCGATCAGACCCGATAGCGTTCGGCCAGGCCCAGCAGCTGCTGGGACAGGCTGGCCAGATTGCCGGCGGCCTCTTCCAGCTGGCGGGTGCCGACGGCGGTCTGCTGGCTGGCCTGGCGGATGTTCTGCAGCGCCCCCATGACCTGTTCGATGCCCAGCTGCTGCTGGTTGGTGGAGGCGACGATCTGCTGGAAGGTCTGGACGCTTTCCTGAACCCGGCCGGTGATCTCGGTGATGGTCCGTTGGGTGGTGTCGGTGCGCTCCTTGCCCGCGGCCACCCGCTTGACGGCCTCTTCGGTGAGCATGACCGAGGAATTGATCCCCCGCTGGATGTCGCCGAGGATCGAGCGGACCTGGTTGGTGGCGTCCTTGGCCTGGTCGGCCAGCAGCTTCATTTCCGAAGCCACGACCGAGAAGCTGCGACCGCTTTCGCCGGCGGCGGCGGCCTCGATGGCGGCGTTCAGGGCCAGCAGGTGCGAACGCTCGGAGATGTCGTTGACGGTGCTGATGATATCGCCGATCGCCTGGGTCTTCTCGCTCAGGGCGACGATGTTCTCGGCGACGGCCTCGGCCTGGTCCCGAATGGCGTCCATGGCCCGGGCGGTCTCGTCGACGGCGCGCAGGCCCTCATTGCTGGTCTGGGCGGTGGCCTGGGCCGAGGCGATGACCTCCTGGGCGCGCTTGCCGATCTGGGCGCCGGAGTGGGTGATCTCGTCCACCGTGGCGGCGGTCTCCTGCACGGCGGCGAGCTGTTCCTCGACGCTGGCGGCCTGTTCCTGCGACGAGGCGCGGATCTCGGCCGTGGCGGCGTTGAGGTTTTCCGTCGCCTCGCGGTTCTGCCGGGCGAGATCGCGCAGGCCATCGACCATACCGTTCAGAGTGGCGCCCAGGCGGCCGATCTCGTCGGCCCCGGTCAGCTCGGTGTGGCGGGTGAGGTCACCCTGGCCGACGCGCTCGACGAAGGCCATGAACGTGCTGAGCGGCGTGATGATGGATTTGCGGATCAGATAGGCCACGGCCATGGCGATCGCCACGGCCAGGAGCAGCCCGATCAGGGTGGAGATCCGGCTGATCTGATAGACGCGCTCGATCCGGCGCTGGCCCAGTTCGAGGGCCTGGTCGAGGGTGGCGCTGGCCTGGTCCATCTCGGTCTGGAAGGCGGCGCGGGGCGCGGCAAGCCCGGCGCGGGCCGCCTGACCGGCGGCCATGTCCCCTTGATCCATGGCCCGGAAGGCGACGAGGTCGCGCTGGCGAAGGTCTTCCAGCACGCCGCGGGCCCGCGTCAGGGTCTGGGCGATCTCTCCCCAGGCGCGGCCACGTTCCGGCGAGGCGGCGGTGGCCTGGAAGTTGGTCGCCTGGGCGATGGCCTGGTCGAGGGTCTGGATGGCGGCCGCATCGGCGGCCCGCCAGGCCGGCGAAGCGCCGTCGCTGGGGTTATCGGGCGACCCCAGGGCGTGGGCGGCGAAGTCCGACTCGGTGGCGGCTTCGAGCTCATGCTGGGTGTTCTGGACCGCGGCGAGCTGGCGGATGAAGGCCAGGTCCCGGTTGACGATCGAGGCGGTCTCCGACCGGACCTCGCCGATCTGGCTGAGGCCGAAGGCCCCCAGGGCGATCACCAGGATGATGACGGCGACGAAGCCCAGCAGGATGCGGTTGGCGATGCTCACGGGGTCAGGCTCCCACGGACACGTCGGCGGCCAGCAGGGCGGCGACGGAAAGGATGACAAGGGTCTTGGCGTGATGGTCCCCGAGGCTCGCCACCTGGGCGCGCTCGGGATTGGCGGGATCAGGGGTCACCGCCACCGACAGGGGGCGCTCGCCCAGACGCAGGGCGAAGTCAGGATGGGCCTTGAGCATCACCAGATAGCCGTCGGCGTCGCGGGTGGCCGGCGCGCCCAGCAGATGGCCCAGGTCCAGAACCTGGCGGACCCGGCCGCTGTCGGCGACCAGACCCATGACGCCGCCCTGGGGGACGGTCGCCGTCCGGCTCAGCCGCTCCAGCGGGCGCAGGCTGGCCACTTCGATCATCGGCAGGCCATAGAGGTTTTCGCCCACGGGGCACAGCAGGACCGATGAGGCCTGATCGGAGACCGCCTCGGGCCCGGTGCGATCAAGCTGCGCGAGGCGATGCGTGCGTTCGTCCAGGATGAGGCGGGCGCGGGGCGATTCAGCCTGCGCCGCCGGACGATGTCGACTGGCTTTCGGCTTGTCCTGGCTCAATTCCTCGCCCCCGATCCGCTTTCGAGTTGCAGCCGCGCCAGTTCGCGCAGATCCGCCGCGGTCAAGCCTTCCCCTTCGCACAGACGTGTTGTGGGGCTCAAGCTTGCGGCCATGCGCGCCGCTGCGGCCAGGGTGCGGCGGCCCTCGGCGGCCGAACCCCGCTCGAGCCGGACCAGGCCGAGATGATACTGCGCCATCAGGAAGCCGCCATCCAGATAGACCGCCCGGCGCAGGGCGTCCTCGGCCTGATCCAGCTGTCCCTGGGCCTGAGTCACGAGGCCCAGATAGAAGTGCGCCGCGGGGTCGGCCGGATTGGACCGCAGCGCCCGGGCGCAGGCTTCGGCGGCTTCAGGAAAGCGCCCAAGGTCGGCCAGGGCGCGGATTTCCGGGATGTCGGCGGGGATGGGCGCGGGCGGCGGAACAGGCGCGGCCTGGCGCATCGCCGGGCTCGGCGGCGCAGGCCGGGTCGGCGCCTGAGCCGGGCGGGGCGGATCGAAGACGGCGGGCGTCCAGGCCTCAGGGGGCTCTTCCGGGGCCGGATCGTCATCGCTGCGGCGGCGATAGGCCGTGGCGCCGGGCAGGGACACGGTCCGCACATGGGCCTCGAAGCCGGGATTGGGCTCGGCATGGCCGACCAGCAGCCAGCCCTCCGGCTCCAGCCGATCGGCCAGGGCCGCCACCACGGCGTTCATCGTGTCCGGATGGAAGTAGATCAGGACGTTGCGGCAGAGGATCAGGTCGAAATCGGTCAGGTCGAGGGGCGCATCGGCGCCCAGCAGGTCCAGGAGATTGCCGTGCTGGAAGCGGACAAGGCTGCGAAACCGGGGCCGCAGCCGCCAGCTCCGGTCCTCGGGCGTGAACCAGGCGCTGCGCTGTTCGGCTGAAAGGGACCTGAGCGCCCAGGCGCCGAAGCTGGCGGCCCGGGCGGCCTCCAGGGCGGCCTCGTTGATGTCGGTGCCCAGGATGGTGATCCGCCAGTCGGCGATGCGGTCGCCCAGTAGCTCGGCCACGAGGATCGCCACCGAATAGGGTTCTGCGCCGGTGGCGCAGCCGGCGCTCCAGATCCGCAGGCGCCGGGTCTCGGCGTTGCGGGCGATCAGTTCGGGCAGAATGGTCGCGCGCAGGGCGGCGAACTGTTCGACGTAGCGCAGGAAGTAGGTCTCGCCGACGGTGATCTCGCCCTCGAGCCGCCGCCACTCCCGCGGGCCGGCCAGGGGATCGTCCAGCAGGCCGACATAGGTTTCGACATCGGCCATGCGCAGGGCCGCCAGCCGCCGCCGCACCCGGTCCCAGAGCACGTCATCCTTGTCGGCGTAATAGAAGTGGCCGGTGCGGGCGATCACCTCCGCCTTCAGGCGCCAGAAGGGATGGTCTGGCGCGAAGACCGGGAAGGCGCTCAGGGCTCGCCATGCCCCGAGGCCTCAAGCCTCGTGCGCAGGGCCTCGGCGATCTCGGCCACCCGGACCTCCTCCTCGATCAGGAGCAGGCGATGCACGTCGATCAGGGGCGTCAGACGGCCAAGGATCAGCAGGTTGCCGCCGATCACGCCATTGGCGCTGGCGTCGTCGTCCACCTCGGTGAAGTCGTCGGCCATGACCTCGGCGTCCCTGGCGCGGTCGGTCAGCAGGGCGAGACCGCCGCCGCCATGGGCCTCGCCCAGGCGAATGACGTGGCTGTAGAGGTCGGGCTTCGAAGGCTCCCGCTGGGGATCCATCACCCGGGCGAGGTCGATGACCGCCAGGGGCCGCCCCCGCAGGTTCATGAAGCCGGCCAGCACCTTGGGCCAGGGCGCCTGGCGTTCGAACCGGGTCACCGGCAGGATTTCGGCCACCGCCGTCATCGGCAGAGCCATGTCCACGCCGGCCACGTCCAGCACCAGGTAGGTGTCTTTCTGCGAAGCCATGGGAGTCTAGAACACCATTGCGGCCGGCTCGCCAATCGTCATTCGCATGAGCGCGCCCTGAACAAGGGCGCTTCGGCCCATTCCGCGCCGGTCAGGTCAGGGTGACGGGCAGGCGCAGATAGACCCGACCATCGGCCTCGGGCGGGGGCAGGGCGCCGGCCCGGATGTTCACCTGCAGGGAGGGCAGGATCAGGATCGGCGGCGGCAGGTTGGCGTCCCGGGCCTCGCGGCGGGCGACGAAATCGGCCTCGGTGACGCCGTCGCGAAGATGGATGTTCTCCGCCGCCTGCGCCGCCACCGTCGTTTCCCAGGCGTGGGTCTTGCGGGTGTCGGTGAGATAGTCGTGGCCGACGAAGATCCGGGTCTCCGGGGGCAGGGCCAGGATCTTCTGGATGGAGCGATAGAGGGTCGCAGCGTCCCCGCCGGGGAAGTCGGCCCGGGCGGTGCCGTAGTCGGGCATGAACAGGGTGTCGCCCACATAGGCGGCGCCGTCGATCAGATAGGTGACGCAGGCCGGGGTGTGGCCGGGGGTGTGCAGGACGCCGATCGGCGTTTCGCCGAGCATCAGGGTGTCGCCTTCCCGGACCAGGCGGTCGAAGGCCGCGCCGTCGGGGGTGACGTCGGCGGCGCCGAACACCTTGCCGAAATAGTCCTGCACGGCGGTGATATGGGCGCCGATCACCACCTGCGCGCCGGTCGCCTCCCGCAGCCGGGCGGCGGCCGAGAGGTGGTCGGCGTGGGCGTGGGTCTCCAGCACATAGGCGAGGGTCAGCCCGTGGTCCTTGAGGAACCGCAGGATCTCCGAGGCCTGGCCGCCGGACACCTTGGCCCCGCGGGGCTCATAGTCGAGGACCGGATCGATGACCGCGGCCGCGCCGCTGGCCTCGTCCCAGACGAGATAGGTCACCGTCGAGGTGGGCTCGTGGAAGAAGCTCTGCTGCTGAACGGACATGGGGGTCTCCTTTGCCGCCCTATATATGCGCTATTGCTAATATAGCAAATGCGCCTATCTACCGAACCAGGAGGCGCCATGGAGCTCACCCACACTGCGATGATCGCCGCGCTGGCCAGCGGCGCGGTGGTCGGTCTTCTGCTGGCCGTCTTCGGCGGCGGGGGCTCGGTCCTGGCCACCCCGGCGCTGCTCTATGTGGTCGGCCTGGACGACACGCACCTGGCCATCGGGACGTCGGCGGCGGCCGTGGCGGTCAGCGCGGCGGTCAATCTGCTGGGCCACGCCCGCAGCGGCCGGGTGAAGTGGCCCTGCGCCAGCGTGTTCGCGGCCGCGGGCCTGGCGGGCGCGGTGGCGGGCTCCAGCCTGGCCAAGCAGGTCGATGGCCAGGCGCTGTTGACGCTGTTCGCCCTCGCCATGGCGGCGATCGCGCTCTCCATGATGCGGCGACCCAAGGCCGACGGCGACCCCCTGGTTCACATCTCGTGGCCCCTGACCCTGCGGTTGGCCCCCATCGGTCTGGCGACGGGCTTCGCCGCGGGCTTCGCGGCGGGCGCGCTCTTGAACTTCGGCCGAGCCGCTCGGAAATGGAGGCGCGATGA